>CAZRPT010000082.1:0-6830 GCA_964601985.1 uncultured Verrucomicrobiota bacterium
GCGCGGTTGTCGAGCCGGGCGCAATTCGACGAAATCCTCGCGCGCTACCGGGCTTGGCGCGTCCCGTTCCTCGACGAGCACGGCGAGCTCAAACCCGCCTACCGCCCTCCGGAACGCACGCCCGCCTTCCGCCGCCCCGAGGCGGATCGGGGCGGGCCGGAACCCGGCCTCCGCGTCCCCCCCGGCGCGGTGGAATGGTGGTGAGCGGCTGGTGTCGGCGGTGGGAGTCGAACCCACATGACCCTTCCGGGCCGAGGGATTTTAAGTCCCTTGCGTCTGCCAATTCCGCCACGCCGACACGACCGGCCCGAACCTTGCCCCGCCCCGCGTTCCGCGGCAAGCGCGACCGTTTCGCCGCCCCCTTTTCCTCCGCCCTTCCCGCCGGCTTTTCGCGGGACGGTTTTGACGGTTGACTTCGGCGGCGGACGCAGGAAGCCTGCGCGCTTCCGCGAGGACGGCGCGGGAAGACGCGCCGCGAGGAACATGCCCTGGGCCATTGTCATTCACGGAGGCGCCGGAAATCTTCGGCAGGAGATTTCGTCGGCGGAACAGGAGGCGGCGTGCCGCCGGACGTTGCGCGAGGCGCTGGAAGCCGGCCGGGCCGTGCTGCAAGGCGGCGGGGACAGTCTGGACGCGGTCGAGCAGGCCGTCATCCGGCTGGAGGATTCCCCCCTTTTCAACGCCGGCAAGGGCTCGGTGTTCAGCAGCAGCGGCACGAACGAGCTGGACGCCTCGATCATGAGCGGGCGGACCCTGGAGGCTGGCGCGGTGGCGGCGGTGCAGCGGATCCGGAATCCCATTTCCCTGGCGCGGCGGGTGATGGAGCGCTCCCCCCACGTGATGCTGACCGGCGAAGGGGCCGAGCGGTTCGCGCGGGAGCAGGGCATGACGCTGGTTTCGCGGGAGTATTTCCGCACGGAATGGCGCTGGCGTCAGTGGCGGGAAGCCCGCCGCCGCGAGGTCGGGAAAGAATCCGCCGCCCCGCCGCCCGCGGAGGAGAAATTCGGCACGGTGGGCGCGGTGGCGCTCGACCAAAACGGCCACCTCGCCGCCGGCACCTCGACCGGCGGCATGATCAACAAACGCTACGGACGCGTGGGCGATTCACCGCTCATCGGCGCCGGAACGTATGCCGACGACCGCACCTGCGCCGTCTCCGCCACCGGTCACGGGGAGTATTTCATCCGGCTGGCGGTGGCCCACGACGTTTCCGCCCTGATGGCGTATCGGGGGCTCTCGGTCACCGCGGCGGCGGCAACGGTGATCCACGAAAAAGTGGCGGCGCTGGGCGGCCAGGGCGGCGTGATCGCCCTGGACCGGCGGGGGCGGTTCGCGATGCCGTTCAACACGCCGGGCATGTATCGCGGCGCGCTGGATGCCGACGGGCGCCTGGTGATCCGCATTTTCGGCGCGAAGTCGGAAAGCCGGGAGTGATCCCGCCCCCTCCCGCTCGTCACCTTTTGCGGGCGCGAGGCGGGGGGGGCGCGAAAGCGCTTGACGCAACAATTGCCGGCATACAGAATGATGTGTTACTTGGTGCTAAGGAGAAAGGAATGTTATGAGCAAGAAAGGGTGTTCACGTTTGCTTCGCCCGCTGGTTTCCCTTTTGACCGGCGGGCTTGTTCTGGGCCTGGCGCAGGGCGCTGAAGTGGTCCCGGGAACATTGGATCTCTCGTTTCGTCCCCGGTTCAGCAGCACGGTCAACATGGCGCGGGCGTTGCCTGATGGCCGGGTGGTGGTGGGGGGCTATTTCACCCGCGTCAACGACGTCCACCAGCCTCATCTGGCGCGGCTCAACGCGGATGGCACTCTGGATGAAAGCTTCGCGCCGGCGGTGGATGGCGCGGTGGACGGCGTGTGGTACACCCCGGCGGGGAAGCTTCTCATCAGCGGCAGTTTCACCGAAATCAACGGGATGGAGCGGCGGCGTCTGGCAGTGCTGAATTTGGATGGCTCGCTGGAGGTCTCGTTCGCGCCGGAGGTGAGCAAGGAGATCAAGGCGTTGTTGCTGCAACCGGACGGCCGGATCGTGCTGACGCAGGGCAGCAAACTGGTGCGGCTGAATGCCGACGGCACGGTGGATCCCTCGTTCAACTGCACCTTTGCCGGTTCCGTGTACGCGCTGGCGGGGCTGCCCGACGGACGCATCTTGCTCGGCGGCGCTTTTTACCGGGTCAACGGGATTACTACGGCCAAACGGCTGGCCCGGCTCAACCCCGACGGATCCCTGGACGAGAGTTTCACGCCTTCCGTGGGCACGGGAACCGTCCAGGCCATCGCCGTTCGGGATGACTACAGCTGCTATGTCGGCGGGAGTTTCTCCTCCGGCATTGGGGGACGACCGCAGCAGGTGGCCCATTTCCTGCCGAACGGCTCGATGGATTACAGCTTCCAAGTCACGATCCAGCCGTCCACCGCCGATGTGCTGTCGTTGCGGGTGGCGCCCAATGGCAAGCTGGTGGTGGCGGGCGATTTTTCCGGCGTCAACGGCGAGACCCGCCACAATCTCGTCCAAGTGAATGATGACGGCAGCACGGATGCGGCGTTCGTGGGCATGACCGACGCCACCGGCGAAATCCGGTCGGTGACGACCACCGACGACGGCCGGTTGTTGATTGCCGGCAGCTTCGATCAGGTGGACCAGATCGCCCAGAAATATCTGGCCCGGCTCCACGGCGAACAGCCTTCACACATTTTGCAGGCGGAAATCTGGATTGCCGTCGAGATCGGCTGGAACAGCGAAGCCGGCAAACATTATCAGGTGCAGTGGGCGGACGAGGTGGATTCGGCGTTCTGGTACGACCTGGGCGAGCCGGTGGAGGGCACCGGTCAGAAGATGTACGTCTTCGACTCCGTGCGGGCTTCGGGGCCGCAGAAGTTTTACCGCGTCAAGGTGCTCGATTGAGGGCGCCCTTCCCGCGGGGGGCTTGAGCCCCGGCATGGGGGCCGCGCCCCCCGAAAATCTCCTTCCGGCCTCCGCGCGACGGACGAGCCGGCGGAAAACGTCCGCCGCGCGGGGAGCGGGGGGGGGATTCATCTTCGGCCGGGGGGACGCAAGTCCACGCAGACCAGGCGCCCCCGGGAATTGCGGGCATAAAGCCGGCCGTGGGCCAGCGTGGGCGCCGTCCAGCAGCGGCCCGACAAGATCCTGGCCCGCGCCAGCGGGCGGAACGCTTGCGGGGACGGTTCCGCCACCACCAGCTCGCCACGATCGCTCAGAATGAGCAACCGCCCGCCCGCCGCGATGAGCGAGCCCAGCCCCGGCCCCTGGTGTTTCCAGGCGATCCGCCCGGTGGCGAATTCCACGCAGCGCAGGTCCTTCAACTTGATGTCCGTGTTGCCGTTGATGCCGTACAGGAAGCCGTCCAGCAGCACGCAGGCGTTGAACTGGTTGGACATGGAGAGGTGCTGCCAGAGCGGTTTCGGTCCCCGGGGCGTGAGGTCCAGCAGCGCGCCGCCCTGGTCGTAGGAGGAGATGAAGACCCGGTTTCCCCACAGGACGGGATCGGCGGCGTTCACGTCCCACCCGCTCTTCCAGCGGAACTGCCAGAGCGTCTGGCCGTCGCTGACGCGCACCCCGCGCAAGGCCCGCGCCCCGAACAGCAACACCACATCCTGTTTCCGCCACCGACACGGCACCGGCGTGGCGTAGCCGGTGATGTTGGTGGTCGAAGTCCAGACCGGCCGGCCGGTGAGTTTGTCCAGCGCCATGCCCGCGCCGCCCACGTTGAGCAGCAGAAGGCGGTTGTGAATGAACGGCGAGCCGGCAAAGCCCCAGGTGGGCGGCGTGACGCCGTATCTTTTCGGCAGGTCTTCCTCCCACAACACCCGGCCGTCGGCGGTCGCGAAGCAGAACAAACGTCCGTGCTTGCTCAGGGTATAGACCCGTTCGCCGTCCACGGTGGGGGTCGCCCCGGGACCGCCCTCGTAATAGCGCGGCGCCAGTTTGCTGGGATAGGTGTGCCGCCAGAGCGTCTTTCCCGATTCCGCGTCCAGGCACCAGACGGTGTCGTGATTGCGGCGGTTGCCCATCGTAAACGCCCGCCCCGCGGCCACGCTGACGCCGGAAAAGCCGGTGCCCACCTCCGCCGTCCAGCGCCGGGGCGGCCCGGAAGCCGGCCAGTCGCAGGTCCAGTTCGTCTCGCGGGAGATGCCGTCATGGCGCGGCCCGCGGAAGCAGGGCCAGTCCTCCGCCAGAAGCGCCATTCCGCCCACCACCGTCGCCAAGCCCAAGGCCCCCCGAAAAAACGATGCGCGCATGCCGTAACCAAAAACCACCCGCCCCCGGCTGTCAACGTGTCCTGTGTTGCGCCGGCAAAAGATGGCGCCGGAGCGGGATTGTTGCGGATGGAAAACCGCTCTCCCCCCTCCCGCCCGTCCCCTTGGCGGCCCTTTTTCGCGGCAGCGCGCGCTTTGAAAAAGGAATTTTTTGCTTGTCAACTGGGCCGCCAGCGAATCTAATGCCATTGATATTCAACCATTAACCACGGAAAGCAAACCAACTCATTCCCATGATGTCTTATTCCAAAATACTGGGATGGCGTGGCTGGGCGGGAGCCTCGCTGGCTGCCCTCGGTTTCACGGCCATGGCACAAGTGACGATCCCTGAATCGGTCGCCCTCCCCAGCGGCTCCTATGATCCCGCCAAGCTCGGGTTCACCGTCCGGGTCCATCAGACCACCACGGAAAACGGCACGTTGCCCAACAGTCTGGCCCGTGCCGAAGCCCAGTTGGCCGGGTTCCTGGTCAATCCCACCACGGGTGAGCCCTACGAAAACATCGCCGATTTGCAGGGCTGGCTCTTCCACCCCGACGGCACGTACGACGAGCCGTTCACCATTGATTACGACGCCGGCACGTTCCCGGGGATTCCCGGTTTGGAAGGGACCACGGACAACATCGCCATGGAGGCGACCACCTACATCCCCCTCACTCCCGGCACCTACGGCATGATCGTCAACAGCGACGACGGCTTCCGGGTGACCACCGGCAATCCGCTGGACCGGGCCGACGAGATCGTCCTCGGCGAATTCGACGGCGGTCGGGGCGCCGCGGACACGTTCTTCACCTTCGAGGTGACCAAGGAGGGGGTTTACCCCTTCCGGCTGATCTACGAGCAAGGCGCCGGCGGCATGAGCGTGAGCTGGTACTCCGCCGATCCGGATGATCCGACCCAGCGGGGGCTGCTCAACGCCGACGCCGGCCTGCCGTGCTACCGGGCGCTCAAAACCGGCGTCCAGAAGCTGGGGCCGTCCATCAGCGGACTGATGCCGCTGCCCGGCAGCGAGAACATCGCGCCGTCGTCCGGCATCTCCATCCTGATCGAGGACCAGGACGTGGCCTTCGATGCCGCGACCTTCCACCTGTACCACAACGACCAGGAGGTCACGGCGGACGCCACCATCCACCCGAAGAAGGACGGCAAGACCCGCATTGATTACACCGCGCCCACCCTGCCCGCGCCGTTGAGCGCGGAAACCTACCGGGCCGAGTTCGCGGACGCGACCCAGGCGGACGGCAAACGGGTGGCCACGTGGAGCTACACGGTGGCCAACTACGCGAACTTCACATTGACCGACCCGATCTGGTTCGAGGACTTCGAGTCCACCGACGAGGGGGAGATTCCGGACGGCTGGACCCGCTGGAGCCCCATTGCTCCCAGCGGCACGGAGGACCTGAACGACCCCCACAGCGACAGCTATCTCATGTGGACGGTGATCTCCGTTCAGCGAATGAGGGACATCGGCGACGCCGGCGGCTGGAACGCCCAACGGCGGCTGAACACGCCGGAGGCCTACATCAACGGCGAACGCCTCGAGAGCCTCATGAACGGCAAGTTCGCCTACATGGAGTCCGACGTGCGGGGCGGCAGCCAGTACTCGGAACTGCTCACGCCGGTGATTGACCTGAGCGGCAAGACCGACGTGCACCTGGTCTTCTACAGCGCCTACACCCAGAACCAGGACAACATCGCCGGCGTGGAATACAGCATTGACGGCGGCAACACCTGGATGCCGGTGATGTACATGATTGACGCGCCGGACATCATCCTGAACGACGCGGGTGAAGTGGACGCCGTGGCCACCCTGACCGAGCCGCGCGGCGACACGGCCACCTACACCGATCCCGACACCGGCGAGCAAAAGGGCGGCTTCTACGGCGCCTTCCTGAAGGTGCCGGAGGATCAATGGGCCGACCTGGGCCCCTACATCCAGGGGCGGGTCAACGACGACCAGTGGGAGTCGAAGCGCGTGGAGAAGTACCGCCTGCCGCTCGCGGACAACCAGTCCCAGGTGCAGATCCGCTTCCTCTACGCCGGCACCGCCAGTTGGTTCTGGGGCATTGACAACGTGGGATTGTACTCGATGCCCGAAGGCGCCGCGCCGGAGCTCGCCTACAGCGTGGCCGGCGACCAACTGACCCTCACGTGGGAGGGCGCCGGTTACACGCTCCAGGTGAACACCGATCTGGGCAATCCGGACGGCTGGACCGACGTGCCGGATGCCGGTGAAAACTCGGCCACGGTCACGATGGACGGCGCCGCGGCCTTTTATCGGTTGAAGAAATAATTCCCGTCTCCTCGCACCGGGCGCTTTTTCGCGGCCCGGCAGACCGCAACCGGCGGGGCGATCGAAACCGATCCGCTCCGCCGGTTTGCTTTTCTCCCCCCGACCCAAGAGCCCCTCGGAAAAGCGGCCCCCGCCGCCGCGCGGGGGACACGCGGCCGACCGGAAGGGCGCAAAACGCCCCCGGGCTGCCGGCCGGGTTCTCCAACCCGGGGCGGCCGGGGGCGCCGTCGCGCTCCCCACGGCGGCCGCGGCGGGTGATTT
>CAZRPT010000083.1:0-21414 GCA_964601985.1 uncultured Verrucomicrobiota bacterium
CCCAGGTGAAGCGAGCCCGAAGGCTGGATGCCCGATAAAATCCGCATGGCGGGGAGAGCTTACCAAAGCGACCTTCCCGCCAGCAACCTTTGGCCGCGACGGGGAGTGGGACGCTTGTTTCTTCGAATCCCGGCCGGGAAGGCATGACCGGCCCGAGAGCGCGGAGGCTCGATGAGGGTGAAAGAAATTCCGAAATCCGAGAAAAAGCATCCTCCGAAATCGCCGAGGTGAGGAGACGGGGAGCCGCCTTTCCGCTCCGTAGCACGGAATTCCAGTCTGCGCTACGGAAAAGCCACCTTCACTTCGCGTCAACCCGGCCGCTCCGGGAACACTTTCGGATTTCGGATTTCAGGATTCGGTTTTCCGTCGGGCCTTCGGTTCCCCGGAGTTCGGATTTTCCGCCGGCGGCGGCGGGTCGGCGGACAGGGCGCCCAGCAGCAGAAAGGCCGCCCAGCCGATGGGCGCGAGGTAGAGGCCGAATTCGACGCAGCTCTGCAACGCCCAGCCCAGCAGCCCCAGCCACACGGCGAACCGGAACGGCTCGCGCCAGCAGCGGCGGGCCAGCCACGCCAGCGTCCCCCAGACCAATGTCGCGTAGAGCAGCGCGCCGGGCAGGCCGGTGTCGGAGGCCTGCTGGAGGTAGTCGTTGTGGGCCAGCCGGGCCATCTCGGCCTCGGGCGGTTTGCGGCGTTCGTATTCCCGCTGGAACGTGCCGGGCCCCGAGCCGGCCAGCGGATGATCCGCCACCGTCTGGACGGCGGCCCGCCAGTAATCCAGTCGGGCGCTGACGCTGGTGGCCCCCTGGGCGAAGTAGCCGGAAAAGCGGAGGAAAAACGCGCCCAGCCCGGCCACCAACAGAATGCCGATGAAGATCGCCTTCCAGCGGGGCCGGCCCACCGGCAGCCGCCAGAACAGGACGCCCAGCATCGCCAGCAGCACCAGCCAGCCGGCCTTCGAGCGGGACCAGTAAAGGCAGGCCAGTCCGCCCGCCGCCACCGCGCCGCTCAACAGCAGGCGGGTGGGCCGGGTGAGGAACCGCAACATCCGCCACGTGGCCACGGTCATGGCCGGCAACAGCAGCAGCAGCACGCCGGCCAGGGCGTTGGGGTAGAGCAGGGTGGCGAAGACCCGCAGCTTGTTGATGCGCTTGAGGAATTCCGGCGGCAGTTTTTCCCAACCCGGCTGGGAGAGGATTTGTTCTCGGGTGGCTTCGAGTCCGCCGAATTGTTGTTGGAACCCCACCAGCAGCATGAACAAAAACCCCGCCAGATACGGCCCCCAGAAGGCGCGGGAACGCCAGCCGTCGCGCAACGCCGCCAGCCCGAGGTAGTAACAGACCACGGCGCTCGCGAGATAGGGCAGGGTGATCCGGGTCAGGTGGGCGTCCACCGTGCCGATGCTGGCCACCCCCTGCCAGACCAGCCACACCGCCGGCAGCATCGCCAGCCAGCGCGGGACCGCCGGTGGCCAGCGCAAGGCGGGCAGGCAGGCCAGGGTTACCACGACCACGAGAAAATACGCCCAGCGCAGCGGCCAGGTGAAATAGAGCCACTCGAAGAGGTTCGTGGGCGGCGTGGTGAGGTGATCCAGCAGGGCGGGATTGCCGAACTTGGCCACCGTGAGTCCGAGCAATCCGCCCAGCAAAAAGCGGGGCAGCCAGGGCGGGCAACCGGTCGTGGAGCGTTCCGCCTTGGGCGCGGGAGCGGATGGGGGCTGGGCGCGCTTCGTCTTCACAACCGCAACCGCAGCAGGCCCACTTCGAGGACGAGCGCCTCCTGGACGTTGGTGTGCAGCAGCCGCATCATCCGTTCCCAGGCGTCCAGATTGGCCAGCGCCTCCGCCGGTTGGAGCCGCCGGGCCACCGCCTCGCTGTGGGCCGCCAGATCGGGAAAGCTCAGGAACTCCGCCGCCGTTTTCAGCGTGCACAGCCACACGTCCCGCAGCCACCAATGCAGGCCGGACAAAAACTCCCCGCGTTGGCGGCGGTATTCCGCCTCGACGGACGCCGCCAGCTCGCTTTCCCAACGCGCCCGCAGATCGCTCTCCACCTCGTCGTAGCGTTGCAACGGCGAACGCGCGGCCAGATCCTCCTGAATGGCCGCGCGGATGCGCCCCAGCTCCGCCGGCAGGCGCGCCAGCAGGCGGTAACGCGCCGGCAAATCCCCGCCCGCCCGGGCCGCCGACCGGGCGAAATCCGCCAGCCAGGCCTGCTGCCCGGGATCGCCCACCGGCGCGGCCTCGCCGCCGAAGTTCAGCCGCAGGCAGCGGGATTGGATGGTTTCGAGCACCCGGCCGGGTTCGGTGGTCAGGAGAATCAGCACCGAGCGGGGCGGCGGTTCCTCGAGGGTTTTGAGGAAGGTGTTGGCGGCCTCCTCCCGCATCCGGTCGGCGCCGGAGATGATGCCCAACTTCCAGCCCGATCCGGTGGCCTTCATGTTCAGCGTGCGCAACAGCTCGCGCATGGCCTCGACCTTGATGATGCGGGTCTTGGATTCGGGCCGCAGCCAGTGCACGTCCGGGTGGACGTCGCCGGCGGTCTGGCGACAGGAGGGGCAGGCGTCGCAGGCGTCGAGCGGCAGCCCGTTGGCCGCGCGGGCGGGCGGGTGGGCGCAATTCAAGGTGGCGGCCAGCGCGCGGGCCAGCGGTTCCAGCTCGCTCAACCGGGCGCCCGCGAACAAATAGGCGTGCCCGAGGCGACCCCGCTCCAGGCTGCGCTGAAGCAGTTGCACGCCCTGCTGATGAGTTTTGAGACTCGCGAAGCTCATGGCCTCCGGCATCCGGCATCCCGCCGACGCGGCCTCCAGTGTGGCCCCCCCGGCCACGCGCGGCGAGCCGAAAGGCGCGCGGCGGGCCCCCGCGAAAGAGGTTTTCGGGCCCCGCCGGAGGCGCCGATTGGCGGGCGATAGGGGTTGCGTTGGGGGGCGGGCTGTTCTTAGGCTGGGCGCTGCATTGCATGAAGGTTTTCATCAACGGCCAGTACTACGACGAACAGGACGCGAAGATTTCGGTCTTCGATCACGGGTTGCTTTACGGGGACGGCGTGTTTGAGGGCATCCGGGCCTACCACGGCCGGGTGTTCAAGCTGCGGGAGCACCTCGAACGGTTGTACGACTCCGCCAAGGCCATCGCCTTGAACATCCCCATGACCCTGCCCGAGCTTACCCGCGCGGTCATCGAGACGTGCCGGGCGAATGAGATCGTGGACGGATACATCCGGCTGGTGGTCACCCGGGGCGCCGGCACGCTGGGGCTGAATCCCGACCGGTGCAGCAACCCGGCGGTCATCATCATCGCCGGCAAGATCCAGCTTTACCCGCCGGAGTTGTACGAGAACGGCATGGCCATCATCACCGTGCCCACCACGCGCAATCACCACAACGCCGTCAACCCGGCCATCAAGTCGCTGAACTACCTGAACAACGTGCTGGCCAAGATCGAGGCCAACGTGGCCGGCGTCGAGGAGGCCATCATGCTCAATCCCGAGGGCTACGTGGCCGAGTGCACCGGCGACAACCTCTTCATCCTGCGGCGCGGCACGCTTTACACCCCGCCGCTCTTCGCCGGCGCCCTGCACGGCATCACGCGCAACGTGGTCATGGAACTGGCCGCCGAGGCGGGGATTTCCGTGGCGGAGACCACCCTCACGCGCTATGATCTCTACGTGGCGGAAGAATGTTTCCTGACCGGCAGCGGGGCGGAGATCGTCCCGGTGGTCAAGATTGACGGTCGCGCCATCGGCGAGGGAGTTCCCGGTCCGGTCACCCGGCAATTGGTCCAAAGCTACCGCGAGCTGACCCGCCGCTCGGGCGAGCCCATCCCGCCGGCAACGGACGCCGGCTGAACCGCCGGAACGCCCGGCCCTTCCGCCCGGCAACGAAGCGCGCCATGTTGTGCATGATTTGCAAAAAAAATGAGGCCAAGGTGCATCTCACCCAGATCATCGAGGGCAAGGTGACCAAGGTGGACCTCTGCGAAAGCTGCGCCAAGGAGAAGGGCGTGGACGACGAGATGGGCTTTTCCCTGGCCGACCTGATGATGGGCCTGGGGGCGTCCGAGGGCCTCGCCGAGGGCGCCCAGGCCGACCAAACCAAGTGCCCGAAGTGCGGCTTCAGCCAGGCGGACTTCAAAAAGACCGGCCGCCTGGGCTGCGCCGAATGCTACAGCCATTTCGAGGAAGGGCTCACCAAGATGCTCAAAGGCATGCACAAGGGCATGCGCCACACCGGCAAGGTGCCCCGCCAGCCCCGGCCCACCCGTTCGCTGGCCGATCGCATCCAGAAACTGCAAAGGCAACTGGAGGCGGCGGTGGCCGTGGAGGATTACGAAGAGGCCGCGCGGCTGCGGGACGAAATCAAGGCCCTGCGCGAACAAGCCCCCGCCGCCTGACCCGTCATGTCCTCCTCCGCTTCCAAAAAACTCCGCGCCTTTCTCGCCCCCGTGGCCGAGGTGGCCCGCCGTTCCGGCCCGAAGGACCGGATCGTCATGTCCAGCCGGGTGCGTCTGGCACGCAACCTGGTGGACTTCCCCTTTCCCGGCTGGGCCAAAAAACCGGAACGCATCCAGTCCTGCGAAAAGCTCCGGCAGGCGGTCGAGGCGCTGCCCGAGATGAACGACGGCTTCGCCGCCGGGATCGAGGCCTTTTCCGCTCTCGACAAGCAGGTGCTGGTGGAACGCCACCTCATCAGCCGCGAACACGCCGCCAAAGGGGAGGGCAGCGCGTTGGTGCTCAGCGCCGACCAGGTCCTGAGCGTCATGATCAACGAGGAGGACCACCTCCGCATGCAATGCGTCCTGCCGGGGCTGCAACTCGACCGCGCGTGGGAGGCCATTGACGCCGTGGACACCGCCCTCGAAAGCCGCCTCCAGTACGCCTTCTCCCCGCAACTGGGCTACCTCACCGCCTGTCCCACCAACGTGGGCACCGGCATCCGGGTGAGCGCCATGCTGCACCTGCCCGCCCTCGTGCTGGCCGAGCAGATCAACCAGGTCATCCAGGCCGTCAACAAGCTCGGCCTGGCCGTGCGCGGCCTCTACGGCGAAGGCACCGAGGCCCTCGGCAACGTCTTCCAGGTCTCGAACCAGATGACCCTGGGCGATTCCGAGGAGGAAATCGTCGAACGCCTCAACAAGGTCGTCGCCCAGATCATCGAGCACGAAACCGACGCCCGCGCCCTGCTCCTCGAAAAACAGCCGCGCTCGGTGTACAACCACATCGGACGGGCCTACGGCATCCTCGCCAACGCCCACAGCGTCCCCTCGAAAGAGGCCATCAACCTGCTTTCCCTCCTTCGCCTCGGCATTGACCTCGCCCTGTTCGGCGACACCCCCAAGTCCCTCACCGACGAGCTCTTTCTCCTGGTGCAGCCGGCCCACCTGCAGCTCACCGCCAAGGAAAAGCTCAACGCCCAACAGCGCGACCACCACCGCGCCGACCTCATTCGCGAGCGCCTCCGCGACGTCCCCCGTCCCGGCCCCGCCGCCACCGATTCCGCCGCCTGAGCGCCGGTCTGAAAAACGGGCCCGCGGCCCGCAAGACCGCCTCCGCCTCGCCCCGTGCAGCGTGACCCTCTTCGCGCGGGAGGCGGAAAAACCGCAACCCCGCGCCCCTTTTTCGCCGCCCCTTCCCGCGCACCGGCCGCTCGGGTTTTCCCTGCCCGCCCCGCCGGCGGACGCCGCCAAGGAGGAATTTTCGTGCCCTTCGTGGTGTCGTGGTGGAAAGATGCGGGGGCTTGTCCAACTGGAAGTCAGCGATTGGCTCGCGCGTGCCCCCGCGCTCGGTCCCGCGGGCCTTCGTCCTGGCGGACGAATCCCTCTCGCCGCTCCCCCGCGGCTCACGTCGGCAGGTTGGAAACCTGCGCTACGGAGGTGGCGCGCCTTTCGGATTTCGGGATTCGGATTTCCTTCGGGCCCTCGGCTCCCTCGCTCCTTCGGATTTCCCTTCGCTCCGCGCAAAGTGCTTTTCCCGGGCGGGGGTTTCTTTCACCATCCCGCTGCGCATGGCGTCGAAGGGCAAGCCGAAGAAAACCACCCCCATGATGGCGCAGTATCGCCGGATCAAGAGCGAGCTGCCGCCGGGCACGCTGTTGTTGTTCCGGCTGGGGGACTTTTACGAGCTGTTCATGGAGGACGCCAAGATCGGGGCCCGCCTGCTCAACGTGGCCCTCACCAAACGCGGCGACCTGCCCATGTGCGGCATCCCCTATCACGCCGCCAAGGGCTACATCGGGCGGCTGCTCCGGGCCGGGCGGCGGGTGGCCATTTGCGATCAGGTGGAGGATCCCCGGCCGGGCAAGCTGGTCAAGCGCGAGGTCACCCAGATCCTCAGCCCGGGGGCGCATTTCGACGAGCGGATGCTCGCCGCCGAGCGGAACAATTACCTGGCCGCGCTGGCCGAGTCGGGCGGACGCTACGGGATCGCGGTGGCCGATCTGACCACCGGCGAGCTCAAGACCACCGAGGTGGCCGACGCGGCGGCGCTGCTGGCCGAGCTGGAACGGCTGCGCCCGGCGGAAGTCGTCCTGCCGGCCGGCGCGGCGGAGTTGCGGCGGCTGATCGAACCCTCCTTCCCGCTGATCCAGGACTACGAGGACTGGGTGTTCGCGGGCGAGAACGCGCGCTTCACCCTGCGCGATCATTTCCGGGTGACGACCCTCGACGGCTTCGGTCTGCGGGGCCGTTCGGCGGCCCTCGGGGCGGCGGGCGCGGTGCTGCATTATTTGCAGCACGAACTGCGCCGCGACGTGGGCCACATCACGGGCGTGACTTTTTACGAGACCAGCAGCTTTCTGGTGCTCGATCCCGCCACGCTGCGCAACCTCGAGGTGCTCCAGCCGCTGCATCGGGACAGCCCGAAACAGGCCTGCCTCTACGGCGCGTTGAACCGCACCGTCACCCCGATGGGCGCCCGCCGGTTGCGCGACTGGCTGTCGCAACCGCTGGCCTCGACGACGGCCATCCGGCGCCGGCAGGAGGCCGTGCAGGCGTGGTTCACGAACGGCCCGCTGCTGGACGCCTTTCGCGAGGCGGTGACCGAGGTGCGCGACCTGGAACGCACCCTCGGCCGGTTGAGCACCGGCAACGGCAACGCCCGCGACCTGCTCGCCCTGCGGGTGGCGCTGGAACAGGTGCCGGGCTTGCGCCAGCAGCTCGAACAACTGCCCGTCGCGCCGGAACCCGCCGTGAAGGAGGAGTGGCTTCCGGCGCTGGAACCCGCCGGGACGCCCGCCGCCCCTTCCGCTTCCGCCCCCGCTGAAGAAGTCGCGGAAACCGCGCCCGCCGCCCCGGAGACTTCCCCGGAATCCGCGCCCGACGCGGCCGGGAGGGAACGCTCCTTGCTGGAGGAATTGCGCGAGCAGTTGACGCCGCTGCCGGAGCTGGTCGGACTGCTGCGCCGCGCCATCGTGGACGAACCGCCCGCCCTGCTGCGCGACGGCGGCGTGATCCGCGACGGCTTTGACCCCGCCCTGGACGAGCTGCGCGCCGCCGCCCGCGAGGGCAAGGACTGGATCGCCCGGCTCCAGCAGCAGGAGATCGAGCGGACCGGCATCCCGTCGCTGAAGGTGCGGTTCAACTCCGTGTTCGGCTACTTCATCGAAATCACCCGCGCCAACCTCGACAAGGTGCCGGAGGATTACGTCCGCAAACAGACCATCGCCAACGGGGAACGCTACATCACCCCCGCCCTCAAGGAGATGGAGGCGAAAATCCTCGGGGCCGAGGAACGCGGCGTGAAGCTCGAATACGAGCTGTTCCAGCGGGTCCGGGAAGCGGTGCTGGAGCGGCTGGTCGAAATCCAGCGGACCGCCCGCGCGTTGGGTGACCTGGACGCGCTGGCCTCCTTCGCCGAGACGGCGCGGTTGCACGATTACTGCCGCCCGGAGGTGGGCGACGAAGGCCGGCTCGAAATCCGCGACGGTCGCCACCCGGTGCTCGAACAGGTGCTCGTCGAGGAACGGTTCGTGCCCAACGACACCCGCCTGCGCAGCCGCGGCGCGGGCGTGGACAACGCGGAGAGTCCGCCCGAGGCCGACGCCGCGCCCCAGATCATGCTCATCACCGGCCCGAACATGGCCGGCAAGAGCACCTACATCCGGCAGGTGGCCCTGCTGGCGCTGCTGGCCCACACCGGCAGCTTCATCCCCGCCGCCGAGGCGCGGATTGACCGGCTGGACCGCATCTTCACCCGCATCGGCGCCAGCGACGACCTCTCGCGCGGACAGTCCACCTTCATGGTCGAGATGAGCGAGACCGCCAACATCCTCAACAACGCCACCCCGCGCAGCCTCATCATCCTCGACGAAGTGGGCCGGGGCACGAGCACCTTCGACGGGTTGAGCCTGGCGTGGAGCATCGTCGAGCACCTGCACCATCAGGTCGGCGCGCTGACGCTGTTCGCCACCCACTACCACGAGCTGACCGAGCTGGCCGGCAAGCTGCCCCGCCTGCGAAACTTCAACGTCGCCGTGCGCGAGTGGAACGACCAGATCGTCTTCCTGCACAAGATCGTCGAAGGCGGCGCCGACCAGAGCTACGGCATCCAAGTGGCGCGCCTGGCCGGCGTGCCGAAACCGGTCATCGAACGGGCCAAGGTCATTCTGGCCAACCTCGAAGCCACCGAACTCACCCCCGAAGGGACCGTCCGCCGCCCCGCCCGCAAACGCCGCCACCGCGCCGAACGCGACACCCTCCAGCAGCTCGAACCCCCGCCCCAGTTGGACCTGTTCCGTTGAGGGACGCGCCGCGCGATTGACATCCGCGGGGGCTTTCGCCATAGCAGGGCGGTCTTGACCGGGAACCGGGCAATCAACCTGCCGGGGGCGCCGGCCCCTCGGAACGCAAGGCGGCGCGCGGGTGATTTTCCCGCGTTCGCGCCCGCCTGTTTCCGTCCCCAGCCATGAGCCGCCGCCGCGCCACCTTTGCGCTTGTCCGGCGGGCGGGCGGTTCTTCCGGTTTCCGGAACCCCGGGAACCGGGGACGGAACGGTCCCGGCAAAGCGCTGTTGCTGGGGGGGGCCCTGTTGGCGGCGGGGGGGGCTTTTTCACGGGCGGAAGCGCCGCCCCGCTCGCCCCGCACCTGGGAGGAATGGCGGGGGGCGCGGGAGCCCGCCGCGCCGGTGGTGTTTCGCAAGGACCGGCATCTTCGTTTTTACTTCACCAACCAGTGGGGGGAGGCGGCGTTGAAGGGGCGGCTTCGCGCGTTGCGCACTCCTTCGGCGGGCTTTGAGTTTCAGATGGCGCGCTTGAAGTTCGATCGCCACCCGCCGTCCCGTCCCCGACCGGGCACGGACTGGCGGCAGGCCGAGGTGATTTCCGGCGCGGCTTATCAGGCCCTGCTGGCCCGGGTGCTCGAACGGCTGGCCCCCGCCCGGCGGCGGGAGGGGATTTATTTCCAAACCCCCTTCGGCGAGGGGGTGTTGTACCGCGACGCCGAAGGCCGGGTGCGGGTGCGGGCGGGACGGGAGCCGCCGGACGCCATTCCGGTGCGCCAGCGGTTTGGCATCGAGGAGTTCGGCCACCGGCTTTCGGACGGGTTCAGCGAGGCGTTGCGACACGTGAACGACGGGCACGAGCTGATCTGTCTGGTGCCGCCACCGATCGGACGGCAGACGGTTTTCGAGCTGCTGGACCGGGAGCGGCGGCAGGCGGTGCTGTGTCTGGCGCCGCTGCCGGCGCGGGCGTTGCGGGGCGGCGCTTCCCCCATTCGCAGCGGACGGGATTTGCTGACGCTCATTCTTGAAGGGCACGTGTGGGCCTGCGTGAAGAATCCCGTTTCCTCGGCGGGCCGGCTGCTGGATCGCGGCCGGCAATCCCTGGTGGGCCTGTTCGCCCCCCGGCTGCGAAGCCCCCGACGCCCGCCGCCGCCGTTGCGGCCCCACGCCCCGCCCATGGATTTGCCCGCATGGGAAGCGTGGCTGGACCGCCACACTTCCAGCCGGCGGGAGGCGGGCACGGTCCGCTTCCTGATTGACGGCGAACGTTTTTTTCCCGTCTTTCAGCAACGACTTCGGGAGGCGCGGGATCACATCCACCTGCTGGTGGGGATTTTTGACAACGACGACGTCGCGGTGCGGATTGCCGACCTGCTGCGGGCCAAGTCGCGGACGATCGAGGTGCGGGTGTTGCTGGACCGCTTCAGCTCGCTGGCCAGCTCCCGCTCCTGGCCCCTCACGCCCCTGCCGGAGGGATTTCACCCGCCGCCGTCCATCGGCGCCTATCTGGAGGGCGGTTCGCGCGTTCATGTGCGCCCGTTTTTGAACACCTGGGGCACCGCCGAACACTCGAAGGTGTACCTGATTGACGGGCGCTACGCCTACCTCGGAGGGATGAACCTGGGCCGCGAGTACCGCTACGAATGGCACGACCTGATGTCCGAGGTGGAGGGGCCCATCGTCGCCTCGCTGGAGTGGGAATTCGCCAAGGCGTGGGCGCACGCGGGCGCGCTGGGCGACCTGGCGTTCGTGGCCCGGAAATGGTTCGGCGAACGGCCCCCCGTTCCGGCGGAATCGGGGACCCAAGCGTCACTCCGCTACCTGCGCACCCGCACCACCGGCAAGGAGATTCGACGGGCCGTGCTGGAGGCGTTGGCGCGCGCCCGGCGGGAGGTGTTCCTGGAAAACCCCTACCTCTTCAGCAACGAGGTGATCGTCGCGCTGGCACGCGCCCGGCAACGGGGCGTGGACGTGCGCGTGGTGCTGGGCACCCGCAACAACATGGCCGGCGGCCCCGGCAGCAATCTGGTGGTGGCCAACTACCTCCTCGACCACGGCGCGCGGGTGTACCTCTACCCCGGCATGTCCCACATCAAGGCCTTGTACGTGGACGGCTGGGCCTGCTGGGGCTCGGCCAACTTCAGCGGCTTGAGCCTGCGCAACAACCAGGAGGTCAACCTGGCCACCTCGGATCCCGCCATCGCCGCCGCGCTGCGCCGCCGCCTGTTCGAACGCGACTTCGCCAAATCGTTCGAACTGACCCACCACCTCGATGCGACGTGGACCGACAGCCTGGCCCACAGCCTGCTGAACCAGCTCTGGCCATAGGGGGAAATCCGAATTCCGAAAAAAGCGCGCACCGGTCGCAGCGCAGACTTCCAATCCGCCGGGCTTTCCCCTTTATGCGGCTGCCGCTTTTTTTTCGCCCGGCCGGCCGGCTGGAAGCCGGCGCTCAGAATCGCCAGCCCACCAGCAGGCTGCCCAAGTGGCGGGAGAAGTCGCGATTGTCGCTGTAAGGCACGCCGTCCAAGGCACAGTGGGTCCAGTCGTAGCTGTATGCCACTTGGACGGTCAGTTTTTTCCGCCAGAGATAGGTCACCGTCACGCCGGGCGTGAAAATCCAGTCCTCGCGCCGGGCCGGCAGTTTCCAGAGTCCTTCATAGGCCTGAAAGGAGAAGCTGGCCGAAAGCTCGGGGTTGAATTGGTGGTTCCAGACGACTTTGTACGTCACGTCTTCATACATGCTCGGGCCCCCGAAGGCCGGTTGTTCATAGCGTTTGTTGAACAAGACGATCCGGTCCTGCTCGCCGGGAATCAACGTGACGGTGCTCAGCACGTACGGCAGCACCTCGTTTTCGTCGAAACGCGGGATGTCGTTGTCAAACACCCGGAAATCGGGGCCGGCCATCAGGCCCAGCTCCAGCCATTTCCACGGCTTGCCGGAAAGCCCCACCAGGACCCGGTGCAGATAATTGTCGTACGGACTGTTCACCCCCAGCAATTCGCCCTGATCCTGGCGGCCGAATATGTAGCCCAAGGAGAGGCGGGTGTTGCGGCCCACGTCATATCCCAGGTGGGCGCCCACGGTATATTGTTGCCGGTCCACGTAGTTTTCATAGACCCAGAGGCTGGGCGTGGGGCTGGGCCGCTGGAGGGTGCGGAAATCATGCACATAGGCCGTGGCCACGGGCCGCAGATGCCATTTGCCGCCCAGCGGCTGGTCCACGCTGAGGTTGCCCTTGTAGATCATCGCTTCGCGCCGGTCGCGCATGGGAATGCCGCCGATGGCCGGAATGTCGGCGGGCCGTCCGAAGACGGGACCCTCCCGGCTGCCGTCAATATAGATCAGGGTGTTGGACAGTTTCCACGGGGTGTCCTTCACCCGTCCGGAGAAATCAAGCAAGCCGCGATGGAGCAAATGGTCCTCGCTCGCGGCGTCGGAATACCAGTTGTATTCCCCCTTGTATCCCAGCGACACCTTGCAGGCTTCGCCGGCTTCATAGGCCACGCCGGCCTGGGGAAGCAGCGTGGTCACCCAGGAATCGTGACGGGCCGGAACCGCCCCGGGCACGCCGGGAGCGGGGTCGGTGTCTTGCAGATAAACATTGCTGTCGTAGGTTTCGCGCACGCCCAGCGCCGCCTTGGCGGTCAGGTTGGAGGTGACTTGCCAGTCGGCCCGCGCGGAGCAGGCGGCCGCGCCCCACAAAACAGCCGCCATGCCGACGACAAGGCGCCGGGCGGCGGAGCGGGATTCAGGGAACAAACACAGGGTTTTCATGCTCACTTTCAGGAATCAGTTCAGGTGTGTTTTCAGAGGTTCGTGCGAAAAAAGAGCGGCGGGGTTCAGGCGGCTTTTTTCCGGGGCGCCTTGACCACCGTCATGATGATCCCGCCCAGGACGCAGGCCGCCGCCGCGATGAAGAAAGGAGTCTGCCAGGCCGAGGCGTCCGTGGCCGTCTTGGCGGCGTCCTTGAACCAGCCGGCGATCTGCGGTCCGGCCACGCCGGCGATGCCGTAGGCCAGGAAGACCCAGCCGTAGTTGAGGCCCACGTTTTTGTTGCCGAAAAAGTCGGCGGTGATGGCCGGGAAGAGCGCGAAATTGCCGCCGAAATTGAACCCGATGATCGAGGCGCCGACGATGAGCCCCAGCTTCGCGCCGCCGAGATAGTAAAAAGCCAGCATGGCCACGCCCTGGAAGAAGCACATGGCAATCAAGGCGGCCTTGCGCCCGATCTTGTCCGACACCGCCCCCCAGGTGATCCGTCCCAAACCGTTGAGAATGGCGTAAAAAGCCATGGCCGTGCCGGCAATGGCCGAGGCCTGCTCCACCGTGTAACCGGCCTTGAACTTCAACGCGTCAATGCCGAACAACTTGATGCAATAGATCACCATCAACCCGGCCAGCGCGGAACAGACGAAGGTGAACCAGATGGCCCAAAACTGGCCGGTCCGCAGCATCTCGCCCGACGAGAAGTCCACCGCGCCGGTGGCGTGGCCGGCGTCGCCGGGCGGCGGTTCCCAGCCCTCGGGCCGGTAGCCCTCCGGCGGATTGATCATCACCAGACCGCCCAGAAACACCATGAGGAAAAACAGGGCGCCATAGAGCACGTAGGTGCTTTGCACGGGCGGCAGCCCGAACAGGTGGAGATGCTCCACCAGTCCGAACCACGCCCCGCCGGCCTTCACCCAGATGGTGGCGCCGAAGCCGAAGCCCGCCACCGCCAGGCCGGTGATCAGGCCCTTCATGTCGGGAAACCACTTCACCAGCACCGCGATGGGCACCACGTAGGCCAGTCCGATGCCGGCGCCGCCCACCACCCCGATGAGCAGCAGTTGCGCCACAAAGGAGCCGCCCAGGAACCCGGCCAAAATATATCCCAGCCCCAGGACCACCCCGCCCAGGATGGCCACCGGCCGGGGGCCGATCCGGGCCTGCCAGCGCCCCGCCAGCACCATCACCACGGCGAAGGTCAGCAGCCCGAGGGAAAAGACCCAGGCCGCCTGGCTGGCCGTCCATTTATACAGTCCCTCCGCGTCGGTCAGCGGCTTGGTAAACAGCGACCACGCATAAATGGCCCCCAGGGCGAGCTGGATGAGAATGCCTCCCACAACGATCCACCACCGATTAAACGTGCTTTCTTTACTCATGGTTTTTTCTAAAAAGACCGAGGGCCGGGGCGGCCGTTTCTGCCCCGGCCCTCATTGCGGATGAATGACGATGTCAGACCGGGGCGCTATTGTCGGCCCTCGACCAGTGATTGCACCACGCTCGGATCCGCCAAGGTGGTGGTGTCGCCGATGGCCTCCGGCTGGCCTTCGGCGATCTTGCGCAGGATGCGCCGCATGATCTTGCCCGACCGCGTCTTGGGCAGGCCGGAGGCAAATTGTATTTTGTCCGGCGCGGCGATGGGGCCGATCTCCTGGCGCACGTGCCGGACGAGTTCCTTTTTGAGCTCCTCGCTCGGCTCCACCCCGGCGTTGAGGGTGACGAAGGCGTAGAGCGCCTGGCCCTTCACGTCGTGGGGCATCGGCGCCACCGCCGCCTCGGACACCTTCGGATGGCTGACCAGCGCGCTCTCCACCTCCGCCGTGCCGATGCGGTGGCCCGAGACGTTCACCACGTCGTCAATCCGCCCCATCAGCCAGTAATCGCCGTCGGGATCAATCCGGCAGCCATCCCCGGTGAAATAGAGATCGTTGTACATCGTGAAGTAGGTGTTGATGAACCGGTCGTGATCGCCCCACATGGTGCGCATCATGCCGGGCCACGGCTTCTTGATGCACAGCTTGCCGCCCTCGTTCGGTTCGCAAGGGGTGCCGTCGTCGCGCAGGACCACGGGCTCGACGCCGAAGAAGGGGCGGTTGGCGCTGCCGGGCTTGAGCGTGTGGGCGCCGGGCAGGGCCGTGATCATGTGGCCGCCGGTCTCCGTCTGCCACCACGTGTCCACGATGGGACATTTCTCCTTGCCGATGACGCGGTAATACCACATCCACGCCTCCGGATTGATCGGCTCGCCCACCGTGCCCAGGATGCGCAGGCTGCTCAGGTCGTATTGGGCGGGCCATTCCTCGCCCAGCCGGATCAACGCGCGGATGGCGGTGGGCGCGGTATAGAACTGGTTGACCTTGAATTTCTCGACGATCTGCCAGAAGCGCCCGGCGTCCGGATAGGTGGGCACCCCTTCAAACATCAGGCTGGTGCTGCCGTTGCACAGCGGGCCATAGACGATGTAGCTGTGGCCGGTCACCCAGCCGATGTCCGCCGTGCACCAGTAGATGTCATGCTCGTGCACGTCGAAGACATATTTGTGCGTCAGGGAGACGTGCAACAGATAGCCGGCGGTGGTGTGCACCACGCCCTTCGGTTTGCCGGTGGAGCCGGAGGTATAGAGAATGAACAGCGAATCCTCCGCCCCCATCGTCTCGGCGGGGCAGTCGGCGGCAGCGTCGGCCATCAAATCATGCCACCACAGGTCGCGGCCTTCCTGGAAGCCGCACGGTTCGTCGTTGCGCTTCACCACCACCACGTTGGTGATGCTGGAGCAGCTCTTGAGGGCTTCGTCGGAAATGCCCTTGAGCGGGATGTGCTTGCCGGCGCGCAGCGACACGTTCGCGGTGATCAGCACCTTGCACTGGGAATCGTTGATCCGGTCCGCCAGGGCGTCGGCGCTGAACCCGCCGAACACGATCGAGTGGATCGCGCCGATGCGGGCGCAGGCCAGCATCGCGACGGGGAGTTCGAGGATCATCGGCAGGTAGATCGCCACCCGGTCGCCCTTCCTTACGCCCAGGGATTTGAGAACGTTGGCGAACTTGCACACCTCGGCGTGCAGCTCCCGGTAGGTCAACGTGCGGACGTCCTCCTCCGGTTCGCCCTGCCAGACCAGGGCCGCCTTGTCGCCGCGCGTCTCCAGATGGCGATCCAGGCAGTTGAGGGTGACGTTGATCTGGCCGTCTTCGAACCACGTATGCTTGATCACGCGCCCCTGGGTGTTCCACGTAAATTTGCGGGCCACGGTGGGCGGTTTGATCCAATCCAGGGTCCGCGCCTGTTCCAGCCAGAAGGCGTCCGGTTCCTTCACCGACCGCTCGTACATCTCCTGGTATTGCGCGGCGTTGATATGGGCATATTCCACCACTTCCGGCGGCGGCGGGAATTTCCGGTCTTCCTGCAACAGCGCGTCCGTGGAGACAACTTTGTTTTCGCTCATACTGATTCTTCTCTGTCAGGTTCTTGGTTGCACGATGAAAAACGCGTTCAACTTGAAGGCCCGGCGCACGCGGCGCAAGCCGGGAACGCCCGGGGATGCCACGGCGCGAGGGCGGTTCGCGCCGCCGTGAGGGCCTGGTCGAGGGCGGCGTCCACGTTCCGGGCCTGCTCGGGCGACGGCGGGGCGGGCGCGTCCCGCAGGCCGCCGATCCAGTCGGTGCTGCCCAGAAACACCCCGCCCATGCCGGCGTTCAAATCCTCCGCCACTTCCTCGCCCGCCAGGGCCCGCCACATCAGGGTCCACGCCCGGACGGTGTTGTCCACGTGATAGCCGCCGCCGCCGAGGATCAGCAGCGGCCGTTCCCGGGCCAGCAGGCGCTCCGCCAAGTCGGGATACACGTTGTTGGTGAGCGCGAGATGGGTCAACGGATCGCCGGCCAGGGTGTCCATGCCCAGCTCCACCACCACCACGTCCGGCGACCACGCGTCCAGCAGCGGAAAGGCAAATTCATCCAAGGCCCGCAGGAAGGCCGCGTCGTAAATGCCGGCGGGCAGGCTGAGATTGGCGTTGCAGCCCGCGCCCGCTCCTTCGCCGACTTCATGCTCGAACCCGCCCCACGGGAACAGCGTCTTCCCGCTTTCGTGAAGCGAGACGGTGAACACGTCGTTCCGCTCGTAAAAGGCCGCCTGGGTGCCGTCGCCGTGATGCGCGTCCAAGTCCAGGCAAAAGACCCGCCGCCCCGCCGCCGCCAATCGCCGGCAGGCCAGCACCACGTCGTTCACGTAACAAAAACCGGAGGCCCGGGCCGCGTGGGCATGGTGAAAACCGCCCACCAGATCGAACACCACCTCCGCCTCGCCCGCCAAGATCACCTCCGCCGCCCGCAACCCCGCTCCGGCGGCCCGGCGACCGTATTCGTACAAATCCGGAAACACCGGCGTATCCGGCGTGCCCAAGCCGTACCGGAGCCCCCGCTCCGTCAGCTCGCCGCCCGCCGCGCGTTCCAGCTCATCGAGATAATCCGCCGCGTGAAAGGCCGTCAGTTCCTCCCGCGTGGCCGGCGGCGCCGCCACCTCGCGGCAGCGCGCCCCCCCCAGGCAGCCGAACGACCGCAGCTTTTGCCGCACCAGCGTGACCCGGTGCGTCTTGAACGGACAATCGTCCGGGTATTTCAGCCGCTCGATTTCCGGCGGATAAATGAAAGCCAGCCTCGGATCCCTCATGCGCCATGCCCTCCGCCTTCCCGCGCCGGAAGGTCCTCCCGCCGGGGCGCCGGATTCGCCTTCGTGTCCCGTCGGCCGCTCGTCCCCCGCCCTTCCCCAAGGGAATGCTCAACGCGCGGGCCGATGGTGGACAACTGGGACATAAGTTGGGGAGACGGTAGGCGCTCCGCTTGACGCATGTCTTTACTTTTCTTGTCATGATTTTTGCATTTTTTGAGAAAATCTAATAAGCGCTCCGCCGCGTTCGGAGGCCGGAATCCCTTCCCCGTCCGGCGGGCGAAAACGGTTCGCCGGCGGCGGCCCGCGCGGAATGAGTCCGGCGGTGGCGGCGAGGGGAGGAGAGAAGCGCCGGAGGGAGGCGGACGCCGGGTTTCCCGTCCGCTTGCGGTTTGGGAGGGCGGCCCGTATGCTGGCGGGCATGGAAAAGACCCTGAAGACGAGAATGCTGGCCGGTTTGGCCGGGTGTGTGCTGATCGGTGGCGCGGGCTTCGCGCAGGCCGCGGAGGGCTGGATTGATCTGTTCGACGGCCGCACGCTGAACGGCTGGATTCAGAAAAACGGCACCGCCACCTACCGGGTGGAAAACGGCGCCATCGTGGGACGCACCAAGCCGGGCAGTCCCAATTCCTTCCTCTGCACCGAACGGGAGTTTTGCGACTTCGAGCTGGAGTTCGACGTGAAGGTGGACACCGGCTTGAACTCCGGCGTGCAAATCCGCTCGAAGACCAAGCCGGTCCCGCCCCAGAAACGCGACCAGGTGAAGTTCGGCCGGGTGTACGGGCCGCAGGTCGAGATCGAGGCCAGCGGCGCCAAGGGGGCGGAGTCGGGCTACATCTACGGGGAAGCCACCGGGCGCGGCTGGCTCACCCCGAAATCACGGCTGATCCCCACCAGGCATTTCAAGGACGGCCAGTGGAACCACTACCGCGTGGTGGCCAAGGGGCCCCGCATCCAGACGTGGATCAACGGCGCGCCGATCGAGGACCTCACCGACGAGGCCATCTATAAAACCCATCCGTGCGGCTTCATCGGCTTGCAGGTGCACGCCATTCGCAAGGGCATCGGCCCCTTCGAGGTGGCGTGGAAAAACATCCGCCTCCGGCCGCTGGATTGAGCGTCCCGGCGCGGTGATTGATGAGACCGCCCGCCCCGCGAAGGGACGGGCGGCGTGATTTCCTCGTTCCGCCCGGCTTTACGCTTCGCCCCCTCCGCCGCCGCGGAGCGTCCGCGCTCCGGCGGTTTTCGGGAACCCGACATGTTGCCGCAACTGATCTGGCGCACCTGGCGCACCGTTGACGCCCGCTGTCTCCGGAAGTTCGTCTGGAACTTCGGCGTGCGGGGCGTGGTGTCCATCGAGCGGTTCAAGCGGCGCCGACGCCGGGGCGAGGTGTTTCCCCCCTACCTCTACATCTCGCTCATCAACTCCTGCAACCTGCGTTGTCAGGGCTGCTGGGTGGACGTGGCGGCGCCGCGCGAGCTGATTGACCGGGCGGCCATGCGGCGCTTGATTGACGAGGCGAAACGCCACGGCAATGTCTTTTTCGGTTTGCTGGGCGGCGAACCGTTCCTGCACCCGGAGCTGCTGGACATCCTGGCCGATCATCCGGACTGCTATTTCCAAATCTTCACCAACGGCCAGTTGATCACGCCGGAAGTGGCCGCCCGGCTCCGCGAGCTGGGCAACGCCAGTCCGCTGGTCAGCATCGAAGGGCGCGAGGTGGTGAGCGACGAACGGCGTGGCGGCCGGGACGTTTTCAACCGCACCCTGCGCGGACTGGAGCATTGTCTCGAAGCCCGGCTCCTGACCGGCGTGGCCACCAGCCTGTGCGCGTCCAATCTGGACGAGCTGTGCACCGAGGCCTGGCTGGACGAATTGATCCGACGCGGCGTGCACTACGTCTGGTTCCACGGCTACCGTCCGGTGGGCCCGAAGGCCACCCCCGAACTGGCGCTCCGGCCCGATCAGCTCCTGCGGGCGCGGCGTTTCATCGCCACCATGCGCGCCCGCAAACCGATCGGCATCGTGGACGCCTATTACGACCACGCGGGCCGGGCGCTCTGCCCGATGGTCACCGGCATGAGCCATCACATCAGTCCGCGCGGCGACATCGAGCCGTGCCCCGTCATCCAGTTCGCGGTGGAAAACATCCGGGACGAACGCGGCATCCACGCCACTCTGCGCGACTCGGCCTTTCTGCGGGATTTCCGCGAATTGAGCGGACGCGCCACCCGGGGCTGCATCCTGCTGGAGCGACCCGACCTCGTCGAGGAACTGGTCCGCCAGCACGGCGCCCGCGACTCGACCCTGCGCGGCACGGCGTGGGAGGAGTTGCGCACCATGCAACCGCGCTTCAGCCAGTGGCTGCCCGGTGAGGAATTCCCCGAGCAACACTGGGCCTACCGGCTGGCCAAGCGGTTGTGGTTCCACGATTTCGGCGCTTACGAAAACCTGGACCCGGACGCTGAAAAACGCGTTCTTCGTTTGGGAAGGGAACTGGCCGCCCGGCCGCCCGCCGAAACCTCCCTTTCCCCTCCGCGCTGCTCCGGCTGACGCGGCACGAAAGGGGTTTCGCGCCGCCGGGAACGCCGGCGGGCGACGCGCTTTTCCGCCGGGAACAAGCCCGGTTTTCCCCTCTCAGAAAAGATTCCCCGCCCGGGAGGGAGGCTCCGCCCCGCGACCGGTTCGCCAAAAAAACCTTGCCCATCCGGCGCGGAATCGGTATCGCCGGGCGGTCGTTTTGGAGACGGCGCAACCCCTTCCGAGGGAGCCCAGAACTATGCTGAAGTGCCATGAATTGATCGGCTTCATGCCGCCTGCCTTGGCGCAGGAGATTGTCGAGTTCCTGTTCACCCGGGAACGGCCCGTGTACCAGGTCATTTTGGCGGCGGTGGCCGAGGCCAACCGTGTGCGTCCGGTGTTTTTTCAGCGCAAGCCCCGGGCTCAGCGGCACGCCGACATGCTCTCCGCGCTGAGCCGGCCCCGGATGGAGGAGGCCGCCGCCACGATGCTCCGGGAGTGGTTGCTCAAGGCCGAACAGTCCATGCTCGTCCAATTTTTGGAGGACCTGGGCATCGAGCACGAGAAGGGAATCGTGGAGGAGTTCCCGGAGACCGTGGACGACGAACGCCTGAAACAGGCGGTGGAAAATCTGCTGGCCAAATACCCGCCGGAAAAGGTCTCCATCTACCTCAACACCGTCCGGGCCACCAGCGGCATCGAGTGGCCCAATCTCGACGAAATGCTCGACAACGACGAGCGTCTGCAAATCGCCTGAGCGCCCGCCCGCCTCGCTCCCCCGCTCCGGACAAACCGGTTTTGAAGGCCGCCGGCCGGCCGGTCGGAGGGGACAAGGCAGGGCTGCCCGAAGGACGGAAAAGGAAAACGAACGGGCTCAGAAAACAAGGCCGGCTTCGGCAGGACGCCGAAGCCGGCCCGTGAGCCCCGACCGCCTCCCCTTCCGGCGCTCAATCGCCCCTGATGGGAAGCCCTGGTCCCGTTCCCGCTTCGCCCTCAGAGCTTGAGTTTTTGCTTCAGCTCGTTGGCGCTGTCGCGGACCGGTTTGGCGGTGACGCGCTGAATCACGCTTTCCAGCACCGGCCGGATGGCGTCCTGGTGCGCCGCGCCCAGGGTCCGGGCGATGGCCACCGCCGCCGCGCCGCTTTCGTTGACCAGCGCGGGGTTTTTCAGATACTCCGCCACCCATTGCAGGGCGCGCACGGAGGGGGCGTCGGCCAGGGCGCCGATGACCAGCCGCCGTTCGCCGTCGTTGGCGGCCCACTGCATGGCGGCCTTGAGGTGGTCGAACTTGGCGTCGGGTTGCAGGCCGGATTCCCGCACCAGCCGCACGTAGCCCCGGAAGGCCAGCGCCCGGTGGGCCGGGGTGTCGGCCTGTTTGATGACGGCCACCAAATCCGCGGCGGCGGAGGCGTCCGGCCATTCGCTCATGGCCCGGACGGCGGCGTCGCGCACGGCGGGGTCGGAATCGCGCACCGCCCGGCGCAGGGTGGCGAGGGCTTCATTGCCGCCCACGGCGCTGAACAGCCGCAGCAGCGCGGCCCGGGTTTGCGGGCTGGCGCCCGACAAACCGGCGCGCAGCGGGGCGGAGGCGGCTTCGCCCACGCGGCCGCAGATCAGTTCGAGCGTGCGCACGAGCACCGCCCGGCGGGCTTCGTCCGAAGTCGCCGCCAGTTGCTCGACCAGGGCCGGAATCTCCGCCGCGCCGCCGAGGATGGCCAGCGCCTTGGCCACTTCCTGACGCACGGCGGGGTCGGC
>CAZRPT010000084.1:0-16010 GCA_964601985.1 uncultured Verrucomicrobiota bacterium
CCGTCGGTGGTGGCGGTCACTGTGACCGCGAGCAGGGTCACGTCGCCAACGCGGCGGGTTTCGGCGCAATCGGCGTACCGCAATCCCTTGGCGGCGTTTTGCACGAACCAGAGGGCCTTCCCTTCACGCCCCAATGCAGCCGGTTCGTAGCCGAGCTTTTTGACCACCGCCGCCGACGGCACAAATTTCAGGCCGACCGGCGGCGCGCCCGGGAGGCGGAACACGGCCACCGGCCGGGTCGCGGCAAAGAAGCCTTCCATCACCGTTCCCCGTGCTCCTCGCACGGTGGCGACGGCTTCGGACAGGTCGAGGTCAAATGATTTTAACGCCGCTCCCGGCGCGAGGGTGATTTCCAATCGTCCGCCGGGGAGCTTGGTCGGATAGGGATTGCGGTAGGGGGAATCGAAGCGACGAAGGATTCCCTTCTGATCGCCGCGTTTCACGCCGGCCGCGATTTCCTTCCAGGTGAAGTCCGGCTCGTAAAGGCACGGCGGATGGCGGTTGTCCCACAAATCGCCCCGGTCGAGCGAAAGCCGGAGCGTGCTTCCCCCGCCCCACAACAAGCCGCCCAGCAACCCGTTGCCCAGCGGCACGGCCTCGTCCCAGGTCGTGATTGGCGCGGCCAGGCGGAGATCGGACGAAGGCGGCGGAATTTCAGCGGCCCGGCCGGTTCCCGTCTCCGCAATACAACCCAACCACACGGCAAACAACAAACGCTTCATGGATGGCACTTTAAGCCTCCCCTCCCCCGCGGAACAAGAGCGCACTGGGAAAAGTGGCCGGCGAGAAGGCGGGAAAAAGGAAAACCGCCGTCGCGGCGCGAGACCACCGCGCCGCCGCGACGGCGGCAGAAAAGGCGCCGAAGAGGGCGTTTACTTTTTCACCGGCGCGAGCCGGATGCTTTTCAGGTTGATGGGGCGCCAGTTCTTTTTCACCGGATGCACGGCCACGACCACGCGGCCGGGGGTGGCCAGTTTCACGGTCCCCAGCGGGACGGGCTTGAACTGGGTGTAGCTCCCGGTGGCCGGGGTGGCGTGGACGAGCTCCTGCCCGCCCACGCGGACCTTGATGCGCGAAGCGTCCGGAGAGGCGATTTCCGCGATGACTTCATACTCGCCGGCCCGGTCCAGTTGGAACGGCCATTCCACCCATTCCCCGGGGTTGGTCCAGAAGCCGATGTTGTCCTTGCCGCCGCCCTTCTCGTAACGCAGGCCGCTGCCGTGCAGTTTCGCGCGGCTGGCCGGCAGGGTCACCGTGCCGTCGGACGCCTGGGCCAGCGGCGGGGTTTCGATCTTCAGCGGACCGCGCACCTTCAGGACCACCGTCGAGGAGATGGCGTCGGGCGCCTCGGGCGGGACGGCCACCAGCATGCCGGCGGCGCAGGGCAGGACGCTGAGCTTTTTGCCCGTGGCCAGGAGGGTGGCGGCTTGCACGGGGGTGCGCAGGCCGGGCACCAGCAATTTGCCGTCGGCGGGCCAGTCAAACACGTGCAGGTAGAGGGTGATGTCGTTGCCCCGGACCCGCTTGGTGCAGCGGCCCCACGGGAGGCGTTCGAACGGGCTGGCGGTGGTGTCGTAGATGGCCTCGCCGTTGACGCGCATCCATTGGCCGACTTCCTTCAGCCGTTGCACGGAGGCTTCGGGAATCAGGCCTTCGGAGGTGGGGCCGACGTTGAGCAGGTAGTTGCCGCCCTTGCTGGCGATGTCCACCAGGTTGCGGACGAGGGTCTCGGTGCTCTTCCAGTTGTTATCGTAGCTCTTGTAGCCCCAGGTGTTGTTCATCGTCATGCAGGTCTCCCAGTCGCGACCCGGAATGCCGGTGGCGGGGATGTGCTGCTCGGGGGTCTCGGTGTCGCCGTGATACCCGCCGCCGAGCCGGTTGTTGATGATGATGCCCGGCTGGAGGCGGATGAGGGGCAGGAGCTGGTTGGCGCGCTCGCGGTTCATGCCGCAGGGGGTGTCCCACCACAGCACGGAGATTTTGCCGTAGTTGCTCAGAATCTCCCGCACTTGCGGGACGGCGATTTGGGCGATGTAGTCATCCATGCTGCCGTCCTGGGCGGGGTCCCAATGCTTGCCGCAGACGCCGCCGCCGGGGTGGTTCCAGTCCTGCGCCTGGGAATAATAGAAGCCCAGCCGGATGCCGTGCCGCCGACAGGCCTCGGCCAGGGGCTTGAGCAGGTCCTTGCCGTAGGGGGTGGCGTCCACCACGTCCCAGTCGGTCACCTTCGAATCGAACAGCGCGAAGCCGTCGTGATGTTTCGAGGTGATGACAATGTATTTCATGCCGGCCTCCTTGGCCAGGCGGACCCATTCGTCGGGGTCGTATTTCACCGGGTTGAAGCGCCTGGCGAATTGCTTGTATTTGGCCACGGGGATTTTGGCCTGGTACATGATCCATTCGCCGATGCCCGGAATGCGTTTGCCTTCATAGGTGCCGGCGGGCACGGAGTACACCCCCCAATGGATGAACATGCCGAAGCGCGCCTTGCGCCACCACGCCATGCGGGCGTCGCGTTCGGCGGGGGTTTCGTTTTCGTAGGGATTGACGGTGACGACCTCCGCGCCCTTGAGATCGAGCGCGATGACCGTGGCCACCGGATCGGGCATCTGCTTCGGCAATTCGATGGTGATGCGGTAATTGTGGTCGCTGACCGGGAGCGGGCGTTTCCCGTCCAGCAGCCCGGCCTTGAGGGGCTGGTTGCAAAGCCCGTCCACCAGCAGTTTTCCGTCCTTGGGCCAGTCGAAGACTTCCAAGTAAAGACGCAGGTTGCCGTCGGGCAGCACCTTGCGGGTGCAGCGGCCCCACGGGGTTTCCTTGAGCGGGCTGGCCTGGGTGCCGTAGATGGCCTCGCCGTTGACGCGCATCCATTGGCCCATTTGCTTGAGGATTTTCACCGACTCGGGCGGGAAGGTGCCGTCCGCGCGGGGGCCGACGTTCAGCAGGAAATTGCCGCCCTTGCTGGAGATGTCCACCAGTTTGCGGATCAGGTCCGGCGCGCTTTTGAAATCCTTGTCGTGTTTGTTGTAGCCCCAGTGGCGGTTCATGGTCATGCAGGTCTCCCAATCCACGCCCGGCAGGCCCTGGGCCGGAATGTTCTGCTCCGGCGTGCCGAAGTCGCCCAGGTACTCGCCTTCCTTGGTCAGCCCGGCCATGCCCGAGCGGCCCTTGTCCACCCGGTTGTTGATGATGATGTTCGGATCGAGGCCGCGGACGTATTGGTAAAGGTCCTTGCCGCGCTCATGGTTCCAGGTGGATTCCCATTCGCCGTCGAACCACAAAACGGCGGGATGATAGCGATGGACGAGCTCGGCGAGCTGGTTTTTCATGTACTGGACGTAGCGATCCATGTCCGCGCCGTCGGCGGGCCGGTCCTTCTCCTCCCAGCTCCGGCGGGGCAGGTAATCCGGGTGATGCCAGTCCATGATGGAGTAGTAGAGGCCGAACTTGATCCCCTCCGCGCGGCAGGCGGCGGCCAGCTCGCCCAGGATGTCCCGCTTGAAGGGGGTGGACTCGATGTCCCAATCGGTGTAGCGGCTCGGCCAGTTGCAGAAGCCGTCGTGATGCTTGGAGGTGATCACGAGGTATTTCATGCCGGCCTCCCTGGCCAGGCGCGCCCAGGCGCGGGCGTCGAAATTGGTGGGATTGAACTCCTTCAGGAACTTCTCATACACCTGCACCGGGATGTGCGCCTGGTGGCGGATCCACTCGGCGTAGTTGGTCTTGCCCTGCCACTCGCCGGCGGGCACGGCGTAGAGGCCCCAGTGGATGAACATGCCGAAGCGGGCGTGGCGCCACCACGCCATGCGGGCGTTGTGTTCGGCGGGGGTTTCCTTGGGAAGCGCGGTTTCGGCGGTCACGCGAAACGCTCCCGCGGCGGGAATCAGGCAGGCTGCCGCCAGCAAGGAGGGAAGCAGTGTCTTTCTCATAATGGCTTTTTCGGTGTACCTCACGCCAAAGGAATACCCCAAACCGCAAAACCGCGTCAATGCGCCGGGTGGACCGGGCGGAGACGGAAGGGCGGCTTTGCCTCTTCCCGCTTCCGCGTCATCCGGAGAACGCCGTTGTGTTCGCCGGAGGGAGTCGGGAAATCACCCCCTCCGCCCCCCCGGACGCCGCGGGAGCCTCCCTCCGAAAAGCACCGGTTTTTCCGGGTGTCCGGTTGACGAAAACGAACTTTCTGGTTTAATAGGGGACGGACGTTCGCGGACAGCGGACGTGGCGCGGGAATGAAAACCGTCACTGCCATCATTTGTCTGGGATTGCTCGCCGCCGGGACCGCCGGAGAAACGGCGCGGGCGGGCGAGAAAGTGCGGCTTTCGGGAAAACGCGCCCCGGACGAAACCCGGGAAAGCAGCCAGTTTTTCCGCGAGAAACTGGAGCCCCGCGCCCTCCGGAGCAAAACCGACACCCGCCGCCCCTCCCTTCAAGGGATGACCACCAGTCCGTTTGTCCCGCCGGTGCTGCCCACTTCGCGAATCCTGACAAAGGACGAGCTGCTGAAGCTGCAGGAGAAGGAAAACTGGATCTTCCAAAGCTCCGAACAAGGCGAATTGAACGAGGAAAACCTCTACCGGGCCTTGGGCATCCGCGGCTTTGAACAACCGGCGGACCCGGAAAGCGCGCTCGCCAACACCTCCGCCACGGCCATGGAACGCTACGTGGAGCAGCAGCGCGCGAAAGAACTGGAGGGACTGGCCGCCCCCCCGGATGCCGCCAACACCCCGATCGCGACGCTCGCCAATCCCCGCAAGCCGGACCCCCTTTCCTGGGGCGGAGACAGCACCGACCCGAGCCTCGCGGACTCCAACGGTGAAGGCTGGCGGAACCACTTCGACCCCACGCGGGATCGTTTCTCCCTCGGGGCCGGGGACACCCTCTCCTCCCTGCAACCCGTCGGATTGAACCGCCCCGACCGGGGCTTCATCCGCAATTCCCTGTTCGAGCGGAAAAACCCCGCCAGGCGTTCCGGCATTGCCCATCTGCTGGGCAGCTCGCCCATCGAGAGCGCCATCAGCCTGACCGCCGGCAGCGTGACCGATCCCATCAATGCCTTCCCGGACCTGACGCGACAGGAGGTGAACCCGGTCACCGCCGCGCGGCTGCCCTCGGCCACCAAGCCGCTCTTCCCCAATCCGGCGGAGGCGGGCAAGGCCCAGGTGGCGCAAATCCCCCGTTCCCGGCCCGGCATCGTGGAATCGCTGGCCCCGCAACCGCGCGGCTACCTCCCCACGCCGCCCAAGCGCAACAGCTCCTTGGATCCGACCTTCAGCCCCGCCAAGTCGGTCCGCCTCCACCTCGAAATTCCGCGGCGGACGTTCTGACTTCCCGGGGAGATTTCCCTTCGCCGGCTTCCGCGGCGCGGACATTCGTCGCGCTCAATCGCCGAACAACCGGTTGAACGCCTCGCGGGCCTGTCGCGCCCGCTCGCTCTCCCCGCCGCCCCGCCAGGTGTCGGCGCCGAACTCGAACCACTCGCAAAAGTTGGCGCGATCCTTCTCCCCCACCGCCTCCGCCCGGCGTTCCCGGCATTGCTGGGCCACCCGCGGATCGTAATGCGCGCAATTCAGGCACACCCGAAGATCGGAGCCGCATTGTTCACAGCTCTCCTGCCGTCCCGGCTGCCGGGAGGCGGTCCATTCCCGGCCACAATGATGACAGCGTTTGGACATGCCCCCACCCTAATTCGCCGTTCCCGCCCGCCAAGAAGAAATCCCGGCGGCCCGGCCCGCCGTTTGCGGCCGCCGGAAGCGGAGAAAGCCCGGAAAACGCCGCGCGGGCGTCGTTTCTTCCCGGCGCGCATGGACATTCGGCACAAATGCTGCTAAGAAAAAACAGGCACGGAACACGACAGCAGCTTCACCCGCCACGCATGGCCAGACTCGTCATCCTCAGCGGCGCGCTTGCCGGAACCACCCTGGAATTGCGGGAGGGACGCAACTCGGTGGGACGCACGCCGGAGAATGACCTGACCATCCCGGAAGAAGCGATTTCCCGGCGGCATTGCGATCTGTGGGTCAACGGCGGGCGTCTGCGGGTCCAGGACCTCCACTCGCGCAACGGCACTTTTTTGCGCGGACGCCGGGTGAAAACCGCCGAATTGAAGGAAGGCGACGTGCTGGTGCTGGGCGACATCGCCGTAAGGCTGGAAACGCCTCCCGTGGAAGTCCGCATTCCCGAACGGAAACCATCGGAACGGCCCCACCCCGCCCTGCTCGAAGACGGGCGGCCCGCCTGCTGGACTCACTCGGAACGACCGGCGGCATACACCTGCGAACAATGCGGCCGCCATTGGTGCGCCGAGTGCATGAAGGGGCTGCGGCTGGTGGGCGGACGCACGCGGATTTTCTGCCCCGAATGCAGCGGTCATTGTCAGTCCCTCGGCGAAACGTCCACCGCTTCACCGCCCCGCCGGCGACGGGATCGCATCTGGGCCACGATCAAGCGCGGCCTCACCTGGCGCTCTCCCTAAGCCTCCCTCAGGACCGGTCGGGGCGGAATCCCGCTCCAATCCCTCCCGGCCCGCGAACCGTGACACTCCCCCGCCGCCGCCGACATGAGAAGGCGAAGCCCCCCGGGCGGGGGTTCCGCCTTGCGGTGACCGGCATCAACAACGCCCGGCGTTTTTCGCCGGACGTTTTTTCGCTCCATGAGAGGAGCGCCGCGGGCCGGATTTCGCGAATTTCAGTGCAGGCGGATGAACGGCACCCGCTCCTTCCACCACTCGAAATCCTTGCGGCCCTGGGCGTCGAGGTTGACGCGGGTCCACTTGTACTGAACCTGCCGGATCGTCGTCTGGCTTTGCCACTTGTGGATTTCGGAATGGCCGTCCGCGTAGGCGAAGCCGCAGGCGCCGTTGTGGTAGGAGGCGGGGATGTCGCCCCAGTAAGCCGCGTTGGGATTGTTGATGAAGTAGCCGTCGTTGATCGAGTCGCCGTGCTCGTCCAGCGTGACCCACGTCATGGTGGGATGGGGCACGTCCGTCAACTTCATGAACTGCATGTAATCCCGCAGCAGGGCGTTGCGTCCGCGGAGGGTGGGATCGGCCCGGTTGAAGGCGTCGAACCGACCGAAGAAGGCGTTCATGGAGTAGCTGCGAAGGCGGCGGGTCCAGCCGGCGGCGCGTTGGGGCTGGCTGAGGTATTTGTCCGCCGGGCATTTGTAGATGCCGAGCGCGTTGGCGGTGTAGTTGGCCAGCACCCCGTTGACCACCCAGGCTTCGTTGGTGTTGCTCCGGTCCGCCGTGCCGCTGCCGGCGCCCCACGTCATGACGTTGTTCACCCAGTTGCGGAAGGTGCCCCGGTCAATCTCGCGGATGGTCTCGGTGACGCCGAAGTTGTTGGCGACCCGGTCGTTGTAATCGCCGGCGTACATCTGCCACGCCGTCATGAGCTGGCGGGAATTGCTGAGGCAGCTGATGCCCTGCGCCTTGGCCTTGGCCTTGGAGAGGGCCGGCAGAAGCATGCCCGCCAGAATGGCGATGATGGCAATGACCACCAGCAGCTCAATCAGGGTGAATCCCGCCCGTGGCGCCGTTTCTCGCCGGGCCACGGTTTCCGAAAGCGGAAAGCTTTTGCTACGCATAATGTCCCTCATAAATGGATCGGTTTACGTGCCACGGACTCTTGCGCGGCGGTTGCCGGTTGGCAATGTGCGTTGAGACGCACACCTGGTGGAATGAAGCGCGGAATGGCCGGGAAAAACACGCCCCGGGCGGAAAAGAAAAATGGTGGCTGGACCCAGATTCGAACTGGGGACACAAGGATTTTCAGTCCTCTGCTCTACCAACTGAGCTATCCAGCCACCGCGGGCGGGCGGTAGTAAAAGCCACATCCCCCCCCTTGGCAAGGGGTTTTTGCGGGGGGCGTTTTGCGGCGGAATCGCAAACGGCCGGCGGCGCGCGGTTTTGCCTTTTGCGCGTTCCCGGATGCCCTTTCAATCACCGCATGTCGCGTCGATATGTGCTGCAACGATCCCGACCGCCGGTTGATCCGCGGATTGACTATGCGGCGGAGCTGAACGCGCAGCAGCTCGCCGCGGTGACCGCCGATCCCGGTCCGGCGCTGGTGCTGGCCGGCGCGGGCGCGGGCAAGACGCGCACGTTGACCTACCGGGTGGCCTACCTGATCGAGCAGGGCATCCCGCCGAAACACATCCTCCTGCTCACCTTCACCAACAAGGCGGCCCGGGAGATGATGAACCGGGTGACGGAATTGCTGGGGCGGGAGATGCCCGAGCTGTGGGGCGGCACGTTCCATTCGGTGGGCAACCGTCTGCTGCGCCGTCACGGCGAACGGCTCGGCTACCGGCCGGGCTTCACCATCCTCGACCGCGAGGACGCCAGGGACCTCGTGCATGCCTGCCTGGGCGAGGCGGACATTGACGTCAAGGCCACCCGCTTTCCCAAGGCCGACGTGCTCACGGCGATTTTCTCCCTGGCCGTGAACACCGCCCGCCCGATCCCGGAAGTGCTGGAGCAGCGGTTTCCTTTTTTCGCCGGGCTGGCGGAGCCCATCGCGGACATCGCCCGGCGCTACGCCGAGCGGAAGCGCGAGAACAACGTGATGGATTTCGACGACCTGCTGGCGCTGTGGCTGCGGTTGTTCCGGGAACACGAAGACGTGCGCGGGCATTATCAGCGACGCTGGCAGTACGTGCTGGTGGATGAATACCAGGACACCAACCGGCTCCAGAACGAGCTGATCGAGCTGATTGCCGCGCGCCACCACAACGTGATGGCCGTGGGGGATGATTCGCAGAGCATCTACTCGTGGCGGGGGGCGAACTTTCAAAACATCCTGCGCTTCCCCGAGCGGCAGCCGGGCGCCCGGGTCTATCGCATCGAGACCAACTACCGCAGCACCCCGGAAATCCTCGCCGTGGCCAACGCCGCCATCGCGGCCAACGTGAACCAGCACGAAAAACGCCTCCAACCGGCGCGGCCGTCGGGCGTCAAGCCGGCCCTGATCGCGTGCGCGGACGCCTACGAACAGGCGGCGTTCGTCGCCCAGCGGGTGCTGGAATTGCGCGACGAGGGGGTGCCGCTGGAGCAGATGGCCGTGCTCTACCGCGCCCATTTCCACGCCATGGAGCTCCAGATGGAGCTGACCCAGCGGAACATCCCCTTCAGCATCACCAGCGGCATCCGCTTCTTCGAGCAGGCCCACATCAAGGACATCGCCGCCTTCATCAAATTCCTCTTCAACCCGCGCGACGAGATGGCCTTCAAGCGGCTGGCGCTGATGATGCCGGGCATTGGCGCGAAATCAGCGGCGAAACTGTGGCGCCAGTTGCTGCCCGCCCTCGGGCATCCCCCCGCCGCCCCGACTCCGGCGGATGCCGACGCGCCACCGCCCCTCGCGGCGGCCCTGCAAGGGCTCACCGTCCCCAAGAAGGCCCGCACGGCGTGGGCGCAATTCACCGCCACCCTCGCCCAGCTCGAAGCGCCGGCGCTCCGGGACAACCCCGCCGAGATGATCGGCGTAATCTTGGACGCGCTTTACGAGGACCACCTGCGGGCGAAATACGAGAACAGCCAGAACCGGCTGGACGACGTGCGGCAACTGGCCGAATTCGCCCGGAAATTCTCCGGCCCGGAGGAATTCCTCAGCCAGCTTGCCCTGCTGACCAACACCGACACCGAAACGCAGGCGGCCCGCGAACCCGATTCCGAGCGGCTCCACCTCTCGAGCGTCCACCAGGCCAAGGGACTCGAATTCGACGTGGTCTTCGTCATCATGCTCTGCGAGGGAATGTTTCCGTCCGGACGTTCCCTCGACACCGACGAGGGACTCGAAGAGGAACGCCGGCTCTTCTACGTGGCCATCACCCGCGCCCGCAACGAGCTGTACCTCACCCACCCCTTCATCCGGCAGGCCGGCGGCGGCGACGCCTTTCAGGAACCCTCGCGATTTCTGGGCGAGCTGCCCCGGGAAAGCCTCGAAAGCTGGGACCTCACCACCGCGCCGCCCGACGATCCCGATTGGAACGCCGGGTGAAGCCGATCCGGCTCAGGGGACACGCCTTCCCCGCGGGCCGGACCCTTGCCCCGGCGTTTTCCGGGTGGGGCGGCGGACTGGCCCGCCGACGGGGAAATCCGAAATCCGAGGGGCCGAGGGGCCGAAGGAAAGCCGAATCCCGAAATCCGAAAGAGATCTCGCGCGCGCTTCGATGGCGCGGACTTCCAGTCTGCTGACGTGAGCCGCCGGGGAGCGGCGAAAGGGATTCGTCCCGCAGAACAAAGGCCCGCGGGACCGAGCGCGGGGGCACGCGCGAACCCATCGGCGGCTTCCATCCGGCCTATGCGGGCGGGCAAAAGCGGCCGCCGCGTAAAAGGGAAAGATCGGCGGATCGGAAATCCGCGTCACAGCAGGCTGGAAGCCGGCGCTACAAAAGACCCGCGCTTCTTTCGGGTTTCGGATTTTCCCCGGGCCTTCGGCCTTCGCTCCCGCGGATTTTTCCCGCCGGGGGGCGTCAACAAGAAAAGTCAACCAAAAGCCAACGCGCGGTTGGCGGGGGGGCGCGGGATTTCGGGAAGGTGGGCGCAAGGGTTACCGGCCCGTCCGGCGTCGGCGGCGGAGCAAACTCCGTCGGGCGCCGGGCGGGTTTGACGCAACCCCCGAAACCAACGACATGCGGCGGCATACGTTCCCAATCACGCGGGCAGCCGGCAGGAGAGGAGGTCTCCATGCCGCATAACCTGACCACGTGCACGTTTTGCGGCGTGGGGTGCGGGCTCTACCTCGAGACCACCGGCAACCGGGTCACGGGGGTGTATCCCAGCATGTCGCACCCCTCGAACCAGGGCCGCATCTGTCTGCGGGGCTGGCACGTGCACGAGGTGGCCAGCTCGCCCCACCGGTTGCGCCGGCCGTTGTTGCGCCGGAACGGGGAGTTCGAGGAGGTCAGTTGGGAGGAGGCGTTCGCCTTCATCGCGCGGCGGATACGGGAAATCCGCGACCGGCACGGCCCGGACGCCCTGGCCTTTTTCAACGCGCCGCGGTGCGCGAACGAGGAGAGCTACCTGCTCCAGAAACTGGCCCGCGCGGTGGTGGGCACCCACAACGTGGACCACGGCACCGGGGTGTACACCCACAACAGTTTCGAGGTGCTCGAGGAGATGCTCGGCTGGCCCGCCACCACCGGCGCCATCGGCGATCTGGAACAAAGCGAGGTCATCATCGTGGACGGGGTGGATCTCGCGGTGCAACTGCCCACCATCGGCGGCTGGATCATGCGCGCCCGGTTGAACGGGGCGCAGGTGATCGCCATTGACGCCCGGCGGCACCGGATCGTCGAAAACGCCGACCACTTTCTCCAAATCCGCCCCGGCACGGATGAGCTGTTGTACGGCGCGATGGCCAAGGTGCTGCTGGATCGCGGCCTGGTGGACCGGCACTTCATCGAGGCGCATTGCCGGAACTTCGACGCCTTCGCCCGCGAGATTCAGGAATACGACCTGCTGGCCATGGCCGAGGCCTGCGACGTGGCGCCGGAGGCCATCGAGAACGCCGCGCTGGCGTACGGGCGCGCCCGGACGGCCTCGCTGTTGTATTCGACCGGCGCCGAGGCGCGGCCGCCGGAGAGCATTCAGGCGCTGGTCAATCTGGCCCTGTTGCGCGGCAACGTGGGGCGCGAGGGCGCCGGCATCTTCGCCCTGACCGAACAAAACAACCTCCAGGGCTGCGGCGACTTGGGCATGCTGCCGGACCGGTTGCCGGGGCACCTGAAGGTGACCGATCCGGAGGCGCGCCGGCGTCTGGAGCGGGAGTGGGGCGTAACCCTGCCCGCCGAGCCGGGGCTGGGCGCGCGGGCGTTCTTCCGCCGGCCCGGCCGGGGGCACGCGGTGTGGTTGTGCCGTTACGATCCGGTGACCACCGCCACCTTCTGCGACGCGGCCCGCGCGCTCGAGCAAATGGAGCTGGTGGTGATGCAGCACCTGTTCCACGTCGAGACCGCCCGGTACGCGCACGTCATCCTGCCGGTGGTGGCGTTCGGCGAGGAGTGCGTCACCTTCACCAGCACCGACCGCCGGATTCAGCTCGCCCGCCAGGTGAGCCAGCCGCCGCCCGGTCCCATGCCCGCGTGGCAGCAACTGGTCCACGTGGCCCGGGCGCTGGGCGCGGATTGGGATTATCCCGACTCGGCGGCGGTGATGGACGAGATCGCCCGGGTCACCCCGATTTACAGCGGCGTCAGCCACGCGAACCTGGCCCGCGAATACGGCCGCCAGTGGCCCTGCACCGCCGACCGGCCGCTGGGCACGCCCCGGCTGCGGTTGCGCGACCTGCCCCCGCGCCGGCTGCGGTTCGCCCCGCTGCCCAAGCCGGAGCGGATTCCCCGGGGCGACGCGGAATTCCCGCTGGCGCTCGTGCTCGGGCAGTCGCTTTATTACTGGCACCGCAACGTGCTGATCCAGAACAGCGAGACCCTGCGCCGGGAGCACCGGTTGCTGCTGCTGGACTACCCCGAGGGGTTCGTGGAACTCAGCGAGGCGGACGCCCGGGAGCTGGAGATTCGGGACGGCCAGCCCATCCGGCTGGTGTCCCCCCGGGAAAGCGTCACCACCACCGCGCGGGTCACGCCGGAGGTGCGGCCCGGCACGGTGTACGTCCCCTTCTTCCTGCGTCAGGTCAAGCAGGCCATCTGGCGCAGCGGTGAAATCGGGCCCGCCAGCCTGACCCGGCCGGTGTTCGTCCGGGTCGAGAAAGTGGAGTGAAGATGCGCGCGCGAATTGTGGCGGCCAACGAGGTGTTGCGGATCGTGGACCTGCTCCGGCGGGACTACGAGGTCGTGGCGCCGTTCCGCGGCCGGGGCCGGGACTCGTTCTTCGACGTCGTCACCGACGCCAACCGCGACCGGGTGCAGGTGCACCTGCCCAATCCCTATTACCCGCCCAAACGCTACGTGCTGCCGGCCATCGAGCCGCTCCTGCGCATCCGGCGCGCGGACGGCAGTTACGAGCTGAAGCCCTGCTACGACGAGACCCCGCGGGCCATCTTCGGCATCCGTTCCTGCGACGTGGCGGGGATTGACCACCAGGACCGCTTCTATCTGGGACGCGATTTCCGGGACGATTACTACGAGCACCGGCGGCGGAACCTGTTTCTGGTGAACGTGGTCTGCAGCGATCCGGAGCAGGACATTGACGAAAACTGCTTCTGCGTCTGCACCGACACCGGCCCGGCGGCGCGGGATCATTTCGATTTGCAGCTCATGGATTTGGGCGACGAGTTCCTGGTCGTGGCCGGATCGGACCGGGGCGAGGCGTTGTTCGCCGACCCGCTGTTCCGGCCCGCCACCGCCGCGCACGTGGCCCGGAGGCGCGCCATTTTGGGCGAGGTGCGGAAGCGGTTCAAAACGATGACGAGCTGGTTCGCCGCCACCGTCCGGTACGTGTCGCAGGGGAAGATTCTGGAAAAGACGTGGCAGGAAATCGGCGCCCGCTGCCTCGAATGCGGCGGCTGCACCTACGTCTGCCCGGCCTGCACCTGCTTCACCGTGAGCGACCGGCGCACCGGCCCGGACGAATTCGAGCGGGTCCGGCTCTGGGACGCCTGCGCCCTGAGCGGCTTCACCCGGATGGCCGGCGGCCACAATCCCCGGCGCGCGGTGCACGACCGCCGCAACCGCCGCTTCTTCCGGAAGCTGGCCCACTACTTCATCCAACGCGAACTGTCCATGGCCTGCGTGGGGTGCGGCCGTTGCGTGGCCGTCTGCCACGGCGACATCGGCATGCCCAGCGTCGTCGAAATGATCCGCCGGGCCACCGTGGAAATCGAGAGCGACCATGCCTCCCAGACCTGAATCCATCTACCTGCCGAAACTGGCCGTGCTGGACCGCGTGGTGGACGAAATCGCGGAGGTCAAGACGTTCTACTGGCATTTCGAGGATCCGGCGGAACAGGCGGCCTTCAAGCGGTTCAAGCCCGGCCAGTTCGCCCAGGTGTCCCTGTTCGGCGTGGGCGAGTTTCCCGCCTCGCTGCCGCCCAGCCCCACCGAGGACGAGACCTTTTTCACCATCCGCGCGGTGGGCAGTTGCAGCGCGGCGTTGCACCGGCTGCAGCCCGGCGACCGTTTCGGCGTGCGCGGTCCGTACGGGAACGGCTTTCCGATGGACGCCTACGAGGGGCGCAACCTGACCTTCGTGGCGGGCGGCATCGGGCTCATTCCGCTGCGCTCCTGCATCATCTACGCGATGGCCCATCGCGAGAAATACGGGCGCATCCAGATCTTTTGCGGCGCGCGGACGCCCCGGGACCTGATGTACCTCGAGGACCTCAAGCAGTGGGAGCGCTCGGCGGGCATCGAGTGTTATCTCACGGTGGACCGCGCCACCGACGGCTGGACCGGCCACACCGGCGTGGTGGGCTCGTTGTTCCGGAACCCGGACATCGAGATGAGCGTCGAGAACACGACCGCCTTCGTCTGCGGCCCGCCGATCATGTTCCGGTTCGTGATCCAGGACCTCAAGGGGATGGGGTTCGAGGACCGGCACATCGTCTCCACCCTCGAACGCTACATGAAATGCGGCGTGGGCAAGTGCGGCCATTGCTGCATCGGCGTGGCCTACGTCTGCGTGGACGGGCCCGTGTTCACCTATGAGCAAATCCGCCGGCTCGGCGAGGAAATCTGACCCATGAGCGATCTGCGCACCCAGCTTCGTCACTGTCTGACCGGCCGCGTCTGCGTGGTGGGCGTCGGCAATCCCGACCGGGGCGACGACGCGTTCGGCCCGGCGCTGGCCGCGGCGCTCGCCGACCGGGGCGTCGCGCCGGTGATCGTGGCCGGGAGCACCCCGGAGCATTGCCTGGGCCGGATCGAGCGGACGGACGCCGACACGGTGCTGTTCCTCGATGCCACCGACTTCGGAGCCGCGCCCGGCGCGGTGGGCTTGTTCGACCGCGATGAAATCGCCGCGCGGCATCCGCAGATTTCCACCCATCACCTCTCGCTCGGCCTGCTGGCCGGGATGCTGGAGCAGGACGGCCGCCGTCGGGTGTGGTTGCTGGGCGTCCAGCCCGCGCAACTGCGCTGGGCCGCGGAACTCAGCGCGCCGGTGCGCCGGACCGCCGACCTGCTGGCCGACCTGCTGACCGAAACCCTCGCGCCCGCCGCCGCGCCGGCGGAAACCCTGGAACCCCTTGCTCGCTTATGAAGGTTTGCCCAAACAGTGAGCGCGCACGCGGCGCTTTCCTCCCACGCCAGGCGGAAAAGGAAACGGGCACTTACCGTAGCGCGGACTTCCAGTCGGCCAAACGGGCGAAAGCAAGGAGCCGCCTCGAAAAACAGGAAAGCCAAGCAGATTGGAAATCTGCGATACAGCAGACCGGAGGTCTGCGCTACCGGAGGCGCCGGCGGGAGGAAACGAACGCCTCGCGCCCTGAAAATGAGCCGCTCCTCGACGGAAGGCCGCGGACAATGTTTTTCCAAAAATTGATATGACGCCGGGACAAGCCTTGTTCATCTCGCTGTGGATTTGCCTCGGGGGCGCCGGGGTTACGGCGCTGACGGCCTCGCGCCGGCGGTTGACCGGCTGGCTGGCGCTGGGCTTCACGGCGGCCTCCAGCGCGCTGGCCCTGCTGGCGGCGGGCCATTCCCTGCTGGCGGGCGACATCGAGCCGGAAACCTTCCTGCGCGTGCCGGCGCTGGGGTTCGCGCTGACGCTGCACGTGGACGGGCTGTCGGCGTTGTTCATCGGGTTGATCGCCAGCATCGCCATCCCGGCGGCGTTGTTCTCGATCGAATACCTCGAACTGTATCCCGAATATTCCGTCCGGCGTTACCATCCCTACCTGCTGATCTTCATCGCCGCCCTGTACGGCCTGGTCAGCACCACGGACATGATGTGGTTCTTCCTGCTGTTCTGGCAGATGATGACTTTGCCGGGCTACGCGCTGATCCGGTTCGAGCATCGCAACGCCGCCAACCGGCGCGCGGCGACGAAGTTCCTGATCCTGATGCAGATCGCCTGCGCGTTGACGATGATCGGCGCGGCCCTGCTGGCGTTC
>CAZRPT010000085.1:0-5546 GCA_964601985.1 uncultured Verrucomicrobiota bacterium
GTTCAATGTTCAGTTTCATGATTCAGTTTTCCCCACCCCCGTGGGGATGGCCCGGGTGAGATTTCCAACGCTGCTGAAATCAGTCAGTTTTCCCCACCCCCGTGGGGATGGCCCGGACGGTTCCTCAGAGCCTGTCGGAAAACGCCGGTGGAGGACCCCGGCCTGCAACAACGGACGCGCGTGGCCCCCTTTGCCGACTGAGTGTCTCCGGCCGAGGGAGCCCCCCGCCTCGTCACCTCGGCGGCGCCGGGAGGGGGGCGATTTTTTCGGATTCCGGATTTCGGGATTCGGATTTTCTTCGGGCTTTCGGCTCCTCGAATTTCGGGCGGCGGGGCGGCCGGGCTTCTCGCCGCTTGCCGGGAGGACGGAGCGGGGATACCTTGTCGCCGGTCTTGGAAGAGCGGAGGCTCGCCGCCGGCCGGGTTCCGGCGGAGGAAAGTCCGAACACCACAGGGCGCGATGCCGCGCAACCCGTCGTTTCGGCGGCGGGATGGGCGCGGGCGGCGGCGCCGCGAGGCGTCCCGACGGAAAGTGCCACAGAAAACAAACCGCCCGGCGGAGCGATTCGCCGGGCAAGGGTGAAAAGGTGGGGTAAGAGCCCACCGCTCCAAGCGCAAGCGCGGAGGCACGGTAAACCCCATCGGGTGCAAGGCCAAATAGGGAACCGCGACGCGGCCCGCGTCATTGCCGTTTCGGCGGCAACGGTTCCGGGTTGGGCCGCTCAGATAAATGAGCCTCTCCCCGGCCGCCTCGGTGGCCGGGCAGACAGAATTCGGCTTACAGCTCTTCCAAGCCCCTTTTTCCTCGCCGGCCGTCACCGGCCCGCGAGGGGAGGGGGCGTTCCGGGAGGATTTACCGCGGCGGGCGCTCCTCGCGGGGGCGGGCGATGTTCACCGTCAGCTCGCGGCCTTGGAATTCCTTGCCGTGAAACTGCTCCACCGCCTTGTTGGCTTCCTCCGGCGTGGAAAATTCGACAAAGGCGAATCCCCGCGACCGGCCGGTGTTCCGGTCCAGCATCAGGGTGCAGGAGGTCACCACGCCCGCTTCGGAGAAGTAGTCGTGGAGATCGTTTTCGAGGGTTTTGAACGAAATGTTACCGACAAACAGTCTGCAGTTGTTCTTCATGGTCACACAGCCGGAAGCGGAACAGGCGGACCGAACCGGCTTCCGGCCGCGTTCCCGTCAGGAGTCGGAACGGAAAGAAGCCCAGTCATGGCGTGCCTCTGTCTCGCTGAAGGCGGCGCCAGTTTAGCCCGGCCTCCCCGCCCGGCGTCAATGACGGAGCGCAAAATTTCCCCGCCCCGGGCGGTCGGGAAACCGAAAGCCGGCGGGGTCGGGGCTGGAGAAAATCCGAATCCCGAAATCCGAATTCCGAAAGGAGCGCCGTTCCCCCCCCGTAGCGCGGGGTTCCCACCTGCCGTGTCGCCGGCCTCCCTTTTTACGCGGCGGCCGTTTTTTGCTCGTCCGCCGGACCGGCGGGAAAGCGGAGACGGGCTCGCGCGGGTCCCCGCGCTCGGTTCCGCGGGCCTTCGTCCTGCCGGACGAATCCCTCCTCCCCGGCGGCTCAAGTCGGCGGACTGGGAGTCTGCGCCGCCGCAGGGCGCGCGTGATCGTTTTCGGTGAGGGGGGGAGAAACCGTTCCGCCGGCCGGGGGGGGAGGGACTCGGGCATTGTCGGCGGGCGACGGGCGAGGCAGCATCGCGGCCATGAAGCAGTTGCGTTTTGCGGGGCGGCTTTGCCGAATCGGCGGGGCGATGATGGCGCTGGCGGCGTGGGGCGGCCAGGGAAGCAGCGGGGCGGAGTCCGCGCCGTCGCCCGACTGGGATCGGAGCCTCCCGCCGATGCGCGGTTTGATCCGGCGGTTTCAGGCCGACCAGGCCAGCCTGAATCACGTCTGGGACGTCCCCGGCGCGCCGGGCGTGACCCGGCGGGAGCGCCGTTTTTTGCGGCGCTGGGAGGAGGCGCTGACCCGCGTGGATTTTGCCGGGCTGGACCCGGCGGGACGGGTGAACTGGATCCTGTTCCGGGAGGAACTGCGGTTTCGGCGGGGCGAGCTGAAGCGCCAGGAAGCCCGGTTCGCCGAGCTGGCGGAGTTTCTGCCGTTTGACGCCGGGCTGGCCCGGTTGGAGCTGGACCGGCGACGGCTGCGGTTCGTCGCGGCGGAGAAGGCGGCCGGGCTGCTTCATCGCCTGGCCGGACAGGTGCGGGACACGCAGGCGGCGTGGGAAAAACGGCGGGCGGAAGCCGGCGGAGCGGCGTCTTTCAATCGCGTCGTGGCCTGGCGGGCGGTGCGGCGCGTGGGACGATTGCGGGAGTTTTTGCGCGCCTGGCGGCGTTTCTATGAAGGCTACGATCCGCTCTTTACCTGGTGGGTTCCCGAGTCGGCCCGCGACCTCGACCAGGCGCTGGCGCGGTACGCCGCCTTTCTGCGGGAAAAGATCGTGGGGGTGAAGAAGGACGATCCCGATCCGGTCATCGGCGACCCCATCGGCGCGGCGGCGCTGCGGGACGCCCTGCGGCACGAATTCATCGTCTATACTCCGGAGGAGTTGATCCGGATCGCCGAGCGGGAGTTTGCCTGGTGCGAGGCCGAGGGACGCAAGGCGGCCACCGAGCTGGGATTCGACGGCGACTGGCGCCGGGCCCTGGAACATGTCAAGCAGCAGCACGTCCCGCCGGGCCGGCAACCCCGCTTCATTCGCGAGGAGGCGCGGGAGGCCATCCGCTTTCTTGAGGACCGTCACCTGGTCACCCTGCCGCCGCTGGTCAAGGAAAGCTGGCGGATGGAAATGATGTCCCCCGCGCAACAGCGCATGACGCCCTACTTCACCGGCGGGGAAACCATCAGTGTGTCCTTTCCCACCGCCGACATGAAGTACGAGGACAAACTGATGAGCCTGCACGGCAACAACCGCCACTTCTGCCATGCGGTGGTGCTGCACGAGCTGATTCCCGGCCACCACCTGCAACTGTTCATGGCGGACCGCTACCACACCGAGCGCCAATTGTTCACCACCCCGTTTCTGCTCGAAGGCTGGGCGCTGTATTGGGAGATGCGCTTCTGGGATCTGGGCTTCGCCCGCGACGCGGCGGACCGGGTGGGCATGCTGTTCTGGCGCCTGCACCGCTGCGCGCGGATCATTTTCTCGCTCAAGTTTCACCTCCGCGAATGGAGCGCCCGGGAGGCGATTGATTTTCTCGTCGAGCGGGTGGGGCACGAACGCCGCAACGCCACCGCCGAGGTGCGCCGTTCGGTCAGCGGGGAATACAGCCCCCTGTACCAGGCGGCCTACATGCTGGGCGGATTGCAGCTGCGGGCCCTGCGCGAGGAGCTGGTGGGCGGCGGCCGGATGACCGATTGCGCCTTCAACGACGCCGTCCTGCGGGAAAACGCCATTCCCGTCGAGCTGATCCGCGCGGTTCTCCGGCACGATTCCCTGACCCCGGAATTCCGCGCCACGTGGCGGTTTTATCCCGAACCCTGACGCCGGAACTCCGGCCGCCAGGCGGGGCGGGCGAATGCTGCGTCTCCGGCGCGGAGAGCCGGGAACCCGCGACGCTCGCTCCGACACGAGGAGGCTGCCGTTCAATCGGACTGCCCGGAAACACCGGGGCGGGGATCCCGACCGATCTTGAACATCCCCGCATGGATCTTGTGGATGTTCGTGGGCAGCGGGCGGGGAACTGGTTCAAGGAGCGGCCTTCCGCCGGACCCGGCGGGCGAAGGCGTCGGCGGGAACCACGAACCGGCGGTGCGTGCCGCGGGCGATGAGTTCGGCGGCGTCGCGGGCCTCGACCTGAAACAGCAGCGCGCCGCCTTCGATGCCGATCAGGCGCGCCACGCAGGTGACCGTCTGTCCGGCGGGCGTCGGGGCCAGGTGCTGGAGGTTGATTTCGCCGCCGAGGGAGATGCGTCCCTTGGGCAGATGCGGTTCCAGCGCCCGGATGGCCGCGTGTTCGAGAAACCAGACCAGCGACGGCGTGCTCAACACCGGCGGCGCGGGCGGGAAGGCGATGGTGTGCTCGTCCGCGACGGTGAACCGCAGCTCGCCGGCGGCGCCGATGGGAGGGGCGGGGTTCATGGCGGGGCGGGGTCAGGCGCGCTTCAGGCGCGGGCCCTTGGGGGTGTCTTCGACGAGCCACCCCTTGGCCTGAAGCTCGTCCCGCAGGGCGTCGGCGCGGGCGAAGTCGCGGGCCTTGCGGGCCGCCTGCCGGGCGTCGGCGAGGGCTTGGATGTCGTCCGGCACGACGATTTCCTCCGGCGCGCCCACGGCGAGGACCCGGTCAATCCGTTCCCAGGCGGCCAAGGCGGCGGCGGCTTGCGCGGAGGTCAGCTCGCCGGCGGCCATCTGGCGGTTGCGGTCGCGCACCCACTCGAACACCGCCGCCCACGCGGCGGAGACGTTCAGGTCGTCGTCCATCGCGGCGGTGAAGCGCTCCGGCAATTCCGCCTCCGGCGCGGCGGTCCGGCCCGCCGCCAACTCGCGCAGCCGCCCCACGCACTCGTCAATCCGCCCCAACGCCGAGCGCGCGCCGGCCAGCCCGTCGAGGGTGAAATTGAACGACTCCCGGTAATGGGCGCTGAGCAGCAGGTAGCGGATTTCGCGTCCGGTGAAGCCCCTGGCCAGCAGGTCGCGCAACGTGAAAAAGTTGCCGAGCGATTTGCTCATCTTCTTCCCCTCGACCAGCAGATGCGCGCCGTGCAGCCAGTATTTGACGAACGGCCGGTCCGGCGGATGGCCGCAGGCGCCTTCGCTTTGGGCGATTTCGTCCTCGTGATGGGGAAAGATGAGGTCCTCGCCGCCGAGGTGGAGATCGAAGCTTTCGCCGAGCAGTTTCATGCTCATGGCGCTGCATTCGATGTGCCACCCGGGCCGGCCCTCGCCCCACGGACTGGGCCAGAAGACGTCGCCGTCCCCGGGCACGCGCGCCTTCCAGAGCGCGAAATCGGCCACCGATTCCTTGGCGTATTCGTCGGCGGCCACCCGCTCGCCGGCGCGCAGTTCGTCGAGGTTCAGGTTCAACAACCGCCCGTAGCGATGGCCCGCCGCGCGGTAGCGCTCGATGCTGAAATAGACCGACCCCTCCGCCACGTAGGCGAACCCCCGGCGTTCCAGCTTCCGGATCAGGCCGATGATCGGCCCGATGTGGTCGGTGGCCCGCGGCTGGTGATGCGGCGGCAGCAGCTTGAGCGTGGCGGCGTCCTCGAGAAAGGCCTCCGTGTAGCGGGCGGTGTAGGCGGCCAACGTGTCGCCGCTCTCGCGCACCCGGCGGATGATCTTGTCCTCCACGTCGGTGATGTTCATCACGTGGGTGACCTGATAACCGCGAAACTCGAGGTAACGCCGGACCAGATCGGCGAACACGAAGGTGCGGAAGTTGCCGATGTGGCCGTAGTCATAGACCGTCGGGCCGCAGCAGTACATGCCGACCCGGCGACCGGTTTCGTCCCGCGGCACGAACGGTTCGAGCGCGCGGGTGAGGGTGTTGAACAGTTTCAACGCCATAACAATTTCAGCGGCGCAGCTTAGCCGCGCCCCGCCCGA
>CAZRPT010000086.1:0-1996 GCA_964601985.1 uncultured Verrucomicrobiota bacterium
GTTGCAAATAATGAAACCGGAAATCGTCATCGAGTACTGCGCGGTTTGAAACTATGAACCGCAAGCCGTCGGTCTGGCGGCTCAATTGCTGGCGTTCAAGACGAACGTGGGCTCGCTGCGGCTCGTCCCCTCGTCGGGAGGCGTTTTCGAAGTCAGCGTCAATGGCCAGAGCGTTTACTCCAAGAAAGCCACGGGGCAGTTTCCTGACCCCGACGCCGTGGTCGCGGACGTGCGAAAACTGCTGTAGCGATTCTCGAACACGATTCCGGCTCCGTCCCGCCGATCGCGAAAGCGCGACGCGGCGGCGGTTTCTTTCCGGTGCGGAGAGTGATGGGTGTCTGGTGACCCCCGCGGTCTTCAAAACCGTTGTGCCGGCGTTCTGCGTCGGCAGGAGTGTTCGATCCGCTCCCTCTCCGCCATTTTCCTTCCCTTCCGCCCTTCCACCGCGAAAGGAGGTGAGCCCGCGTGTCGCGTGAGGACATTCTGCGATTGACCTCGCTGGCGTCCTGCGCCGGGTGAGCGTCCAAGCTCGGCCAGCCGGCCCTGACGCAGGTCCTGCGTCAGCTTCCCCTGCCCCGCAAAGACGCCCGGTTGCTCGTGGCCACCTCCACCCACGACGACGCGGGGGTGGTGCGGCTCGACCGCGACCGCGCGCTGGTCCACACGGTGGATTTCTTCACCCCCATCGTGGACGATCCCTATCAGTACGGCCAGATCGCCGCGGCCAACGCGCTGTCGGACGTGTACGCCATGGGCGGACGCCCGTTGGCGGCGCTGAACATCCTCGGCATGCCGGAGGAAGGCATCCCGCCCGACGTCATCGCCCGCATCCTCAAGGGCGGGCTGGCCAAGGCCCGGGAAGCCGGCTGCCTGGTGGTCGGCGGCCACAGCATCAAGAATCCCGAGCCCCTCTACGGCCTGTCCGTCACCGGGCTCGTCCACCCGCGCCGCCTCATCACCAACGACCGCGCCCGGCCCGGCGACCGGCTCCTGCTCACCAAGCCGCTCGGCACCGGCATTGCCACCACCGCCATCAAACGCGGCATCGCCAGCGCCGCCCTCGCGCGGAAGGTCGTCCAAACCATGCGCGCCCTGAACCACGTCGGCGCGCCGCTGGCCGAACGCGGCTGGACGCGGGCCGGCACCGACGTGACCGGCTTCGGCCTGCTCGGGCACCTCGGCTCGCTCTGCCGCGCCAGCGACGTGGGCGCGGAACTGGAGGCCGGGCAAATCCCCGCCCTCGCCCCGGCGGTGCTCAAATTGATCGCACAAGGCTGCGTGCCCGGCGGCACCCGGGAAAACCTCCAGACGGCGGAGGCCTTCACCGAATTCGCGGACGAAGTCTCCCCCGCGCGACGGCTCCTGCTCGCCGACGCCCAGACCAGCGGCGGGCTCCTGCTCTGCGTGCGCCCGGGCCGGTTGGCGGATGTCACCGCCCTGCTGCGACGGGAACGGGTCGGGGCCGCCGTCATCGGCCGCGTCACCCGCGCCCGCGAACCCTTGATCCGCGTCCGGCCATGAGTTCCCGCGAATCTTCCGACCGTCGCCGCGCCGTGCCCTCGGTGGACACGCTCCTGTCGGCCCTGGGCGGGATGGACCTGCCCCGTCCGACGGTGGTGGCCGTGATCCGGCGTGAGCTGGCCGCCCTCCGCGCCGAATTGCGCGCCGGAACCACGTCCCCGCCGGAGCCCGACGCCGTCCTCGCCCGGGTGCGGACGGCCCTCGAAGATCTGCGCCGCGCCCGGCTCCAGCCGGTCATCAACGGCACCGGCGTCCTGCTCCACACCAACCTGGGCCGCGCGCCGCTGGGCCCGGAGGCGGTCTCCGCCGTCGCCCGGGCCGCCGCCCACTACACCAACTTGGAATTTGACCTGGCCACCGGCCGCCGCGGCGCCCGGGCGGCCTATCTCGAACACAACCTCGCCCTGCTCTGCCGCGCCGAAGCGGCCACCGTGGTCAACAACTGCGCCGCCGCGCTGGTGCTCATGCTGCGTCA
>CAZRPT010000087.1:0-20939 GCA_964601985.1 uncultured Verrucomicrobiota bacterium
GACGATCTGCGCCACTGGCGTCCTTGCGCGTCCACCGCCCCCCTCTTCGGCACCGGCCGACCGCTGGCCGTCACGATGGACTTTCCGCCCCATTCCCCCGCCCGTTTCTTCCGGCTGCGCATCTCCCGCGTGAACGAATGAGCGCGCGGAGCCGCGAGCCTCGGATTTCCGCTTCTTTATTTCGCGCGCGAGGGCGGTTGTTTCCTTGCCGGCTTCTTTTTTCCCGCCGGGGCAGGCCCGGCCTTCGCCTTGGCCAGGGCCCGTTGACGGGCGGCAAGCTGCGGGCGCGGGCGCCGGGCCGGGCGGCCGAGAACGCAGACCATCAGTTCCCGGGCCGGGACGAGGTGGTGGTAGATGAAGGCCTGCATCAGGTCGTCGGCGGGGACGATGGGACGGCGCACTTCCTTGCCGTGGAGGCGGGTCCGGCCGGAGAGGCGCAGGCTGAACACCCGCCGGCCCGGGCGTTTGGGGGCGCGGAGGTACACCTTCACCTGATCCTTTCCGGGCGCGAGCCAGCCGCCCTTGCCCCGGTTCAGGGTGAACCCTTCCGGGGCGCTTTCCAGCCGGATGGCGATGCCGTTGGTGAAGCCGTCCCGGCGCAGCGCGTGGATGGTCAGCGGGACCGTCGCGCCGGGCCGGAGGTTCACGGTGGAGGGGGTGACCCGGAGGGCGAAGTCCGGCCGGGGACGGTTGAGGCGCAGGCGGTAGGCGTAAGCCGGGCCGCCCTGCCGCTGGGTGTCGCGCAGGCGCACCTGGCAAACGCCGTCTTGGGGGAGGGTCACCCGCAGGTAGGAATCGGCCTGGTGGGTGGTCAGGGCCGCGCCCTGGTCGTCGTGGTCGTCGTTGCGGCCCAGGAGTTTGCCCCTGGCGTCGGTGATTTCGAGCAGCGAATCGAGCGGGGAATTCAGCCGCCGGGCCATGACCTCGGCCACCAACGGCGCGCCGGGCGGACCCTGGATCCGGAAGCAGTCCACGTCGCCGGGGTGGTCAATCTGCCCGTTGACGATGACCGGCAGGGCGAGGCCGCCGGTGTCGGCGGGGAAGTCGTTGGGCTCCTGTTCCCGCGTCTCGGGCAGGGTGTCGAGGCGGAAGGGAAAGCGGTTCGAGATCGCCTTGCCGGCGCGCACTTCCAGTTCCCGGATGCCGGGTGACGCGGCGGCGGCGTTCACGGTGAGCCGTTCCCGGGGCAGGTTCCAGCCTTCCAGCTCGACTTCCGTGCTTTGGCCCACCGGTCCGCCCAGCGGAAAGATGCCGGTCACGAACGGCAGTTCCCCCACCGTGAGGCGATAGACGAAATCCTCCCGCCCGCGATAGATCGAGTCCTTGATTTCCAGCACGTATTCGTCGGTGCGCGGAATCTCGTAGTAGAGCACCGGGTCGGGGTGGAACAGGAAATCGTCGTCGTAGGCCAGCTCGTTGCCGTTGCGATCGTAAAGGGCGAGGGTGGCTTGAAACCAGCCCGGCACGGCGTCGGCCAGGTAGGGAATCAGCGCCCGGGCTTGGGCGGCCACCACCAGGTGGGTTCCGCGATTCAGGCGGACGCGGAAGCGGTCCACGTCGCCGGGCATGATCTGGCCGTTGACCACCACCGGCAGGGCGGGCAGGCGCGGCGCCTGGATGATCTGCTCGTTCGGCTCGGTTTCCTGAAACTCCGGCAGCGTGCCCACGTGAAAGGCGACGGGGTTGGACAGGCCGAGCGTCGCCCGCAGGCGCAATTCCCGCGGGCCGGGCGGGGCGTCCGCGTCCACGGTGACTTGCAGCACGACGTCCTCGGCGAGCTGCTTGTTTTTCCGGTTGCGGTTTTTCGGGTTGGCCAGTTTGGCGCGGATTTCCCGGATCTCCTTCTGCGCGGCGACGCGGGTGAGGTGGTCCACCTGGTTGGTCTTGCCCTCGCGCGGAACGCGGATCCGGGCGGCGTTGGGCGGGGCCTCCTTGAGCGCCTTTTGCAGCGCCTTCTGCCGGTTGCGGAGCAGGTTGATCTGCTTGCCGGTGAGCGGGCGCACGTACTTCACCACCCGGGCGCGAACCCCCGGGCCGGTGAAGAAGGCGTTGGTCACGCCGCCGAGGTACTGTCCCGCCAGCCGGACCTCGAACTGCGTGCCCTGTTGCCCGCCCGCCGGACAAACGTAGCCGATGTGCGGCACGCGCTGGGCCAGCGCGCTGCCCGCCAGCAATCCCACGCATACCAGTGCAACCGTGGTTTTCATGTTTGATTCCTACCGGGAATGTTGCGGGGCGGAGGGGGGAAATCCGAATCCCGAAATCCGCAATCCGAGATCCGAAGGGGGATTGGGGCGGGCGGGATGTCCGCCCTCTTTTTTGGTGTCCTTCGTGGTCATCACCCTGCTGGCGCGCGGGATTGGGAGTGGGGATTTCGCCGCTACACGAGTTCGGTCAACCGGCCGCCGCGCAGGTTGTTTTTCCCCGGCGGCGGCACCACCGGCACGTCGCGGCCCTGCGGGTGCGGCAGCTTGGCGTCGGGATCAATGCCCAACTGCTCGTAGATGCTGGCGATGAGGTCCACGGGGAGGATGGGCCGGTCCTTGACCTCCTCGCCCTTGGCGTCGGAGGCGCCCACCACCTGGCCGCCCCGGAAGCCACCGCCCGCCAGCAGGTGACAGAACACCTTGCCCCAATGGCCGCGTCCGCCGTTCCACGGCGGCTCGTAGAGCACCTTGGGCGTGCGCCCGAATTCGCCGCCCCACCAGACGATGGTCTGGTCCAGCAGGCCGCGATCGGAGAGGTCTTGGAGCAGGGTGGACAAGCCCTTGTCCAGCTCGGGCAGTTTCCGGTTCATGGTCTGGAAATGCTGCTTGTGGGTGTCCCAGCCCTTGTAATTGATGGTCACGTAGGGGACGCCCCGCTCGACCAGCCGCCGCGCCACGAGGCAGGACTGGCCGAAGGTGTTCCGCCCGTAGCGTTCCCGCAGCTCCGGCTTTTCCTGGGTGAGATCGAACACCTTGCCGGCGTCGCCCAAGATCAGTTCATAGGCCTGTTCCTCGCACTGGCGAAGCCGTTCGAGCTGGGGATTGCCCGGCAGCGCCCGGCCCAGGGTGTCGAGCTGGTGGAGGAGGTCGCGCCGGCGCCGCTGGCGTTGCGGCGAGATGCCGGGCGCCACCACGCCCTCGACGGTGAACGGCGTGCGCGCGGGATCGCCCCCGGTGGCGAAGGGCTTGTAGCGCGAGCCCAGAAAACCGGCTTCGGAAAAGCGCCCCTGCGGCGTGGTGAGCACCACGTAGGGCGGGATCAACCCCCGGTAGCCGGCCCCGTAGCCCTTGAACAGCGACACCACCGCGCCCACCGAGGGATAAACATCCTTGCCCGGCATGTGACCGGTTTGCACCCGGTAGGAGGCGGTTTCGTGGGCGAACACCCCGTGGGTCATGCCGCGCAGGATGGCGTATTTGTCGGCCTGTTTGGCCAGCCGCGGCAGCAACTGACCGATGCGGATGCCGCTGACGTTGGTCTCGATGGGGTTCCGCAGCGAGCCGCAATACGCGCCGCCCGCCTCCGGCTTGGGGTCGAAGGTGTCCAAGTGACACGGCCCGCCCCACATCCAGATTTGGATGACGGACTTCGCCTTGCCGGGCCGGGCGGCGGCGCGGGCGGGCGGGGACCAGCCGGGCGCCACGGCCAGGCCGGCGGCGCCGAGCAGGCTCAGCCGCAGCGCCTCCCGCCGGGTGAGGGGCGTCCCGACGAACTGGACCGCGGCGGCGGCGGCAGGATCACGATTCGTGTTCATGATGATTCCTTTCTTTGACCGAAAAACAGTAAAGACCTCCCGGGGCGGAGTTTCAATGGCGATACAAAAATTCCGGGCTGTTGATCAGCGCCCACACCATGTCCACGGCGACTTCATTGGGCCGGGGACCGCTCCTGGCGTAGCGCTGAATCAGTTCCACTTCCGCCGGCGTGGGGAGCCGGGACAACAGGGTGAGGTAGATGCGATTGGCCTTCTGCCGGGGCGTGCCCTTGGCCCGGGTCAACGCCCGCAACTTGGGGCTGCGCTCGATCTTGCGCTGGATGTGGGTCGAGTTGAGCAGGTGCAACCGCTGGTCGGCGGTGGGCTGGTTGTTGCGCTCCGACTCCAGGCCGGTGTCGCGCGGGGGGCGGCCGAACAGTTCGAGAAACGAGCTGGTGATGCTGCCGTCCGCCAACGCGATGGAGCGCTGCCCCTCCGGGATGAAGGTGAACGGCTCGGGGATGGGGCTCTGGTATTTCTCGGTCGTGCCGCTGATCTGGCACAACGCGTCAATGAGCACCTCCGCCTCCAGCCGGCGCACCGGGTAGCAGGCGAATTGCGCCGCCGCGCGGGGATCCTTCGAGCGGGGGATGCTGGAGAGCTGGTAGGTCCGCGAGTTCAGGATCAGCCGGAACAATGCCTTCACGTCGTACTGGGCGCGCACCAGCTCCCGCGCCAACAGGTCGAGCAGTTCGGGATTCGACGGCGGATTGTCGGGGCGGAAATCGTCCGGCTCGTGCACGATGCCGCGTCCCAGCAGCCACGACCAGACGCGGTTGGCCAGGTTGCGCGCGAACCACGGATTGTCCGGCTGGATCAACCAGTCGGCGAACACCTCGCGCGGGTCGCGATCGTCGAACAACCAGACCTGCTTGCCGTCCGGAAACGTCGCCCGGCGCGGGCCGGCGGTCAGATCGGCGTTGGTCGCGGCGGGATCGAAAAAGACGATCTCCTCCTTCCATTCGCCGGTGGACTTGAACGCGACGTTGGCGAAGAAGGAGGCCATCCCCTCCAGCCGTTCCGGCGGCCAGCGATCCGCCCGCACCCCCATGAAATTCAGCGCCACCGCCCGGGCCAGGGTGGCGGGCTCGTGCCCCTGCACCGCCCGCCAGAAATTGACCGGCGGCACGCGGAAGTTGCTGCCGCTGGCCGTGAGCAGCGCGCGCGCGAAACGGTCGTAGGGCCAGTTGTCGCGGAGGGCGGTGTGAATCCAGCGATGATACGCCTGCACCGCGTTGGGCCAGAGGTTGATGGGAAACTCCGACTTCACCCGGAGCAGGTCGCACCACTTCATCGCCCAGTAATCGGCGAATTCGTCCCGCGCCAGCAGTTGCTCGATCAACCGCCGGCGTTTGTCGCTCCGGCGATCCAGCAAAAACGCGCGGCTCTCCTCCAGCGTGGGCAGGGTGCCGATGACGTCCAGGTAGGCCCGCCGCAGAAAGACCGCGTCCGAGCAGGGCAACGCCGGCGTGATGCCCAGCTCGCGCAACCGCCCGAACACCCGCTCGTCCACCGCGTTGGCCGGGCCGGCGAACCGCGCCTGCTCGAACGGCGCCACCGGCGTGGCCGCGACGACGAGCCATCCGCCCGCCACCGCGCCCCATGCCCACATCACCCGCAAAAAGCCATTCATGCCTGTTTCCGCCGCCCGCCCGCGCCGCTCCGGCCCTTCCTCGGGCCGGTCGTCCGCGGTTCTCTGGGTCGTCCGCAAAAGACGGCCCCGAGCCCCCTCAGGTTACAAAAGCCCGCGCCCTCCGGCCACCGGCGATTCCGCCCCTCCCCCCGCATGACGTCCCCCTGGCATCGCGGCCTCCTTCCGGGCCGGCAACGCGCCCGAAACGCTGAAAATCCGGGAGCAGAACGCGGCCCGCTCCTCCCGGAAGCGGCGCGTCCCCGGGGGCGGCGACCAGGACCGCAAAGCCCCTTTTTCTCCCCCCGTCGCGACGGGTTCCGCCGGGGAAAAGGGGGCAATAATTGCTTTCTTTGGCGGGGGACGTCTGCTATTCAAGCGCGGTCATGCGCAGAGTTTACGGACTATTGCTTTGCCTCGCCTTGGTGGGGTGGTGGAGCACGGACGCCTTGGCGGACGAATACAAGTTGACGGATGGCACCACCATCTGGGGCACCGTCTCGGACGCCAATGAAAGCGGCGTCGTCTTCCGGCTGGACTCCGGCGGGTTTTCGGACCGGATTTCCTGGGGCAAATTTTCCGACCCCACCCTCGAAATCCTGGCCAGCGACCCCAAAATGCGCGAATTCGCGGAGCCGTTCATTCCGGTTCCTCCCGAGGCCCGGCCCAAGCCCAAACCCGTGGTGGTGCGGGAAGATTATCCCAAGGTGGAGCTGCCCGCCGGGCGGACGACCATTTTCAGCTCATTGACCACGCCCATCGGGCTGGCCATCCTCGGACTGCTGTACGTGGCCAACCTGCTGGCGGGCTACGAGGTGGCGCTCTATCGCAACCGGCCCGTGTCGGTGGTGTGCGGGCTCTCCGCGGTGCTTCCCTTGGTGGGGCCGCTGGCGTTTCTGGCCTCGCCGTCCCTGGAGGCGCCGCCCTCCGAGTTCGAGGAGGAAGCCGAGCTGGAGGAGGCGGAAGCCGGCCCGGCGGTGCCCGAGCCCGGCAGCCCCGGCGGGGCCACCTCCCGCAAGGTGGGCGCCCCGCCCCGCTCCAGCAGCCTGCGCATGGCCGCCAGCACCAAGGGCAGCAAGGGCCCGGCGGAGAAAAAGGTGTACAACCGGAGCGAGCACACCTTCAACCGGCGCTTCATCGAAACCCAGTTCAGCGGGTTCTTCCGGGTGGTGCCCACCGACGCCGAGAAGGACATGGTGCTGGTCATCAAGACGCCGAAACAGGAATACGTCGCCCGTCGGATTTCGCGCATCAGCGCCACCGAGATGTACGTGCAGCTCCTCCAGGCCGGCTCCAAGGAAGTGCGGGTGGTGCTGGGCGAGATCGCGCAAATCATCGTGCGGCACAAGGACGACAAGAGCTGAGCCGCCGCCGCGGGACCCGCCTCCCGCCCCCCCTCCCCCGGCGGCGCGTTCCGCGGAAGGGAGCGGTGTTTCCTGGAGAAAAACGCGCGACGAACGGCAACCATGAACCGTCAGTTTGGCGAGCTGCAAGCGAGCGAGTTGTACTGCCCCCGATGCGGCCGGTCGCAGCCGGTTCAGGAGCGTCTTCTGCTCCTGCTGCCCCACGGCGAGCTGCACGAGTACCGCTGCCGCCGCTGCCTCACCTCGCTGGGCCAGCGCACGGTGACCGGCCCGGCGGTGCAGGCGGCGCGGACGGCCCCGCCCCCGCCGCGCGCCCGGCCGCCTCGGCCCCGCCCCACGCCGCCGCCCGGCCGCCGCCGCCTGCCGGGGCGCTGATTTTCCCTCCACCATGAACGATTCCCCGCGGGCAGTTCCGGTGGTGTTCTTCGGCACGGCGGAATTTGCCTGCCCCAGTCTGACGGCCCTGGCGCGGGATCCGCGTTACCACGTGCTCGGGGTGGTCACCCAGCCGGACCGCCCCCGGGGACGCGACCTGCGGCGGCAACCGCCGCCGGTCAAGCAAACCGCCCTCACCCTGGGCCTGCCCGTCTGGCAGCCGGAAAAGTGCCGCGATCCGGAATTCATCGCCCGACTGGCGGAACTCGCGGCGGAGGTGTTCATCGTGGCCGCCTACGGGCAAATCCTGCCCCCCCGCCTGTTGGAGCTGCCCCGGCACGGCTGCCTGAACCTTCACGGCTCGTTGCTGCCCCGGCATCGCGGCGCGGCGCCGATCCAATGGGCGCTGGCCGAAGGCGACCCCGAGACCGGCGTCACCCTGATGCGCATGGACGCGGGGCTCGACACCGGCGACATCGTGGCCATGGCGCGCACCCCCATCCGCCCCGACGACGACGCCCAATCGCTCCACGACCGCCTGGCCGCGCTGGGGGCCGAACTGCTGCTGCGCACGCTGCCGGATTATCTGGCCGGACGGATCACGCCCCGCCCCCAACCGGCCGCGGGCGTCACCCATGCCCGCAAGATCACCCGGGAGGACGGGCGGCTGGACTGGACGCTGCCGGCGGTCCGGCTGGCGCGGCGCATCCGGGCGTTCACTCCGTGGCCGGGCGCCTTTGCCCTGCTGCCCACCGGCCGGCGCCGGCGGGTGAAAATCCTGGCCGCGGAAGCCGTGGAACATCCCGGCCAAGAGGCGCCGGGGACCGTCCTGCGCGCGGAAGGCGACCACCTGCGGGTGGCCTGTGGCGAGGGCGCGTTGCAAATCCGCCGGGTGCAGCGGGAGGGCGGCCGGCCCCTGTCCGTGGCGGCGTTTCTGGCCGGCTGTCCGTTGCGGGCCGGCCAAATCCTCGAGTGACGAAGGAAGGTGGAAGCGTTTCCCGGAAGAAAACGAGGGCTTGTCACCCAAATGTCACCGAAGCGACCTTGCTCCGTCATGGGCGGAGTTCCTGAATGAACGACGTATGAAGAACAACAAGTCACGGCGCTCCATTTCGGGGGCGTTTTCCCTGATGGTTCTGCTGGCGGGCGGCGTTTTCGCGCGGGCGGACGCCGGCACCGAGGCCCTGCTGGACAAACTGGTCCAGAAGGGCATCCTGACCACGGAGGAGGCCGACGGCCTGCGCGCGGAAGGCAAATCCCGGCCCGCCTCCCGGCTCTCGCTGCCGGAGTGGATCCAAAGCGTGAAATTCGGCGGCGATTTCCGCCTGCGCTACGACAACATCCAGAGCGACTTCCCCAGCTATTCCGACCGCGGCCGCTTCCGCTACCGGCTGCGCTTCGGCGTCACGTTCCGTCTGAACCACGATCTGGAAACCGGTTTGCGGCTGGCCTCGGGCAGCTCGGGCGATCCCATCTCGAACAACCAAACCTTCCGCAACAACGGCACGCCCAAGGGCATCTACATCAATCAGGCCTACCTGAAATGGGCGCCGCTGCACACCGGCGGCTGGCGGGGCTACCTGCTGGGCGGCAAGATGAAAAATCCGGTCACCGCCCCGAGCACCCTCCTCTTCGATCACGATTACACCCCGGAAGGTTTCGCGGAATACCTGGCGTGGGACATCAACGACGATCACCGGTTGAGCCTCCTGCTGACCCAGTTCGTGCTGGATGACCTGCGCACCTCGGGAGACGACCCCTGCCTGTTCGGCGGCCAGTTGCGCTGGGAGGGCCGGTGGTCGCGGCGGGTACGGCTGGCGCTGGGCGCCAGCGGATTCGGCATCACCCACCCGGAGACCCTGACCCCGTCCGCCGTGCCCTACGTGGGCCGGGGCAACACCCGGGACGCGACCGGCGCGCTGGTCAACGATTACACCGTCCTGGCCGGCGACGTGGGGTTGACGTACACCTTCGACTCCGCGCCGCTGTATCGCGGACCGTTCCCCGTGCTGCTGCTGGGCAGCGTGGCCCACAACCTCGGCGCCGACGAAGACAACCTGGGCTGGGTGGCGGGATTCCGCCTCGGCAAGGCCCGGCGCCGGGGACAGTGGGAGTTCAATTACCAATGGCGCTACGTCGAGGCGGACTATTGGTGGGATCAGGTGGTGGAATCCGACTTCGGCGCGGTGCGCTTCCCGAAACGGCCCGGTGACCCGGTGGGCTATTTCTCCGGCACCAACCTGCGCGGCCATTGGTTCAAGGGCACCTACGCCATCTTCGATCAATGGAGCGTCAGCGTGGCCTATTTCCTCACCGAGGAAATCAACACGCCCGCCTCGGGCGGCGACCACTCGACCGGCCGCCTCTTCGTGGAAACCTCGGTGAAATACTGAACGCCCGGCGGAAAAGCGGCCTCCCGCCGCGCGGGAGCACGCGACCCGCGGGGAGGGCGCGAACGCCCCGGGGCCGCGGGCCGGATTCCCCGCCCCGGCCTTTTCCGACAGGCGCTCAGGCGCCGGGCCGTTCCCACTGGCTGTCGCGGGCCTGCCGGGCGGCGGCGAGAGCGCCCTTGGCGACGTATTCCTTGTAGTTTTCCCCGCCGGTCTGGACGCGCGGTTTCTCGTAGCCGTCCTCGACGAGGAGCCGTTGCAGCTCGGTGCCCAGATTGGCGATCTGGCTGCCGCCGCCGGTGATGATGATGTTTTGCAGCAGCTCGCCCACGCTGTCGGTGCTGGCCCGGGCAATGGCGGCCTTGACCAGCTCGAACACCTCCTGGAGCAACTGGCTGCACACGTTGCCGATGATCTCGGTCAGTTCGAGCCGCCGCATCTTGCCGCCCACGATGACGCTGGCGCTGGCCGGCCCTTCGCTGCTGCCCACGTAGGAGAACTGCTCCTTCAGCTCCCGCACCTTCACCATGGACAGCTCCACGTTCGGGTATTGTTTGCGGATGGCGGCGGCGAGCAGCTCGTCCACGCGGTCGCCGGCAAAGGAGGAGCTGACCTGATCCTCCGGGCCGGGAAAGTAGCCCTGCACCAGGCAGACGTCGGTGGTGCCGGCGCCGATGTCCACGAAGAGCGAGTTGCGAACCGGATCAAGATAACCGGGCTGGCCGAGACGGGATTCGTCCCGGAAGCCCAGCGCCGCCAGGAAGGGCTCGGGAATCAACGCCACCTTGTCGAACAGGCCGCGCAGCGCCGCGAGCAGCTTCTCCCGCGCCGAGCGGTCGGCGTTGGCCGGCACGCCCACCACCGCGCGCAGTTCCATGCCCTCGGGCACGTTGATCAGACCGCGCACGTAGCGCAGGAAATCCTTGGCGGCGCTGAGGTCCTCGATCACGCCGTTGACCAGCGGCCGCACGCAACGCAGGTAGAGGCGGTTTTTCGCCGCGGCGTCGCCGAAGAGCACCCGGGCGTTGCCGGGCAGCAGGTTTTCCACGATGCCCTCGCGGGTGTAGCCGACGAGGGTGGGCACGACCTCGCTCACGATCAGGTCCGCGGAGCCGGCGAAGGCCGCCTTCACGCACGTTTTGTTGGTGCCGGCGTCCAGTCCCACCAGCGTCACTTCCGCCTTGCCGGTCCGCGGGCCGGCGGCCGGGGCGGGCGCGGGAGTGGCGGCGGCGGCGGGCCGGGCCGGCGCCGCCTTGGCCGCCGGAGCGGAGGCGGCCTTGGCCTGCGGATTGGGGGCGGTTTCAGGTGTCAACGGGGCAACAAAAGTCGTGCGCATGAGTCGTTCCGGTTCAATCGTTGAGGCGCGGCCCGGACCGGAAAACCCCCGACCCCGGACACGCCGAATCCAGCGCCCAGTTTGCGCGCTGTCCCCGCGAATGCAAGCCCGCGCGCGGCGAAAAACGCGACCTCCTTCCCGGCGGCGACGGAGGGCCGGTTGAACGCCGGTCGGGGCAGCGGGACCTCCCGCCGGGCGCGGGGGCGCGGCCCGAGGAAAGGGCGCGCCCCCCGGCGGGCCGGCCGGGTTCTCCAACCCGCCGGTTTCCGACCGGCCTTTAATTCATCCACGCCGGAAAACTCCGGGTGCGGTCCTTGCCGAGCTGGGCGTAGCGGCGGTGCCATTTCAACCGCCAGATGTCCTTGGGCGAATGGGTGGGCGCGACGTGGTTGTCGAAGAACAGCACGTTCACGCCCCGACCGTGCCGGGCCAGGGCAAAGTGCATGGACTCCTTGTTGTATCCCGCCCACTGGCCGTTGTACTGCGGCGCCTGGTCCCTGGAGCTGACCCGGTGGTCCGGGCCGCCCCCCCGCCACATGGCATCCAAAAAGAGGGGCACCTCCGTGGGCATGGTGACCGCGTTGAACGAGCCCCAGTGATCCCGGGCGGGCCGGCCTTGAATGTTCTTGCGGGTCTTGTAGATCCAGTTGTTCGCGCCGTAGCTGCTGACCAGAAACCCCGCCTGCCCGGCATGGTCTCCCGCGAAATTCGGGAAGTTGTAGCCGGTGTGGGGACCGCCGTAGGCCGCCAGCCGGTTTTCGGGCGTGTCCGGCGGCAGCTTGCTCTCCTGTTTGCCCGTGCCGCGTCCCCGCCGCATGGTGGCATCCGGGCAGAGCAGCAGGTAGGGCTTCTCCTGGTAATGCCGGGCCAGGGCGCGCACCCATTCGCCCCGCGCCCAGCCCACGTCGCCGTTGCTGAAGTTGCCGTTGTTGTCGTCGGTGTACATCACCCAGATGATGCCCCACTGCTTGAGGTTGGAGACGCAATGGATGGCCTTGGCCCTGGCTTTGGCCTTGGAGAGGGCGGGCAAAAGCATGCCGGCCAGAATCGCGATGATGGCGATCACCACCAGCAATTCGATGAGCGTAAACCCGCTCCGGACGAAGCGGCTGGTTCGAGGAGTTCGTTGCATGGTTTCGTTGTTCAGAGCGCGAGGCGCAGTTTAAGCAACCCGAAAATCAACGCAAAGCGAGTTTTTGAAGCCCGGGGGCCGTCACGCCTTCCTTCGCGGGAGGAGCGCAATCGGGAGGGCGGGGCTGGAAATCTCCGGGGGCGCGAGGGTGAACCCCGCGGGAATCATGTCCGCTCCAGGTCCTGGTTGTTGGCGATGATGTCGCGCAGGACCTGCTCGGCGGCGGTCTTGCCTTCGATTCCCCCCAGCAAATCCCGCCGCATGTAATAGGTCAGCTCGGCCACTTCGCGCATGATGGCGGCCTGGTCGGCCCGGCTGATGTCGTCGTCGCGAGTGGCGGCCTCGAGGGCGTCGAGCACCTGGTTGAAGTGGTGGATGACGTCCCGCCCGCCGATGATGGCCAGCTTGTGATTGAGCGCCCGCAGGTCGTAGAGGGCCGGAAGTTCGAGGCGGTTTTTCTCCACGATGTCGCCGATTTGATCAATCAGCGCGAAATAGGTCGCGGCCTTGCGCTCCAGGAGCAGCACCCGGCCCTCCTTCTTCAGCTCCAGCTCGGTCTGCTGATTGAGCAGCACCGCGGTAATCAGGATGGTGGCCACCGTGCCGATGAACACCAGAATCAGCTCCTGCGAAAACGGGAAGTCCGCGCCCACGTGGTAAAAGTACCGGAACGTCAGATAGCCGATCACGCAGGTGGCGATCACCAGCAACAAACCGCCGTTTTTTCCCCAAGAGGTCGTCATGACTGCGCATTCACTATCTCATGAGGCGTCGCGGGAACACAAAAAATTCCGTCGCGCGGCACGAATGCCCCGCCGCGGGAGAACCGACCTCTTCAGGCGCGTCGGAGAAAAAACGGCGCGAACCCGGCCCGGCCCGCAAGGGGCGGATTGCCTTTTTTGAAACGCGGGAGGGGGATAGGGTGTCTTGAAGGGTTGGGACACCAACTTCGCGTACCGGTGACGGGAGGGGTGTCCGGTCGTTTCTGTCATTGATGAACACACACGGAATCAGGCGGTGGGGCGTGGCATTGCTGGCGCTGGCGCTCGGGGGGAACGGGTGTCGCCGCGCGCCGGGCGCCGCGGACCCGGCGGGACCGGATAAAACGCCCCCGCCGGTGCTGGTGGAGGTGGCGCCGCTGCGCCGGGGCGCCATCGAGGAGGTGATCCATTCGACCGCCCGGCTGGAGGCGGAGGCCAACGTGGAGGTGCCGGCCCGCACGGCCAACCGCGTGGTGGAACTGCTGGTCGAGGAGGGCGACCGGGTCCACGCCGGACAGGTGCTCCTCCGCATGGAAGACGACATCCAGAAATCCGCCGTGGACAAGGCGGCCACCCGCGTGGAGAAGAGTCGCGCCGAATTCAAACGCCTCGAAGCGCTCTACACCCAGAAGCTCATCAGCGAACAGGTGTACACCGACACCCGGTTCGAGCTGCGACAGCTCGAGCTGGCCCTCGAAGACGCTCAACGCGAGCTGGAGTACACCCGCGTCCGGGCGCCCATCGCCGGCACGGTGACCCGACGGCTGGTGGAGGTGGGCGATCTGGTGTCGGTGGGACAGCACTTGTTCGACATCGTGGATTTCAACTCCCTCGTGGCCCGGGTGTACGTGCCGGACAAGCACCTCCCCGCCTTGAAACCGAACCTGCCGGCCCGGGTCACGCCGACCGCGCTGGGAAACCGCTCCTTCGAAGGCTACGTGAAACGGGTCGCCCCGGTGGTGGACGCGAAGACCGGCACGGTGAAGGTGACGGTGGGCTTCCGCGACCCCGGCCCGCTGCGCCCCGGGATGTTCGTCGAGGTCGAGCTGGTCACCGCCGTCCACACCAACGCGCTGCTGATTCCCAAACGCGCCCTGGTGTTCGACCAGGACCAGCGCTACGTGTACCGCCTCAAGCCGGACCACACCGTCGAGCGCCTGCTGGTGAAGGAGCGGTTGAGCGACCGCAATTACCTGGAGCCGGTGGACGGCTTCGCCGAGGGCGACCTCGTGGTGGTGGCGGGCCAGACCGGCCTGAAGAACGGCGCGAAGGTGCGGCTGCCGGGTGAGTCGGAAGCGGAAACCGCCGCCACGAACGCCCCGCCGGAAACCGCCTCCGCCGCGCCCTCGCCGCCAACCCCGACCCCGGAATGAGCACGCCGGCAGGGCCCATCCGCCATTTCACGACCAGCCGCCCGGTGGCGGTGTTGATGGTGTTCACCGCGGCGGTGGTGTTCGGCTTTTTTTCGTTTCAGCGGCTGCCGGTGACCCTCATGCCGGAGCTGACCTATCCCACCCTGACGGTGCGGACGGAGTTTCCGGGCGCGGCGCCGGAGGAGGTCGAGAACGAGATCAGCCGGCCCATCGAGGAGGCGCTGGGGGTGATCAGCGGGCTGAACCAGATCAGCAGCATCAGCCGGGCGGGCATCAGCGACGTGGTGCTGGAGTTCGTCTGGGGCACCGACATGTCCCAGGCGGCCCAGGAGACGCTCGAAAAACTGGACCTGGTCTTCCTGCCCCGGGAGGCGGAGCAGCCCCTGATTCTGCGGTTCGACCCCTCGCTGGACCCGATCCTGGAGCTGAGCCTGGCGGGGGACGGCCCGCGCTATCAGGGCGACGCAGGATTGCGCCGGCTGCGGCGGATCGCCGATTTGCGGATCAAGCGGGCGCTGGAACCGATCAAGGGCGTCGCCGCCGTCCGGGTGCGGGGCGGGCTCGAGGAGGAATACCACGTGAACCTCGACAAGGCCGCGCTCATCCGGGTGGGGCTTTCGGTGCAGCAGGTGATTGACCGGTTGCGCCAGGAAAACATCAACGTGGCCGGCGGCACCATGCAGGAGGGCCGGGCGGAATACATGGTGCGCACCCTCAACCAGTACAAGACCCTCGACGAAATCGGCAACACCATCCTGACCCGCGTGGGCGATCGCGACGTGCGGGTGCGCGACATCGCCACCGTGGTCCGGTCCCAGCGCGACCGGGAGATCATCAACCACACCGACGGCGTCGAGAGCGTCCAGATCGACATCTACAAGGAGGCCGACGCCAACATCGTGGCGGTGGCCCGGGCGGTAAGGACCGCGCTGGGCGAAGTGCCCGCGTCGGGCGCGCCGGCGCGGCCCCTCTTCGGTCCCCGGCGCGATCGCCGGGCGGGCCTGGCGGAACGGCTCTGGCGCGAGGAATCCGCCCGGCTCAACATCGTGGCGGACCGTTCCCGTTTCATCTCCAGCAGCATTGACGAGGTGCGCAACACCGCCATCCTGGGCGGCCTTCTGGCGGTGCTGGTGCTCTACCTCTTTCTGGGCGACGGCCGCACCACGGCCATCATCGGGGTGAGCATTCCCATGTCGCTGCTGATCACCTTCGCCCCGCTGAACCTGCTCGGGCTCTCGCTCAACATCATGTCCCTGGGCGGCCTGGCGCTCGGGGTGGGGATGCTGGTGGACAACTCGATCGTGGTCCTCGAATCCATCTACCGCTGCCGGGAGGAGGGCGACGATCTGGTGCGGGCCGCCATCCGGGGCGCCCGCGAGGTCAAGGGCGCGGTGGTGGCCTCGACGCTCACCACCGTGGCGGTGTTTCTGCCGCTGGTCTTCGTGGAAGGCATCGCCGGGCAGGCCTTCGGCGATCTCGGCATCGCGGTGGTCACCTCGTTGCTGGCCTCGCTGGCGGTGGCGCTCTACTTCATCCCCATGCTGGCCAGCCGCCGGGGCCTTCGCGGCGTGGAGGAAGCGGGTGAGGACGAAACGGCGCGAAAGCCCGCCGGTTTCGCCGCGTGGCGGGCGTTTCGGGAGGCGTGGCGGCATCCCGCCCGCCCGTGGCATCGAATCCTGCTGCCGTGGTGGCTGTTGCGGCTGGTGGTGGCCGCCGTGCTGGAGCTGACGGGACGGTTGTTGCTCGGGGCGTTGGCCGTGCTCGCCACCGTCGCGCTGCGCGGGCTGGCCCCCTTGCTGGGCCGGCTGGGGCGATGGTTGTTGCTTCCGCCGGCCCGGCTCATGCGGCGAGGGGTCGCCGGCCTGGACCGGGCTTATCCGCGCTTCATTCGCGGGGCCATCCGGCAGCCGTGGGGCGTGCTGCTGCTCGTGGCGGCGGCCGGGTGGGGCGCCTGGGAGGCGGCCTCCCGGCTGGGTTACGAGCTGCTGCCCGAGGTGCACCAGGGCGAGTTCACCTTCGAGCTCAGTTTGCCGGTGGGCACCCCCATCGAGCGCACCAGCGAGGTGCTGGGCCGCGTGGAACGGGCGATTCTCGCCGACCAGGAGGGGATTGACAAACTGCTGGTGACCTTCGGTTACGACGCCACCAACATGAAGCGGTCCGACGAAGGGGAGCACTCGGCGCGGTTCAAGGTGCTGCTGAAACCGGGCCGCGACCCGGCCCGGGCGGAGGAGGCGGTGTTGCGGCGGTTGCGGCATTATTTCGAGGAGGTGCCCGACCTGGACCTGCGGTTGAGCCGGCCGGTGCTCTTCAGCTCGAAGGCGCCGATCGTGGTCGAAATCGAGGGCGACGATCTGGCGACGTTGAAGCGGGTGTCGCAGCGCGCGGCGGTGCTGCTGGGCGAGCTGCCGGAGCTGGCGGACGTGGAGGCCACCCTGCGGGCGGGCGCCCCGGAGGTGCAGGTGGTGTACGACCGCGACCGCCTGATGGCCTACGGCCTGAACCTCGGCACGGTGGCGCGAATGGTGCGGGACCTGGTGAAGGGCTACGAGGCCACCCGCTTCAATTTGAAGGACCGGCGCATCCCCATCGTGGTGCGCCTCGCGGAAAAGGACCGGGAACAGCTGCCGGACATCGAGAGCATCGTGGTCAATCCCGGCTCGCCCCATCCCATCCCCCTGGGCGCGGTGGCGCAACTGAAGATCGGCGAGGGCCCGAGCGAGATTCGACGGATTGACGGCCAACGGGTGGCGCTGGTGCAGGCCAGCATCGCGCGGGGTTCCCTGGGCGAGGCGGTCCGGCGCATCGAACAAACCCTGCGCACGAAACTGGACTGGCCGGCGGACCTGCGGTTCGCCATCACCGGCCAGAACGAGGAATGGGAAAAGAGCGAAAACAGCCTCTATCTGGCGTTGGGCCTGAGCCTGTTCCTGGTCTATGTCATCATGGCCTCCCAGTTCGAATCCCTCCTGCACCCGCTCATCATCATGGCCACCATTCCCCTGGCCTTCATCGGGAGCATTTTCGGGCTGTGGCTCACCGGCACGAGCCTCAGCATCGTGGTCTTTCTCGGCCTGATCATGCTGGCGGGCATCGTGGTCAACAACGCCATCGTGCTGGTGGATTACGCCAACACCCTGCGCGGGCGGGGGCTGGATTTGCGGGAGGCCATCGTCACCGCCGGCCGGGTGCGGTTGCGGCCCATCCTGCTCACCACGGCCACCACGGTGCTGGGCCTGCTGCCGATGGCCCTCGGCCTGGGCGACGGCGCGGAAATCCGCACCCCGATGGCCATCACCGTCATCTTCGGGCTGGCGTCGTCCACCCTCCTGACCCTGGTCGTCATCCCCACCGTTTATTACCACGTGAACCGGTGGCGGGAACGCTGGTGGCCCGCCGCGGAGGAGCCCCCGGAAGCCCCCGCCGCCGAACCGGCCGGTTGAATCATGGAACCCCGCGTGGACCAGGCCGAGCACCTCGCCAGCGGACTCACCCGGTTCGCCCTGCGCCGGCGCGTCACCATTCTGGTGATGTTTCTGAGCATCCTCGTGGTGGGCGGGGTGGCCATGGTGAGCATCCCCCTCGAGATTTTTCCGCGCGGCTACACCGGCCAGAACCTCCGGGTGTACGTGCCCTGGTACAACGCCCCCTCCCAGGAGGTGCTCGAAAAAATCACCTACCCCCTCGAGGAAGAGCTGAGCACCGTGCGGGGGCTGGACCACCTCAACACCTGGACCCGGGTGGGCGGGTGCAACGCCTTCCTCGGTTTCAAGCAGGGCACCGACATGAACGTGGCCTACCGCGAGGTGCGGGACCGCGTCCAACGGGCGCGGGCGCTGTTTCCGGACGACGTGGACCGCGTCTTCATCCGCAAGGAGGACGCCGCCGGCATTCCGGTGGTGGTGACCGGCGTGGTGATTGACCCGGAGCTGACCGATTACTACGACCTGCTCCAACGCGAGGTCATCAAGCCGCTGGAGCGCATTGACGGCGTGGCGCGCGTGGGGGTGGACGGCCTCGAGGAAAAGGAAATCCTCATCGAGATCGACCGCCAGAAGGTCGAGGCCAGCGGACTGAATCTCTATCAAATCACCCAGGAGCTGAAAGGCGACAACTTCACCCTGGCCAGCGGTCATGTTTATGACGGCGGCCACAAACTGCTGCTCCGCTCCGTGGCCACCTACCACACGCTCGAAGAAGTGGAAAACCGCCGCCTGAGCCCCTCGGTGCGGCTCAAGGACGTGGGCCGGGTCAAATATGAAGAGCCGGAGAAACGCTACGGCGTGCGGGTGAACGGACGCCCGGCGGTGGCGGTGTTCGTGCTCAAGGAGGGCGAGGCCAACACCGTCGAGGTCTGCCGGCGCATCACGGAAAAAATCGCCGAGATGGAGCACAACCCGCGGCTGGCCCATGTGTATCTCGAAGTGGTCTTCAACCAGGGCCGGGTGGTGGTGGACTCCCTGCTGAACCTCGTCCGGGGCGGCCTGATCGGCGGCGCCTTCGCGGCCCTGGTGCTGTTTCTCTTTCTGCGCCGGTTCCGGCTGACCGGCATCGTCACGCTGGCCATCCCGCTCTCTTTGTTGATCGCCCTGGTGGTGATGTTCTTTGCCGGAGAAACCCTCAACATCCTGACCATTCTGGCGTTGTTCATCGGAGTGGGGATGCTGGTGGACAACTCGGTGGTGGTGGCGGAAAACATCCACCGCCTGAACGAGGAGGGATTGTCCCGCCGCGACGCCTGCGTGCGGGGCGCGGGCGAAATCGCCCTCGCCATCACCATGGCCACCCTGACCACCATCATCGTGTTCGTGCCGGTGGCGCTGGTCAAAGGGCAGGGCCAGTTCTTCCTCATCCGCCTGGCGCTGCCCGTTTCCGTCTCGCTGGCGGGCTCCTTGTTCGTGGCGCTGGCCTTCATCCCGCTGAGCGTCTATCTCACCCTGCCCCGGAACGCCCTCGCCAGAGGCGGTCGTTTCGTGCGCGGATCGCACGCGCGGCTCGGCGCCCTGCTGGGGCGTTTTTATGCCCTCACCTTCGGCGCGTTGAACCGGGGATACAACCGCGGGCTGGCGCTCTTCCTGCGGCATCGCCTCGACCTGGTGCTGCTCCTGACGGCCGCCTTTGTTCTGACTTATTTCACGGCATGGAAAAACATCTCCTTCGTCGAGCAACAGGAGGAGGACCGCACCAGCTTCAACATCTCCGTCGAGGCATCCACGGAATACGGCCTGGAAGATTTGGCGGCCTATTTCCGGCGGGTGGACGAAGTGATGAAAGCCAAACAGAAGGAATTCGACCTCAAAGGCTACCTCACCCTCTACCATCCCCGGGGCGGACGCATCGAAGGATGGTTGAAGGAAAACCGCCCCCGAAACCGGACGGCCAAGGAAATCGGCGAGAACGTGCTGGCCGCGCTCCCCCAACGGCCCGGCCTCAAATTTTACTACGGCCGGGAAAACCGCAACGAAGAAGCCAGGGGAAACGAGGTGTACGCCTTTCGCCTGGAAGGCGACGACGCCGCCCTGCTGGAGGAGGTCGCCCGGAACCTGGAGCCCCGGCTGCTTCAGGTGCCCGGCGTGCTGGGCATCCGCAAACAGGAGGACACCTCCCCCAGCGAGATGGCGCTGGTGATTGACCGCGAGCGCGCCACCGCCAGCGGCGTCAACCCCGAGGTGGTGGCCTACCTGGTGGGATACGCCCTGCGCGGCAGCGCCCTGCCGAAATTCAACCAGGACGGACGGGAAATTCCCGTGCGCATCCGCTTCGAAAAGGCGGACCGCCGGAGCTTCGCGGAGCTGGGCGCCTTTCAAGTGCCCACCCCCGCCGGCGGCTTTCTGCCCCTCTCCGTCCTGACCCGCCCGCAAATGCTCCACACCCCCCGGGGCATCTTCCGCGCCAACAAACGGGTCTCGCGCTGGATCACCGTGGAACTGAAAAAAGAGCAGGCCCGGGAGGCACGCCGGCGGCTCACGGCGTTGCAACAGGAAATCAACCTCCCGGAAGGAGTCTCCTTCGGCGCGTCCCGGCGCCCCGGATTCAACGAAGAACTCGGCAGCCTGCTGTTCGCCGGCGCCGTCTCGATCCTCTTTATTTATCTCCTGATGGGATTCCTCTTCGAAAGCTTCATCCTGCCGCTGTCCATCATCCTGACCATTCCGCTGGCCGGACTGGGAGTGGCGTGGATTCATTATCTCACCGGCAAGGACATGGACTTCCTGGGCGCGGTCGGAACGGTGCTGCTGGTGGGCGTGGTGGTAAACAACGGCATCGTGCTGATTGACTACGTCAACCGCCTGCGCGCCCGGGGCGTGGAACGCACGGAGGCGTTGTTGCGGGCGGCGGACCGGCGATTCCGGCCCATCGCCATGACCGCCCTGACCACCATCATCGGCATGGTGCCCCTCACCCTCCAGCGTCCCAACGACCTCGGGCTCAGCTACAAAAGCTTCGGCCTGACCCTCATCGGCGGCATGACCACCGCCACCCTGTTGACCCTCCTCGTCGTGCCGGTGTTCTACACCTTCTTCGACGACACCCGCCGGGCCGGCGCCCGCGTTTTGCGCCGGGCGATCCGTTCCCGCCCCTCACCCCGCGACAAGCCGCCCCCCCAACCGCGAAACCAGAACCACCCCGCCCCGGCGAATTAGATCCTGTCGGAAAACGCCGGCTTGAGAAACCCGGCGCTTTCTACAACTCAAAGGGCAGTTTGCGCGCGGGGATTTGCTTGCCGAAACCGTTGCGGAGGCGGAGACTGAAGCTCATTCCACATGGCAAAAACAGAACGTTTCATGAAAAAGAATTCCGCTTCCGGAACGGCCGCGCTGTCCCGCCGTTCCTTC
>CAZRPT010000088.1:0-27947 GCA_964601985.1 uncultured Verrucomicrobiota bacterium
ACCTCCCTGCGACGGCGCCACGGAAGGACGCGCGTTTTTGGGGAGTTCAAAAAAAACGGCGCAAGCAAAACGCCCTCCGGGAGGGGAGGGCGTTGTCGGCCGGGGTTGGCGACCATGAATCAGGCGTGCCAGCCCGGGCGGTAGGGACGTTTCACCCACTCGTTCAGCTCGGGGATGTTGGTCACCCGCATCGCGGGACCGTCCCATTCAACCGGCCGGCCGGGACCGACATGCTGGGCCAGGTTCGCCAGCAGGGTGAACTCGGTGAGCCGGGCGCCGTAGTCGAAACTGGCGGCGGTCTTCGTGCTGCCCCGGCGACAGGCCTCCAGAAAATCGGTCATGATGTTCTGCGGCCGGGGCAGGGTTTTGGGCGGGGCCGGGGTGGCCTTCATCTTCGCCCACGGCACGATGTGCATCCGCCCGCCGTAACAGCCGGTGTAGATGATGCCTTTCTCGCCCACGTAGAGCGTGCCGCTGTTTTCGAACGATTCGTCGTCATACTTGGCCAGCAGCTCGTGGTAAAGCGGCGGCAGGTTGCGGGCCTTGCCCACGGCGGCGTGCAGGCCGCCCTTGGGCTTGTCCTTGGTGGTGGCGTTCAGCCCCTCGTACCAGTACACCTTCACCGGGTCGCCGCCCGGAACCGGACAATCCCAGCGGATGCGGGCGCCGAGCGGATACCGTTCGTCGCTGCCACCGCGCATCTGCTCGGCCTCGATGCGGGTGGGGTGGGTCAGGTTCAGCGCCCAGTACACGCCGTCCAGCACGTGGCAGCCCATGTTGCCGATGGAGCCGTTGCCGAAATCGTACCAGCCGTGCCACTCGTGCGGGTGGAGGTCGGTGTGGTAATCGCGGTAAGGCGCCGGACCGATCCAGGAATCCCAATGCAATCCGGGCGGCACCGGCAGGGTGGGCGGACGCGGCCCCTCGCCGCCGTTGGCGCGGTCGGTCCAGCTGTGGGTCTCGAGGATCCGGCCGATGGTCCCGGCGCGGATGTATTCGCACAAGCGGTGGTAGCCCTCCTCGCAATGGCCCTGATTGCCCATCTGGGTGGGCATTTTCGAGGCCCGGGCCATGGCCCGCAAACGGCGCGCCTCGGCGATGTCGTGGCAGAGCGGTTTCTCGCAATAGACCCCCTTGCCGGCGTTCATGGCCAGCATCGAGGCCAGCGCGTGATGATGGTTCGGGGTGGCGATGAACACCGCGTCGAAGTCGTTGGGAATCTCGTCAAACAACCGCCGGTAATCGGTGTACACCTTCACCTTGTCGGTGTTCACGTCGTGGCTGGCCAGCCATTTCAGGGTGGAGGCCTGACGTTTTTCGTCGGGCTCGACGATGGCGGCCACGTGCTCCTTGCTCCGGTTGACCACCCAGTCGAGGTGCGCGTGGGAACGTCCGCCGCAGCCGATCTGCACGCAGCGGACCCGGTCGCCCTTCGCCTCGGCGGAAAGGATCGCCGGCGCGGTTCCCAGAGTCAGGACGCCCGCCGCCAGGGTGGAATGTTTCAGGAAGGAGCGGCGGCTCAAACGACCGCCGTCCCGGTGGGAATTCATTTTCGCGGAAGAGATGTCATGTTTCATAAGTGCGTGACTCGCAGAATACCGCTCTCCGCGCGGCCTCGGCAATGCCGAAGATGCCGGCCGGGCGGCATGTCCGGGCTTCCCCGAAGCCGGGGCGGCGAAAAAAAGGGCGCCCGCCCCGGGCGCTTGCCGCGCGGGAAGCGCCGTGGCAGCATGTCAACCGTGACTGCGTTATCGGTTGACACCGTTCCCGCGGGCGGCATCGCCGGGCTGGGAAGGAAGGTTCTCGACGGGGGGCGTCTCACGCGCGACGAAGCGTTGTGGCTGCTGAACCGGGAGGAGCAGGCGGAGCTGTTCGCGTTGTTCACCTGGGCCAACCGGGTGCGGGAACGACATCATGGCCGCCGGATCCGCCTTTGCTCGATCGTGAACGTGAAGGCGGGCGGCTGTCCGGAGGACTGCAAATTTTGCGCCCAGTCCGCCTTTTATCAAACCGGCGCGCCCCGGCACGGGTTCATTGACGCCGCGCCGGTGCGGCGGGCGGCGGAGGAAGCGGCGCGACACGGGGTGGCGTCCCTGGGGCTGGTGGCGGCCTGGAAGGGGCTGCGGGAAGGGCCGTTGCTCGACGCCGTGTGCGAACGTCTCGCCGGGCTGGCCGCTTCCGGAACGGTGCTGCCCGACGCCTCGCTGGGGTTGATTCCCACCCTGCGCGTGGCCGAGCGGCTCCGGGCCGCCGGATTGAGCTGCTACAACCACAACCTCGAGACCTCCCGTCGTTTCTTTCCCCGGCAGTGCGGCACCCACACTTACGACGATCGGATCGCCACCCTGCGCCATCTCAAGGCGGCGGGCATCCGGGTCTGTTCCGGCGGGATTCTGGGGCTGGGGGAAACCCGCGCGGACCGCGTGGACCTGGCCCTGACCCTCCGCGAGCTGGACGTGGACGTCACCCCGATCAACCTCCTCAATCCCATTCCGGGCACGCCGTACGCGGATCTCGAACCGATTCCGCCGCTCGAAGCGCTCAAAACGCTGGCCGTCTTCCGGCTGCTTCTGCCCCGACAGGAGATTCTCCTGGCCGGCGGGCGGGCGGTGAACTTGCGCGACCTGCAAAGCTTCATGTTCATGGCCGGCGCCAGCGCGCTCATGGTGGGCAATTACCTCACCACCGTAAACCGCTCGGTCGAGGAGGACCTGCAACTGATCCATGACCTCGGCCTCGAGGTGGAAAAGGACACGGGATTCTCCGCCCCTCCCCTGCCGGCTTCCCGCTCCGCTGCCCCCACCGAAACCGGCAGCATCCCCGTGGCCTGACCGCTCCCAACCTCCCTGTCATCCGCCGACAGCGGCCGCATTCCTCTGCCGGCCCGACCCCTCGTGACCCGCCGCCCGGGCTGAAATTCGGGTTTGCCGGAAAGCAGAGGAAAAATCATGCTGGAAGCAGCCGGTGAGGGCCAAAACGGAACGGCGAAGAACAACGGGCCGGGATGATGAATGAGACCGAGGCATTGCTGAAACGCGCGCGGACGGGGGACGCGGAGGCCGCCAACACGTTGTTTGCCCGGCACCGGCGCCGGCTGGTGCGCACCGCTCAAAGCCGGCTGGACGGACGGTTGCGCGGACGCCTGGACGCTTCCGACGTGGTGCAGGAGGCGTTTCAGGCGGCCACGCGGAGGCTGGAGAACTATTTGACCACCAAGCCGATGCCGTTCTTTTTGTGGCTGCGGCAGCTCGTGATTGACGAGGTTCACAAGGCCTGGCACCGGCATGTGGGCACGCAACAGCGGAGCGTGAGGCAGGAGGTTCCCTATCCCGACCGCTCCTCGCTGTTGCTGGCCCGCCAACTGCCGCCCGCGTCCGGCTCGCCCAGTCAGCAGCTCAGCCGGCGGGAGCAGGCGGAACGGGTGCGGCGGGGGTTGAGCCGGCTTTCCGCGCCGGACCGCGCCGCGTTGGAGATGCGCCATTTCGAGGAATATCCTTACGCGGAGATCGGACGGGCCCTGGGAATCAGCGAGGACGCGGCGCGAAAACAGTGCGTGCGGGCGTTGTTGCGGCTCAGCCGGACTTTGCGAACGATGGATTCGGGGGCGGGATGAGGCAGGGCACGAACGATGGCGGACGAGGACCAGGCACGGGTGGGGGAGGAAACGCTGCTGGCCGCCGTGGCGGATGAATACGGCGAACGGTTGAAGCGGGGCGAGCAGCCGGACGTGGAGGAATACGCGCGCCGGCATCCGGAGCTGGCGGAGGAAATTCGGGGAATGCTGCCCACCCTTCGGGCAATGGCGGCGGCGCGCGAGGAAGGAGGGGAAAAAACGGACGGACTGGAGGCCTGGCTGGAGGATCATCAGTTGGGAGACTACCGCATCCTCCGGGAGATCGGACACGGGGGCATGGGGACGGTGTACGAGGCGGAGCAAATCTCCCTGGGCCGGCGGGTGGCGTTGAAGGTCCTGCCGCTGGCGGCGCTCCTGGATCCGCGTCTGTTGCGGCGTTTCAAACAGGAGGCCCAGGCGGCGGCGCGGTTGCACCACGAGCACATCGTTCCCGTGCACGCGGTGGGGTTCGAGCGGGGGGTGCACTACTACGTCATGGCCTACATCGAAGGGGCCTCCCTGGCGGAAGTGATCGCGGAACTGCGGGCGGCGGTGGAGGAAAAAGCGCCCTCGTCGGACGCGGCCGCCCCGGGCAGCAGCGGCAGCGCGGGCGGTCTGGCCCGGCAGTTGCTGGGAGGAGAAGGCCCCCGGGGCGGGGGATCGCGGGGATCGCGGATGGGGCATGGCGCCCGGAATCGAAGCTTCTTCCGCGCGGTGGCCCAGTTGGGGCGGGAGGCGGCGGAGGCGCTGGCCCACGCGCACGCCCAAGGGGTGATTCACCGGGACATCAAGCCGTCCAATCTGCTGCTGGACGTGGAGGGGCGGCTGTGGGTCACGGATTTCGGCCTAGCGCACTATCCCGCGACGGACGGTGACGCGCTTACCCTCCCGGGCGACCTGCTCGGGACGATCCGGTACATGAGCCCGGAACAGGCCGGCGGCAAACCGGCGCTCCTGGACGCGCGCACGGACGTTTATTCGCTGGGGGTGACGCTGTACGAGCTGCTGTGCCTCCGCCCGGCCTTTGATGGCGGAGAGCGGGCGGAGCTGCTGCGGCAGGTGATCGAGGAGGAACCGCCGGCCCCGCGCCAGCTCAACGACGCGATCCCGGTGGATTTGGAGACCGTCGTGCTCAAGGCGATGGCCAAGGAGCCGGCGCTGCGTTACGCCTCGGCGGAAGCGCTGGCGGCGGATTTGGAGCGGTTTCTGGAGGACCGTCCCATCCAGGCGCGGCGCGCGGGCATGAGCGTGCGCCTGCGAAAATGGGTGCAACGGCACTGGTGGAGCACGGTGGCGGGCGTGGTCGGACTGCTGGCGCTGAGCCTCGTGACGGGGGGCAGCGCCTGGCGGCTGGCGCGGGCGCGGGCGCTCACCCAGATCCAGCGCGACCTGGCGGTGCGCGAACGGGAGCGCGCCGACGCCAACTACCGCCTGGCGCTCAAGGTGCTGGAGCAGGGGGTGCTGGACGTGCTGAAACGGGAGCTGCCACGCGGCCAGCTCGACCCGGGAGAACGCCGCCAGTTGCGGCAGGCGCTCGATTTCTACGAGGGATTCCTGCGGCAAAACGAGGGCCTGCGGGAGGCGCGGGAAGCGGTGGGCCGCGCCTATCAGCAGGTGGGCGGCATTCAGCGGGGCCTGGGGCAGTACCAGGAGGCGGCGGCGGCCTATCAGCGCAGCCGGACCGTCTTCGAACAGTTGTTGCGGGAAAATCCGGAAAACCGGACGGACCGGCGGCGGCTGGTCTCGGTGCTGGTGGATTACGGCCAGTTGCTGAACGAAATGGGCCGGCCCGCCGAGGCGCGCGAAGCGGCCCTCCGGGCGGTGGAAGTGGCGCGGCACTGGCAGGGGCGGGATGACGTTTCGCCGGCGGAGCAGCAGGCGCTGGCCGCCAGTCACGGGCTGGCGGCGGAGGCCTGGGAGCAGTTGGGAAAACCCGACCGGGCCCGGGCGGCGCGCGAGGCCCAATGGGCACTGGCCCGCAAACTGGCCGTCAGCGCGCCGGCGCGCACCTCCGCCCGGGAGACGCTGGCGGCCAGCCGGCAGGGGCTGGCGGAAACGGCGGCGGCCCGGGGGGACTGGGCGGCGGCGGAGCGGCATTACCGGGCCGCGCGCGCCGGTTGCGTTTCCCTGGCCGGACCGGAGATGGATTCGCCCCGCTGGCGCGCGCGCCTGGCGGCCACGCAGGCCGGACTGGGCGAGGCGTTGTTGCGGCAGGGGCGGGTGAAAGCCGCCCGGGATCCGCTCTGGGACGGGTTCGCCGAACAACGGGCCCTGATGGAGGAGTTTCCCGCCCGGCCGGAATACCGCGTCGGGCTGATTCGGATTTCCGCCTCCCTGGTCCGGCTGCTGCGGGCGCTGGGGCGGACCACGGAAGCGGAGCAGCGCGCGCAAGACGCCCTGGCCCTCTGGTCGGAAGTGCCCGTCGCTTCCCGGGCGCAACCGGCGGCCCTGACGGCAATGAGCGAATTGTGCGCCGCCGCCGGCGCGGTGTTCGCGAAAAACGACCACCGCGCGACGGCGGAACGCCTCCGGGCCGACCGGCGGCGTTACGCGGCGCTGGCCGGACTGGCGCGCGCCCGGCGGCGCAAGGAATCGCTGGTCGCCGCCCGGGCGGAGGTGGAGGCGGCCTTTGCGGCCCGGCCCGCCGCGGACCCGTCCCTGCAACGCCTGCGGGAGCGGATCGCCGCCCCCTCCGGCCCGCCCCCTCCGGCCGGCCCGGCATCCCCGGCGCCGCCCGCGGGTCCCCGGGCCGTTCATCCGAGCCCGCCCGACGGAGGACGCCTGCCGCCGTCCCCGGAAGCCTGCCTGCGCTGGGAAGCCGGCGCCGGGGCCGTGGCGTACCAGGTTTACGGGGGACGAAATCCGGAGCAGTTGAGCCTCCTGGCGCGGGCGCCGGCGCGGGCGCCGTATTCCGTGCCCGCGCCGAAGCTGGCCCGCGGGCAATGGTACGCCTGGCGGGTGGACGCGGTGTTGCCGGGGGGAACCGTCGCGCGGGGAGCGACCTGGGCCTTCCGCGCCCCCGGGCTGGTGGCCTGGTGGCCGATGGAGGACGACGACGTGCACCGCGTAAAGGACGCGTCGGGACAGGGGCACGACGGGATTTTCCGGCGGGGAGCGCGCGTGATCCGGGACCCGGAACGCGGCGCCGTGCTCCAGCTCGGCCCAGGGTCCGGCGGATACCTGGAATGCGACAATGATCCCGTTTTCCATCTGACCGGCGGCTTCACGCTGGCGGCCTGGGTCCGCTGTCCGCCGCCGCCGGGATTGAGTGCTCCGGCGGTCATCATCGGAAAAGGGAAAAACAGCTGGCGCCTTTTCGCCTGCCCGGGCGGGCGCTTCTCCCTGCATGAATCCGGGGTGCGCACCACTTCGTCCGTCCAGCCCGTGACGGAGGGAATGGGGGTCGAGGGGCGAAACTCGCTCCCCGACGGGGAATGGCATCACGTGACGGTGACTTCCGACGGACGGAAGGTGACCCTCTACCTCGATGGTCGGGAGGACACGCACGAATGGGTGGTGTCCGGCGGCCTTCGGACCAATCAAGCGCCGGTCACCCTTGGCCTTCTCACCGCCGCGCCGGAGGACGCGTCCCGTGCTTCCCACCTCTTTCACGGTTGCGTGGATGACGTGCGCGTGTATGACGCGGTCCTTTCGCGGGATGAGGTCGTGGCGTTGCGCTCGCGGCCGCCGGAGATTCCGGAGCCCCGTCCCGCGTGGGCGCCCCGCGCGTTTCCGCCCCCTCCGGAAGCGGGGAGGAAGTCCCGCCGCTGCCCGGCAAAGGCGGGGGAAAAGCCCCTCCCGGAGGAGTCCCTGTCGGGGGAGGCGATCGAGGCGCAAATGGTTTGCGAAAGCGAGGGATTGCTGGGCGCCGCGTTGGGCGCGCTGGGGCACGAAACGGCGGCGTTGCGGGCGCACCAGGCCCAACTGGCGGCGGCGAAAACGCTGGCCGGGCGCGCCCCCGACACCCGCGTCGCCTGGGAGGCGCGGGCGGAAAGTCATCGGGGCCTGGCCACGCTGGAAGCGGCCCGGGGGCGGTGGGCGGAAGCGGTCGCGGATTACCAGGCGGCCGCCCGCGCCTACGAGGAACTGCGCGGCCGCCGCCCGGAATCCTTCCGTTACCGCGCCGCTCTCGCGGAGGTGTGGTCGCGTTGGGGCAACGCCCTCGGCGAGCTGGGGCGCCGCCGGGAAGCGGAAGACAAAATCAAGCAGGGGCTGGCCGCCCTGCTGGCCCTGCTGGAGACGCATCCGGATTCGGCAACGCTGGCCCGGCTGGTGGGCGAGAGCGCGGAATTTCAAAGCCGGCTGCTGCTCCGCGCGGGATTCCCGGCGCAGGCGGAGCAGTTTCTCCTGAACTACTTGAACTTCCAGCACTCCTTTTCCCGGGAGTTGCGCGCCGGCGCGGAACACCAGCTCCAACTCGCGAAACTGGGCGCGTTGTGGCGCCGGATTCGCGCGGCGGAAAACTTGCCCGAATCGCCGGCGACCCCGGAGGAGGACATCTTCGCGACGGAAGGAGTGCCGGCGAAAAACGCGCCCCCGGACACGCAGCACGGGGAAGCAGCCCGGGACGCGACGGCGACCGCGCTGCCCCATCCGACGCCCGGCGGTTGTCTGGTGCCCGGCAACCGGGCCTGGCTGCGCTGGAAGGCAACGCCGGGCGCGGCCGCCTACCGGGTTTATCTGGGCCCCGATCCCGAGCATCTGACGCTGATCACGCGCCGGGACGGAAGCAAACCCTGTCGCGCGCGGCCGCCCAAGCTGGCCGCCTGCCACTGGTACGCGTGGCGGGTGGACACCGTGCGCGCGGACGGTTCGGTGAACCGCGGCCCGACGTGGGCCTTCTCAACCGGCGACGTGGTGGGCTGGTGGCCGTTTGCCGCCCCGGCCAACGCCTCCGTGGTCGCGGACCGTTCCGGATACGGACATCCGGGCAAATTGCTGGGCGGCGCGCGAGTGGTGGACGATCCGGAACGGGGCCCGGTGCTGGAACTTCCCGGAGGAACCGGAGCCTGCGTGGATTGCGGCGCGGCTTCGCTGTTCGACCTCACCCGGGGATTCACCATCAGCGTCTGGATGCGAACGACCTCCCTGGCCGGCAGTTTTTTTCCCGCCCTCCTCGCCAAGGGCGACCAGACCTGGCGGTTGCACGGATTGGTGGAGCGGCACACCGTCTGCCTCCACTTGCAGGGCCTCAAAACCGATCAAAGGGAATTCGGCGCGGTGCGCGGAAGCTCCCTCCTGGATGACGGCGCGTGGCATCACATCGGAGCGGTGTTCGACGGCCGGCGGATGCGCCTGTACGTGGACGGGCGGCTGGAGGACGAAGCCGTGGCCTTCGCCGGCGCGCTCCCCGTAACCCGCGCGCCCCTTCGCATCGGCCACAATTACCCGTCCTCCTATTTTCTCCAGCGCTACTTCAAAGGCCGCCTGGACGACGTCCGCCTGTTCAACACCGCCCTGAATCGCCAGGAACTGGAAGCCGTCCGCCGGGGCGCGATCTTGCGCCGCCCGCCCCCGCCTTCCTGGGCCGGCTGATCCCGGCCGGCCTCCACGAAAGAGGACGGCTCTCCAAGACACCGCAACTTTTTTCGGAATTCGGATCTCCTTCGGCCCTCGCTCCCCCGGCCTTCGGATCTCCACGCCCCCGGCGGCGGCGCGCATTCCCGCATTGAGCCGGGGCCGGAGCGCGTTAAGCTCGGGGTCATGCGTTACAGCTTCTGGGCGGGAATCGGAATGGCGGGGGCGCTGGCGGTCACGACGGCGGCCGCGCCGGTGAAGGTGGCGGTGCTGGGGGACTCGATTTCCACCGGCGCGCACGCGGTGGATCGCGCGCGGAACGGCTACCCGGCCCGGCTCGGCGATTTGCTCGGGGCGGGATTCGAGGTGCGCGCCTTCGCCCGTTCCAGCCTCTGCCTGCTTCGCCGGGCCGACCTCCCCTTCACCAAAACCCCCGAGTTTCCGGCGGCCCTCGAATGGCGGCCGGACGTCGCGCTGATCATGCTGGGCACGAACGATTCCTCGGAGCAGCGCGGCAACTGGCGGCATCACGCCGACTTGGAACGCGACGCGCGCTTCCTCGTCGCCGTCCTGCGCGAGGCCAATCCGAAGGTCGTCATCCACCTGCTCGGTCCGCCGCCGATGTTCCCGGAGAAAAAAGGGTTGAAACCGGAGCGCGCCGCCGACCTGAAAACCCGCGCGCCGCACTTGGCGGTGATCCGCGAAACCTGTCGCCAAATCGCCGCCGCCGAACCGGGCGTCTTCTGGCACGACCTCGCCCGCGCGCTGCATGCCGACCAAACCAGCGACGGCGTCCACCCGGACACCTTCGGGCACGAATACCTCGCCTACCACCTGCGCGACCTGCTCACGACGTCGTGGGACGAATCGTTTGACGTGGCCGCCCGGCTTCAGGAAACGGGCCTCGCGGCGAAAGCCTCGTCGTTCCACGGCTTCCGGCGGTTCGATTTCCGGCTGCCCCGCCAGGACGTGGCCTGCATCGTGGTCGCTCCGCACCAAGCCGCCGCCGGGCATCCGTGGATTTGGCGGGCGCGCTTCTTCGGCCACCAGCCGGAGCTGGATTTGTCGCTGCTCGATCGCGGTTTTCACGTGGCCTATTGCGACGTGGCCCACCTCTACGGCGCGCCGGAGGCCCTGCGGCGCTGGGACGCCTTTTACCGGCTGGCCACCCGGAAACTCGGGCTCGCGCGGAAACCGGTCCTCGAAGGGATGTCGCGCGGCGGGTTGCCGATCTTTCTCTGGGGCGAGCGCCACCCGAACCGGGTCGCCGCCATTTACGGCGACAACCCGGTGTGCGATTTCCGCTCCTGGCCGGGCGGCCGGCACGGCCAACGCTCCGACGGCGACTGGCAACGCTGCCTCGCGGCCTACGGTCTGACCGAGGCCGCCGCCGCCGATTTCCCGCAACCTCTGGATCCGGACCGGCTCCAACCGCTCGCCGCCGCCCACGTGCCGGTGGCGCTGGTCCTCGGCCTGGCCGACACCGTGGTGCCGCCCGCCGAAAACGGCGACCTGCTCGCCGCCCGTTACCGCCAGCTCGGCGCCCCGCTCCAGGTCTGGCACAAACCCGGCAACGGCCATCACCCGCACGGCCTGCATCCGCCCGATCCGCTCCGCCGCTTTCTGTGGAGCGCGGCCACCGGGCGCTCCTTCAACCCGGCCGCCCTGCCGGAACCCTCCTCCGAATATCGCGGCCGCTCCGCCGGCTGGGGCGGGGGCACGTGGTGGGACGCCTTTGCCCACCTCAAACAAGTCGTCGCCCGGCACCCGGACGCCAAGGTGGTCTTCCTCGGCGATTCGATCACCCAGGGGCTCACCGGCCATCGCGACCGGGTGTCGCATCCCGACGGCCGGCGGGTGTTCGACCAGTTTTGCGGGACGCGCAAGGCGCTTTCACTCGGGCTCTCCGGCGCCCGCACCGAGCACATTTTGTGGGAGCTGGATCACGGCCTGCTCGACGGCCTGCATCCCGAAGTGATCGTGCTGCTGATCGGCGTCAACAACCTCGTCACCGCCCACCACACCGGCGCGGAAATCGCCGGCGGCACGGCGGCCATCGTGTGGCGGTTGCGCGCGTTGCGGCCCCGGGCCCGGATCGTGCTGCTCGGCTGCTTTCCCTCCGGCAAGGCGCCCGACGACCCGCGCCGGGCCGAAATCGCGGCCCTGCATCGCGGCATCCGCCCGCTCGCCGACGGCCGGCGCGTCCTCTACCGCGACCTCCGCCCGCGCTTCCTCACCCCCGACGGCCACCTCAACCACGGCGTCCGCGGCGACGCCATCCACCTCAACACCGCCGGCCAAAAAATTTGGCTGGAGGGGATTCAGGATTTGCTGACGGAATAATCACCGCCGAAAACCATTCCCGGCGCGCGGAACCGGATCGTTTTCACCCCTGGCCGAGCCGCCCCGCGGACGGGGAAATCCGAACCCCGAAATCCGAGAAAGAGCCCCCCTTTCGTGGCCGCCGAGACGACGAGCGGTCGCCCCCCGCCGGCTGGGGGCAGCCGGCCCACAGGGGGGGGAATGCGTGGCCGCCCTTGTAGGCCGGGTCGCCTGACCCGGCGTTCCCCGACCGGCCCTGAAGAGGCGGAACCGACGCGGCCGCGGAAACCGGCCGCGGGGGAACGAGGGGCGGGGGCGCCCCTCGGCGCACGCGAGGCGCGTGCGCTCCCCGCCCGTAGCGCAGGCTTCCAGCCTGTCGTATCGCGGATTTCCAATCTGCCGATTTCCCCCCGTTACGCGGCAGCCGCTTTTGCTCGCCCGCTTGGCCGGCTGGAAGCCGGCGCTACAGCAGACTGGAAGTCTGCGCTACCGAAACGCGCGCGCTTCTCTTTCGGATTTCGGATTTCGGGCTTCGGATTTCCTTCGGTCCCTCGGCTCCCTCGGCCCTCGGATTTCCCGCCCCCCCCACCTTGGCGGCCGGGGAGGCGCCCGGCTCAAGGACGGTGGGCGCGGAGGCGGTAGTATCGCCGGGGCGGCGGGGGCTGGGTCCGGTCGGTGACGCTTACCGGGCGCAGGGCCGGGGTGGGCGGTTGTTCGGGCGGCACGTCCGCCAACGGCATCCACGCGCCGCCTTCCAGGTCGTTGCGATACTCGATGACGTAAGCGCGATTGCCCGCCGCCTGGAAGGTCAGGACGATGCCGTCCCCGGCCTCCACCTGGTCGAATCCGAGCCGGCTGTCGGCGTTCGTCGGATCGGTGCCGGCGATGAACTCCTCCGCCGTGCTCATTCCGTCGCCGTCGTCGTCCGCCCGGGTGTCGTCCGGACGGCGCGGGTTCAGGCCGTAGGTGACTTCGTACAAATCGCTCAAGCCGTCGAGGTCTTCGTCGGCGTCCGGGCGGAAGACCTGGATTCGGGCGGGCACGCTGGCCGCCGCGCCGTGGGCGTTGGCGACCACCACTTCATAAACGCCCGCCGTGGCCGGTTGCGCGTTGGTCAGCGTCAACGCCGCCTCCCCGGCTTCCGGCAACCAGCGGCCATTGCGCCGCCAGCGATAGGTCAAGGCGCCGTCGCCCTGGGCCAGCACGCTCAGGGTCGTCGTGCCGCCCAACGCGAGCCATTGATCCGCCGGGCCGGTGAGGATTTCCGGCGGCGCGCCGCCTTCCGGGGCGCTGCCGGGCGTGGGCGTGGCGGCCCGCCAATGGGCGGGATCGTTGCCGAAACCGTCCTCCGGGACGCGTTGCAGGGCGAATCCCAGCCCGTCCGCGCCCACCGGCCACGGGGCGGTGTCGCGATAGGCCACGCGATCCAGCAGCACCGAAACGACCCGCGGCGTGTCGTCTTCGTCCAGGAGCCGCATCCGCTGGACCAGCTCGACCGAGTTGGCGTGATTGTCCAGCTTGCCCCGCCACGGACCGAACAGGCGGGTCTCCGCCGGCAGGTTGAACCGGGCGCGAAAGGCCTCCATTTGCGCGGTGTCCGCCTCGGGATCGAAGCCCACCACCAACAACCGTTCACCGGCGGCCATCGTGACGTTGGTGGGGAAGGTGTAACGCACGGCGTCCCGCAAACGCCACGTGTTGGTGGGCGCGGCGGGATCCGCCAGCAGGACCGGGGCGTCTTCCAGATTGAACAATTCGAGGTATTCATACTCCGGCGCGTCCCACCAGGCGCCGTTCACGAAGACGTCGCGCGGATGGTAATGCACCTCGCTGATGATCACCGGCCCGACGCGCGGACCGGCGTTGGCTTCCCCGAGGGTGGGCGCGGATTGAATCGCGAACTGCTCCTCGCCGGCCTCGCTGACGTACCGCCCGATGGTGTCCCCCGGCTGGGTGGCCCCGAAACGGAAGCCGTGGACGTAGCCGGTCAAGCGCCCTTCCGCGTCCGCCGAGAAGAGCCAGGCGTCGTCGCCCGTCGCGCCCAGCCGGAGGCCGTTGGGCTGGTCCGGGCCGGGTTGGAACTGTTCCGCCGTGACCACCAGGAAACCGTGACCCGGCAGCACCGAGCCCTCCGGCAACCGGTATTTCGGAAAACCCGGGTCATCCGACAGATACCAACCGCTGACGTCCACCGGGTCGGAAGCCGGGTTGAACAGCTCGATGGCGTCGGTCTCCGGCGCGACCGAGTGGGCCCGCACCTCGTTGATGACCACCCGGGGCAACGCCGGGGCGGCCGGTTCGGGCCGGCCGGGGGTGCCGTCCAACACGCTGCCGGTCCGCCAATCCGCCGCCGTGCCGCCGTTGGCCCGCGTGACGTCCGCGGCGGTCACCAGGGCGAATCCCACGCCGTCGGTGGCGGGATACCAGCCGTCCTTGAAACGGAAGGTCTGCACCGGCTCGCCGACCGGTCCGACCAGACGCAACGTCTCGCCCGCGTTGTCGAGATTGCCCGTGAACTCGCCCGCCACCGGCAGCCCGGCGCCGTAGCGACTCGCGAAGGCGGTCCGGTTGCGCACCAGGAGCACCCGTTCCCCGGGCGCCAGGGTGTGAATTGCGCCCCCCGCGAAAGCAAACTCGATGCCGTCGGCAAAGCGGAAGTCGTCGAGGTTCAGTGGCGCGTCGCCGGTGTTCAGCAATTCCAGATACTCGAAATCCTCGGAGCCATAAATCGAGGCCTCCGCGGGCGGGCGGGGGTGATACATGATCTCACTGATCAACAGGGGCGCGCGCCCGGTGACGAACGTGGCCACGGCGGGCCCGCTCCAACGCGTGCCTTGTCGGGCGCGGGCAAATATACGGACGTTGCCATTCAGTATCACTGGCTGGGTATATTGTCTGGCGTCCGGCCGCGGCGCGCCCCCGGGCGCGCGGGGATCCGTGCCATCCAGGGTGTAGAAAATCGCGCCCGTCTTCGCGGACAACGCCACCAAAGAACCGCGCAGCGCCGTTCCCGCCGGGCGGTTGAATTCCGGGGCGTGGAGGAATTGGCGGTCAATCCAGGCAAAGCGATCCTGAATCCACTTTTTCTTGTTGGCGATGATCTGGGCATAGGTCCGCACCACATAAAGCTGGCGCGGATTGGGCCAGACATAGCGGTTGAGCCGCGGCCAGCGGTCAAATTCCCGGTCCTTGGCCTCGTCCAGATAGGCGGCGATTTCATCAATCCGGGCCACCACGTTCGAGGCGGACAACACGTTGGTGCGCAGCACCGACCAGCGGTCAATGAGGGCCTGGTAGAAGTCCGGATCGCCGTTGCCCGCCGCGCCGCGGGGCGTGCCGCAAATCAACCGCCGCAGCCAGATGTGGGCGTTGGGATCAATGAGCGGATAATACCAGCCGGTCGGGTCCCAGCCCTGGAGGTAGTCCGCGTTGCCGAAACTGAGGTTCCAGTCCCAGATGGGGGCCATGTGAATGGGGCCGTTCCGGTCTTTATAGAAATAATCGCTCAAGCGATAACCGTCAATCTGCTTGGTGAACTCGACGATCCAGTGGTTGTCCACGAATGAGGGAACGTCAATGAAATGCGAATAATGCCGGGCGCCCGTCCGGCGCAGCCAGTCGTCCGCGTAGAGCGCCTTCTCAAAATCAATCACGTAATCGCGCAACCAGTGCTGCTGGTCGAGAGTGATTTCCTTGGGCTTGGGGTCGTGGTATTTGAGGTTTTGCGCGCCAAATCCCGCCCCCCCCCGGGTGCTGAAGTTCTTGTCGCCCGCGCTGTTTTTGTCCTTTTTGAAAATATAGCCGCCGGAAATCTCCGGCTCCTTGCTGGTGGCCGGGGTCATTCGGGCGATGTTCACCCGGTGCTTGTCTATTTTGATTTTTTCCAGCAGGACATAAATGCCGCGGTAATCCGTGGGATATTTCAACTGCCCGCGATTTTCGTCAATGAACACTTCCACGAACCGCCGGCGCACGGCGTAATGACCCATTTTTTCGTGCAGTTCGAAGGCGAGATAGTTGTTGAGCAGGCTCTTGTCCGAATAGGGGCCGTTGAGCACCCAATCCGATTCGGCGGGCAGCCCCAGGAGGGGCACTTCGAGATCCTGGCCGGCGGCGTCATCCGTCTCCAAATTATACTGTTTCTTGGGAAAGCCGGTGGAACTCTGGCCCCGGATTTCCATTTCGCCCATGCCGGACCAGGCGGCGGGGCCGAGCAGCGCCGTCCGTCCCCGGAAGGGTTCGATGCTGGTCAGATAGACCGGCACCCGGGTGTCGCGGGGAATGGTGCTCCGGACCGGTTTCACGACCAGCAGGGGCAGGTTCGAGGTGAAGTCCTTGAGGTTGTCGGCCACGAGATGGTAGCCCGCCGCGACCGGGCGACTGGGCAGCAGGCCGTCCTGCTGCACGCGGGCCTTGAAGACGACGCTGCCCGTGATGGGGATGGGGCCGGTGTATTTCACTCCGTGCGTCAACGGCGGCAGCCCGTTGGTGCTGTAAAAAATCTCGCCGTCGGGGGCGCTGATTTCGATGACCAGCCGGTTGGTGGCGTACAGCCCCCCGGCCAGATTGAACACCGGGTCCGGCGCGAAACCGGGGCCGCCGGGCACGTTGGCCGCGCCGGGCGTGGGGGTGGGAAAATAGCCGGTCACCTCCGGCGACAGCAGGTCCCGTCCATAAGAAACATCGTCCCGCTGCGGCGGATAAGCCGGCGCGAAGGCGGAAACCACGTTGGTTTGCGGATCCAGCAGGGCCAGATATTCGCCGGCGGTGTTGAGCTTGAAGTTCGTGTGCAGTTCCCGGCCGGGGATCGCCCGGTCCTTTCCCGAGGCCCGGATCAGCAGGTATTCCCCGTCCGCCAGCGTGATTTTCGGCAGCCGCCACTTGGTGGGACGCTCCGCGTCGTCGGTCAGGAACCAGCCGTTCAGCGAGACCGGCTCGGGGCTCAGATTCAGCAGCTCGATCCAGTCGGAACGATCGCCGTCTTCGTCGCGAATGCCGGTGTCATTGGCGGCCAGGAATTCGGAAATGATCACCTGGGCGGCGGGCGCGTTGGGATCAAGCGTGTAACTCCAGCCGGTTCCGGTGAACGGATTGGCCGCGCCGGAACGGTCGGTGATGCCGTGGTCCGCCGCCCAAGCCACGGTCACCGCACCGGACGGCGGCGCGGCGAAGCTGAAGCTGTAATCGCGCGGGGAATAGGTCTCCAGTCCCGTGGCGGGCGCGCCGTTGATCAACAGGTCGCCCGCGTCCACGCCGGTCACATTCTCGCTGAAAACCACTTCGATGCGGTCGAGCTGCCGCACGATGGCGCCCGCCCGGGGAAGCACTTCGATGACCACCGGAGGCACTTCGTCCACCTGGGCGCTCAGCGCCGCCGCGAAAAGGAAATCCGAGCTGTTGCCCAGCGAAACATTGCACGCCTGGGCGGCGATGACGTTGCGCCCGGGCAGGAGCAGGCCCGGCGTGTTGGTGATGACCACGGTGGCGACGTTGGGCTCCTGGCCCGCGTTGAGCGCGGCGGTTTCGTAAGTCGGCTCGCCGCCGGGCATGTTCACCCGGGCGACCTCCCGCCCGTTGAGCCACACGATGCAGCCGTCATCCGCGCGCAGGTTCAGCGTCAACGTCTCGAAGTCGGCGGGATTGGGCACCTCGAACGCGTGCCGGAGGAACACCGAAATGTAACTCCCCCGCATGTCGGTCAGCTCGGTGTGGCCGCTGTAACCGCTGTGATTCTCGTAAAAGAACGGTCCCTGTCCCACCAGCCAGTCCGAATCGTCGAAATCGAGCTGCCGCCAGGCGGTGGGGTCCGGCGACGACGCCTCCGACAGGCCCTTGAAATAGCGCCATTCGGCGTTTTCATCGAACAGCTCCGACGCGGTCACGGCTCCGGCCAATCCGACCGCGAGAGCCGCCCTCAACATGCGATGGGTTACAATGGTCATGTGCAATCATCCCGTCCGGGAGCCCGGCGGTCATCCGCCCGCCGAGGCTCCGCCGGCGCGAAAGCAGCAGATGTTGGGCCAACATCGCCCAAAAGGCGAGCCTCCTCGGAACGCGGAAGCCGACACGCCTCCCCGGCCCTCCTGAAGGCGGAGCAAACGCCGAAATCCGAGGGAGCGAAGGGCCGAGGGGCCGAAGGAAATCCGAATCCCGAAATCCGAAATCCGAAAGAGAAGCGCGCGTCTTTTGTAGCGCGGACTTCCAGTCTGCTGTGTCGCCGGCTTCCAGCCGGTCCGGCGGGCGAGCAAAAGCGGCCGCCGCGTAACGGGGAAAATCGGCAGATTGGAAATCTGCGATACAGCAGGCTGGAAGCCTGCGCTACGGAGGGGAGCGCACGCGCCTCGCGTGCGCCGAGGGGCGCCCCCGCCCCTCGGTCCCCCGCGGACGGTTTCCGCGGCCGTGTCGGTCCCGCCCCTTCAGGGCGAGGGAATCAAGGTTCGGACGGTTCCCCCGGGCGTTGCCCGGGGCTGACGGGTATCACGCCTTCGGCGCGGGGAGTTTCGGATTTCGGATTTCGGGATTCGGATTTCCTTCGGCCCCCGGTCCCCCGGATTTCCCCTTCCTACGCCGCCTCCGGCTCGTATCCGAGGTCGCGGGCGAGCCAGCGTTCGACTTCGGAGACGGGCATCTGTTTGCGGGCGGCGTAGTCGGTGATCTGGTCGCGGCCCAGCGCGCCCACGACGAAGTAGCGGGAGTCGGGGTGGGAGAAATACCAGCCGCTGACGCTGGCGGCGGGCCACATGGCGCAAGATTCGGTCAGCCGGATGCCGGCCCGCCGCTCGACGTCGAGCAGCCGCCACAGGGTGCGTTTCTCGGTGTGATCCGGGCAGGCGGGGTAACCGGGCGCGGGCCGGATGCCGCGGTATTTTTCGGCGATCAGCTCCTCGTTCGCGAGCTGCTCGTCGCGACCGTAGCCCCAATCCCGGCGGGCTTGGCGGTGCAGCCATTCGGCGAAGGCCTCGGCCAGCCGGTCGGCGAGGGATTCCAGCAGGATGGCGTTGTAGTCGTCATGGGCGGCCTTGAAGGCCTCGACCCGCTCCTTCATGCCGTGGCCGACGGTCACGGCGAATCCGCCCAAGTAATCCTCCCGCCCCGTCTCCGCGGGCGCGACGAAATCCGCCAGACACCAGAAGGGGCGGTCGGCAGGTTTTTCGGTCTGCTGGCGCAGAAAACGCAGGTCCGCCGCGACCCCGGCCCGGCGGTCGTCGGCAAAGAGGCGCACGTCATCGCCCACCGCCTGCGCGGGCCAGAAGCCGTACACCGCCCGCGCGACAAGCCAGCGTTCGCGCGTGAGCCGGTCGAGCATCGCCCGGGCGTCGGCGAGGAGCTGCCGGGCCTGTTCGCCGTGGCGTTCGTGTTCGAGGATGGCCGGGTAACGCCCGCGCAATTCCCACGCGTGGAAGAAGGGCGACCAGTCAATGCAGGCCGCCAGCTCGTCCCACGCCACGGGCGTCATCCCGCGTTCGGCGTCCGCCGGGTCCGTGCTGAGCGCGCGGGGCCCCAGAAAATCCGGCCGCGGTGGGGTGTAAGCGCTCCAGTCGGGGCGAAAGGCCCGCCGCCGCGCCTCGGCCAACGGCGCCAGGGCGGCGCGTTCGCGGGCGCGCCGGGCGCGGAGCCGTTCCTGGTGGTCGCGGTTTTCCCGCAGGAACGCCGCCCGGTCCGCCTCGCCGAGCAGGCGTCCGGCGGTGGGCGCGGCGCGGCTGGCGTCCAGCACGTGCACCACCGGCCCGGAATAGACAGGGGCGATCTTCACCGCCGTGTGCAGCTTGCTGGTGGTGGCGCCGCCGATCAGCAGGGGACGGTCGAAGCCCTGCCGCTCCATCTCACGGGCCACCTGGACCATCTCGTCCAGCGAGGGGGTGATCAGCCCGCTCAAGCCGATGAGGTCGGCCTGTTTTTCGCGGGCGGCGGCGAGGATTTTTTCGCCGGGCACCATCACCCCGAGGTCAATCACCTCGTAGTTGTTGCAGGCCAGCACCACGCCCACGATGTTCTTGCCGATGTCATGCACGTCGCCCTTGACGGTGGCCAGCACCACCCGCCCCCGGGCGCGGCCGCCGGATTCCTTTTCCGCTTCGAGGTGGGGCTGGAGACAGGCCACGGCCTGTTTCATCACGCGGGCGGATTTGACCACCTGCGGCAGGAACATCTTGCCGGAGCCGAAGAGGTCGCCCACCACGTTCATCCCGGCCATGAGCGGTCCCTCGATGACCGCCAAAGGCCGGCCGAGTTTTTGCCGGGCCTCTTCGACGTCCTGCTCGATGAACTCGGTGATGCCCTTCACCAGGGCGTGCTGGAGCCGCTCCTCGACCGTGCCCCGGCGCCAGGACAAGTCGGCGGTGGCGCGGGCGCTTTGGGCGACCGGCTTCAGTTTTTCGGCGAACCGGACCAGGCGTTCCGTGGCGTCGGGCCGGCGGTTCAACAGCACGTCCTCGACGTGTTCCAGCAGGTCCGGCGGAATCTCCTCGTACACCGCCAGCATGCCGGCGTTGACGATACCCATGTCCAGCCCGGCCCGGATGGCGTGGTAGAGGAAGGCGCTGTGCATCGCCTCGCGAACGACGTTGTTGCCGCGAAAGCTGAAGGAGACGTTGCTGATGCCGCCGCTGACGTACGCGCCGGGCAGGTGGCGTTTGATCCAGCGGACCGCCTCGATGAAGGCCACGCCGTAGCTGTTGTGGGCCTCGATGCCGGTGGCCACGGTCAGCACGTTGGGGTCGAAGATGATGTCCTCGGCGGGAAACCCGGCCCGCCGGGTGAGCAGTTCATAGGAACGCCGGCAGACCTCGATCTTGCGCTCGAAGGTGTCCGCCTGCCCCGCCTCGTCAAAGGCCATCACCACGGCAGCCGCGCCGTAGGTCCGGATCTTCCGGGCGCGCTCCAGAAAGACCTCCTCGCCCTCCTTGAGGCTGATCGAGTTGACGATGCCCTTGCCCTGGAGGTTTTTGAGGCCCACTTCGAGCACCGACCATTTCGAGGAATCCACCATCACCGGCACCCGGGCGATCTCCGGTTCGGCGGCCAGCAGGCGCAGGAATTTCTCCATCGTCGCCTCGGAATCGAGCATCCCCTCGTCCATGTTGACGTCAATGATCTGGGCGCCGTTCTCGACCTGCTGCCGCGCGATGGCCAGCGCCTGGTCGAATTCGCCCGCGAGGATGAGTCTCCGGAAGCGCGGCGAGCCGGCCACGTTGGTGCGCTCGCCCACGTTGACGAAGTTGGCCTCGGGCCGGACGGTCAGCGCTTCGAGCCCGCTGAGGCGCAGGGCGGGCTCGATCTCCGGCGCCCGGCGCGGCGGGACGTCCCGCACGGCGGCGGCGATGGCGCGGATGTGGTCCGGCGTCGAGCCGCAACAGCCGCCCACCAGATTCAACCAGCCCTCGCGGGCGAACTCGCCCAGCACCGCCGCCATGTGTTCGGGGGTGTCGTCGTATTCGCCGAACTCGTTCGGCAGGCCGGCGTTCGGGTAGCAGCTCGTGAAGCAGTCCGCCCGCCGGGCCAGCTCCGCCACGTAAGGGCGCATCTCCGTCGCGCCCAGGGCGCAGTTGAGCCCCACCGCCAGCGGGCGGGCGTGCCGGACGGAATGCCAGAAGGCCTCGACCGTCTGCCCCGACAGGGTGCGGCCCGAGGCGTCCGTCACCGTCACCGAAATGATCACCGGCCAGCGGCGGCCCCGCTCCTGAAACAGCCGCTCCAGCGCGAACAGGCAGGCCTTGGCGTTGAGGGTGTCGAAGATGGTCTCCGGCAGCAGCAGGTCCACCCCGCCGTCGAGCAGCGCGGCCGCCTGTTCGTAATAGACCGCCACCAGGTCATCGAAACTCACCGCCCGATGGGCGGGCCGGTTCACGTCCGGGGACAGGCTGGCGGTGCGGTTGGTGGGCCCCAGCGCGCCCGCCACGAAGACGGGCCGTTCCCGGCGCGTCTCGTCCGCCGCCTCGCGGGCCAGCCGCGCCGCCTCGCGGTTCATTTCCGGCACGAGCGCCTCCAAGCCGTAATCCGCCTGGGAGAGGCGGTTGGCGTTGAAGGTGTTGGTGCCGATGATGTCCGCCCCGGCGGCGAGGTAGGCGCGGTGGATGTCCCGGATCGCGTCGGGCCGGGTCAGGGTGAGCAGGTCGTTGTTGCCCCGCACCTCGCGGGGATGCGCCGCGAACCGCGCGCCGCGAAAATCCGCCTCCGAGAGGTTGAGCCGCTGGATCATGGTGCCGCGCGGGCCGTCCATGACCAGAATCCGCTCCCGCATCAACGCGGCCAGTCGCTCGGTCAAATTGCTGTCGTTGCTCATGCGAGTTCCGATTCCTCGCCGCCACCCTACGCGGCGGAAAAGGGCGGCGCAACTTAAAAATCAACGAATCCTGATGCGTAGATATGTTGCTTTGCGCCCGCCTTTGCGGCGCGCCGCCGGGGATTTCGCCCGGTTCCGGAACCTGTTCCCCGCGTTCACCGGGGCGGCACCGGATCGCCCCACAACGCCCGCCGCCGGAAAACACTCCGCCGCCGGCATTTTCCGTCAGGCTCCCGGCCCGCGAAACCGGAGGACGCGCGCGCCGCGCAGGGGCATTCCGGGCAATTCCGCTTCACCTTCACAATTGCCATTCGGCGGGCGGGCGCGCATGCTTTCGCCATCATGAAACGTGTTTCCCTCTGGGTGGAATTGCGCCGTTGGGGCGCGCTGATGAGCGTGGGCGGATGGATGCTGCTGGCCGGGACGCCCGGCGTCCAGGCGGCGGAACGGACCGCGGGATCGGTGCGTCCCGTCAACCTGACCTGCGAATACCTGGTCAACCCGCTCGGACTGGACATGGCGCGGCCGCGTTTGAGCTGGCAGCTCGAAGCCACCGACCCCGAAGCCCGGGGCCAGCGCCAGACCGCCTGGCGGATTCAAGTGGCCGGCGATGCGGCGCGGCTGGCCGCCGGCAAGGCGGACCTGTGGGACAGCGGGTGGCGTTTTTCGCCGCAATCCCGGCTGGTGCCCTACGGGGGGCGTCCGTTGCGCAACGGGCTCGTCTGCCACTGGCGCGTGCGGGTGCGGGACGAAGAAGGACGGGAGTCCGCCTGGAGCGAGCCGGCCCGGTGGTCCATGGGGCCGATGAACGCGGCGGATTGGGAGGCGGAATGGATCGGCACGGGCGAGGAATTCCGGCCGGAAAAAGGCGTCCACGACAACACCCTGCCCGATCCCTGGCTGCGCCGGACGTTCACGCTGAAAGCGAAACCCGTCCGCGCCGTCATCTACGTGGCGTCGGTGGGCTACCACGAAGTGCACGTCAACGGCCACAAGGCGGGAGACGCCGTGCTGATGCCGCCGGTGTCGGATCACACCCGGCGCGCCCGCTATTGCAGCTACGACATCACCGCTCTGCTCCACGCCGGGCGAAACACTCTCGGGCTCTGGCTGGGCGCGTCCTGGTCGCTCTATCCGCTCTATCGCACCCCGGACAAACCGGCCGCCCCCATCGTGCTGGCGCAGGCGGACTGCTGGCTGCCGGACGGCTCGCGGCAGCGGGTGGTGACGGACGGTTCGTGGAAATGGCATCCCGGTCCCAGCACCACTTTGGGCGTGTGGAAATACGGCAACTACGGCGGTGAACTGGTGGAGGCCGGAAAGGAGAACCCCCGCTGGGCCACCCCGGAGGACGGGGATGCCGGCTGGTCGCCGGTACGGGTCTTTCATCCCCGGCTCAAAGTCACCGCCGCGGTGATCGAGCCCAACCGGCTCCAGGGCGAACTCAAGCCGGTGGCCCTCACCGAGCCCCGGCCCGGCGTGTGGCGGGTGGATTTGGGGCGCAACTTCGCCGGCTGGATCGAAGCCCGTTTCCACGGGCAGCCGGGCGACCGGATCACGCTGAAGTTTTCGGAGCGCAAGGAGAAGGAGATGACCTACGGACACCACGGCGTCTGCGTGCTGGGGCCGGACGGCAAGGGCGTCTTCCGCCATCGGTTCAATTACGCCGCCGCGCGGTGGGTGCAGATCGAAGGACTGCGCGCCAGGCCCTCCCTGGGGGATTTTCGCGGCTGGCCGGCGCGCACGGATTACCGGCGCGTGACCCGGTTCGCATGCTCGGACGACCTCCTCAACCGCATCTATGAAACCGTCCTGTGGACGTTTGAAAACCTCAGCCTGGGCGGCTACGTGGTGGATTGCGCGCAACGCGAGCGCATGGGCTACGGCGGCGACGCCCACGCCACCACGCCCACCGGCATGGACAATTACGCGCTGGGGGCCTTTTACACCAAATGGGCCCAGGACTGGCGCGACACCCAGGCCCCGGTGGGCGGGCATCCCGGTTTTCCGGAATCGGAATCCCCGCCCCATCTCCAGCCCGGCGAGCTGCCCCACACCGCCCCCACTTATTGGGGAGGCGGCGGCCCCGGCTGGGGCGGTTACTGCGTCACCCTCCCGTGGGAGTTCGCCCGCCGGTACGGCGATCGCCAGATGCTCGACCGCATGCTGCCCACCATCGAGGGCTGGCTGGCGTTTCTCGAAACCCGGGCCCGCGACAACCTCCTGCGGCGCTGGGGCGGGCCGTGGGACTTTCTCGGCGACTGGCTCTGGCCGGGCGCCCAGGGGGTCAACAGCGACACCCGCGAAAGCCTGTTCTTCAACAACTGCTACTGGATCTATAATTTGCAAACCGCCGCGAAAATCGCGGACGCCGCCGGCCATCCGGACCAAGCCCGCCAATGGCGCGCGCGCGCGCGGCAGGTGCGCGCCGCGGTGCACCGCGAGTTCTTCAATCCCGCCGACGCCAGCTACGTCAACGGCTTGCAGGCCTACCTCTCGCTGGCGCTCATCACCCACGTGCCGCCGGAAGCGACGCGGCCCGCCGTGTGGCGCCGCCTGGAGCGGGAAATTCGCGTCAAACGCAAGGGCCACTTCTGGGGCGGCATCACCGGCGGCGCCTTCGTCGTGAAAAACCTCCTCGACGCGGGCCGCAACGACCTGCTGTGCCTGATGGCCCGGCAGGAGGACTACCCCGGCTGGGGCCACATGCTGAAGCAAGGCGCCACCACCATCTGGGAGGATTGGGAAGGCCGGTTGTCCCAATCACACAGCTCCTATCTCCACATCGGCGCGTGGTTCATCGAGGGATTGGCCGGCATTCAACCCGGCGACGACGCGGACGGTTATCAAACCTTTTATCTGCGCCCGGCCTGCGACGGTTCGGTGCCGCTGCAATGGGTGCGCTGCCGCGAGGAGACCACCTGCGGGGTGATCCAGTCCAACTGGCGCCGCGACGGCGACCGCGTCACGCTCGATGTGATCGTGCCCCCCAACACGCGGGCGCTGCTGGAAGTGTCCGCGGGGGGGACATTGCGGGCGGCCAACGGCGAGACCGGCATCGAGCGGCTGCCCGCCGAGGGACGGCGGCAACGCCTGCGTCTGGCGCCGGGGCATTACCGCTTCACAACCGCGCCGTGAGCGCCTCCCCGGAGCAGATGGTAAATGACCGGGGTGGCGATGAGGGAAAACAGCACCGAGACCGTCAACGCGCCCATGATGCCGATGGCCAGCGGACGGAGCATGTCGGCCCCGTGACCAATGCCCCACGCCAGCGGCAGCATCGCCAGCACGGTCGAGAGCGAGGTCATCAAAATCGGGCGGAACCGGCGGTGACCGGAGCGCACGAGGGCTTCCTCCAGGGTCAGCCCCTCGGCGAGGTGGTGGTCCACGAGGTCCAGCATGAGAATGCCGTTCTTGGCCACGATCCCCACGCCGATGATCGCGCCCAGAAAGCTCACGATGTTCAACGTGGTGCCGGTCAGGGCCAGCGCGCCCACGGTCCCGCTCAAGGCCAGCAAAGAGCCCAGCACGATGGCGATGGGTTCGCGGAAGGAGCGGAATTCAATCAACAGGACGGTGAAGACCAGCGCGGTGCCGAGACAGAGCACGACCATCAGGTTGTGAAAGGATTCGACCTGCTGTTGGTATAATCCGCCCAATTCCACCGCGCCGGGCGGCAGGGTGGGATCGGCGGCCAGCACCTGCTTGATTTCCCGGATGGCGCTGCCCAGGTCGCGCCCTTCCAGCCGGGCGGTGACGGCCACGAGCTGGCGCAGGTCTTCGCGGTGCAGTTCCAGTTGCCCGCCCTCCTCGGTGATCTCGGCCACTTGGGAAAGTTTCACCAGCTCGCCGCGCGGCGTGCGCAGCGGCAGCTCGCGCAGGGCGGCCAGGCGGGCGATCTGGTCGGGCGCGGCCAGCACGCGGATGTTCACCACGCGGTCTCCCTCCAACACGGACGAGGCCGTCCGCCCCAGCATGGCGGTGTTGACGGCGGCGGCGATGGCGTCGGCGGTCAGGCCGAAGCGCCGCGCCGCCACGGGACGCACCCGCAGACTGAGCGTGGGACCGGCCATGACCAGTCCGTCGAAGGTGTCCACCACCCCGGGCACTTGTTCGATGGCGGCCATCACTTCCGGCGCCTTTTTCATCAGCCACCGGGTGTCGGTGGAAAAGAGCTTCACCTCGATGGGATCGGGCGACCACGTCAGGTCGCCGATGAGGTCGCTCAAAATGCCGGGAAATTCCCATTCCAACTCCGGCATCATGGTGTTGAATTTGCGGCGCAATTCGGACTTCACCTCCTCGGTGGTGCGTTGACGGTCGCGTCGCAGTTTCACCAGAAAATCGCCCGTGTTGGGTTCGGCGATGGCCAGCGCCAGTCGCGCGCCGGTGCGGCGGGAATAGCCCTCCACCTCGGGCGTTTCCCGCAAAATGGCCTCCGCCTGTCGCAGAATGCGGTCGGTTTCTTCGAGGCTCGTGCCCCACGGCGCGACGTAATCAATGACAAAACCGCCTTCGTCCATTTCAGGCAGAAAATCGCTGGCCAGGTGGCGATGGACAAACCAGCCGCCCAACCCGACCGCCAGACACGCCAGCAGGGTGACCCAGCGCCAGCGCAGGGCGCGGCGCAACACGGCGTCGAAAAGCCGCAACAACGGCCGCAGAAGGAACCCGCCTTCCCGGCGGGACGCGGGAACGCCGCGACGATCGCGGAGAAAGAGGGAGGCCAGCGCGGGGGTGAGGGAAACGGCCAGCACGAGGGACGTCAACAAAGCCACCACCATGGTCAGCGCCAGCGCCCGGAAAAAGACGCCGGGCAGCCCGTCCAGAAACGCCAGCGGAACAAACACCACCACCGGCGTCAGCGTGGAGCCGATCAACGGATGGATGATGGCGCTCATGCCGTGGCGGATGGCTTGCAGGCGGGGCTCGCCGTCCGCCACCCGCGCATAGATGGCCTCCACCACCACGATGGCGTCGTCAATGATCAAGCCGATGGCCGCCGCGATGCCGCCAAGGGTCATCAAATTGAAGGTCATCTTCGCCGCGAACATGGCGACGAGAGTGGCCAGCACGGAAACCGGAATCACCACGATGGCGGTCATCACGCTGCCCCAGTTCTTGAGAAAGCCGTAGAGCACCAGCACGGCGAACAAGAGCCCGATGATGATGGCCTCCCACACGCTGGCCACGGATTCCCGGACAAAGAGGGACTGGTCGTAATAAAACGAGAGGGTCAGGTCGGACGGCAGGGCGTGGCGCGCCTCGGCAAGCTGGGCCCGCAAATCACGCGCGATGTGAAGAATGCTGCTGCCGGCGGGCTGGGCGCGGATGTTCAGCAACACGGCGCGCCGGCCCTGGGCGTTGACCACGTTGAACACCGGCTCCGGTCCGCGTTCCACCCGGGCAAAATCGCGGATGCGGATGGGCTGGTTGTCGCGCAGAACCACCACCAGGTTTTCGATGTCCGCGACGCCTTTCAGGCGGTTGTCCACGACGGTGAGATAGAGTGTGTAGTTTTCGGTGTGATACCCCGTCGGCGCGATGACGTTGTTTTGCTCCAAAGCGTCGGTCACGTCCGCCAAAGTCAGATGAACGGCCGCGAGTCTGCGGGGATCCACCACCACGTGGTATTCCGGCGTGCGGCCGCCCACCAAGTCCACCCGGGCCACGCCGGGAATGCGCAGGAACCGCGGCTTCAATTCATAACGGGCGATCTCCCACAACTCGGTGGTGTCCCGCGCCGGGCTGGTCAGGCTGACGCCGATGATGGGGAAGGCGTTGAACGTGAGCCGCCAGACGGTGGTTTTGGCGGTGGGCGGCAGCTCGGATTTGAGTTCGGAAATGCGGCTCAGCACGTAGAGCTCGGAGCGCACCATGTCCACCTGCCAGTTGAAGAAGACGTTCACCTCCGCCGCGCCGCGGCCGGTGGCGGAACGCACCTGCACCACGCCGGGAATGTCCTTCATCGCCTCCTCGATGGGCCGGGTGATCCGCGCCATCATCTCGTCGCCGGGCATGACGCCGTTGTCCACCAGCACCACCACGCGCGGAAAGTTCGTCTCGGGAAACACCGACGACGGCATCCGCAACGCGCCATACCCGCCTCCCAGACAGACGGCCAGCGTGATGAAGATAATCGCCAACCGGTGCCGGATGGCAAATTGACCAATGGACGATGGAGCGGGCATGGGAGGCAGAAAGATTTAAGGC
>CAZRPT010000089.1:0-30911 GCA_964601985.1 uncultured Verrucomicrobiota bacterium
CCGATGACGCCCTGGCGTCCGTGCCGGGCCACCTCGCTCAACTGCCGCCCCCGCACCGCGGCGAGGATTTCCGCCAGCGTGGTGGCGGTGCCGCTGGGGGCGTCCTGCTTGTGGCGGTGGTGCATCTCGACCACTTCGAGGTCGAAGTCCGGCCCCAGGATTTCCGCCGCCTTGCGCGTGAGCCAGAAGAGGGTGTTGACGCCGGTGGAGAAGTTGCTGGCCCACACCACCGGCACCTGTCGGGCGGCGGCTTCGAGGGCGGCGCGTTCCTCCGTGCTCAGGCCGGTGGTGCCGGAGACCAGCGCCTTGCCGGCGCGCGCGCAGCCTGCCGCCACGGCGGGCACGGCGTGGGGCAGGCTGAAGTCCACCACCACGTCGGCGCGGTCCAGGACCGCTTCGAGCGAATCACCCTGATCCACCTCGCCGACCACTTCGATTTCGGGCATCCGGGCGGCGCAGGCCAGGAGGGCCCGGCCCATGCGTCCGCGGGAACCGTGAATGATGACGCGTGTCATGAGGAAAAAAGGCGGTTAATCGAGCAGACCGAGATTCTTGAGGACGGCCTTCAACTGCCGGCGGCTGGCGGGACTGATGCGCGTCAGCGGCAGACGGATTTCCTCGTCAATCACCCCCCGCATCGCCAGCGCGGCCTTGGCGGGGGCGGGATTGGTCTCGAGGAACAGGGCCTTGAACAGCGGTCGCAGGCGGTCGTGCAGCTTCAACGCGAGGTCGGCCTTGCCGCGCGCGAAGCCCTGCACCATCCGGGCCACCTCGCGGGGCACGAGGTTCGAGGCCACGCTGACCACCCCGTGCGCGCCCACGGCCATGAAGGACAGCGTCAGGGCGTCGTCGCCGCTCAGGATGCTGAAGCCCGGCCCCAGCGTGGCGCGCAACTGGCTCACCCGATCCGGCTGGCCGCCGGCCTCCTTGATGCCCACCACGTTGACGCTGTCGGCGGCGAGCCGGGCCACCGTCTCCACGCTGATGTCCACCCCGCAACGGCCGGGGATGTTGTAGAGCAGGATCGGCAGGGTGGTGGCGCGGGCCACGGCGTGGAAGTGCCGGAAGAGCCCTTCCTGGCCGGGCTTGTTGTAGTACGGCGCCACTTGCAGGTGGGCGTCGGCCCCGACCGCTTCGGCGGCCTGGGCCAGGTGAATGGCCTCCTCCGTCGAGTTCGCGCCCGTGCCGGCGATGACCTTCAACCGCCCCTTGGCGAACCGCACGCACAGCTCGATGACCCGGATGTGCTCCTCCGTGCTGAGGGTCGGCGATTCCCCCGTGGTGCCGACGGCCACCACGCCGTCCACGCCGCCGCGAAACTGCGCCTGCATCAGGCGCTCCAGGGCCTTTTCGTCCACCTTCCCGCGATGAAACGGGGTCACGATGGCGGTGTAGGTTCCGGTGAAAACGGGTTGGCGTGGGCTCATGAAACAGCAGGTTCGAGGTCAATGCGGCCGGTGAAGACGAATTCCGCCGGCCCCTTCAAACGGACGCGGGAGAAGCGGTCGCCCTCCCGCTCGAAGCGGACTTCCAGGAGGTCGCCCCCCTGCACCCGCACCCGCACGGGCGGGGCGATGTCCTCCCGCAGGGCGGTGATCAGGGCGGCGGCCGTGACCCCCGTCCCGCAGGCCAGCGTCTCGGCTTCGACGCCCCGCTCGTAGGTGCGCACCCGGATCTGGCCGGGCGCGAGGATCTGGACGAAATTCACGTTCGTGCCGGCGGGCGCGAAGGCGGGATGCCGCCGGATCGCCGCGCCGGTTTCGGACACGGGGATCTGCTCGACGTCCGCCACGAACACCACCGCGTGGGGCACCCCGGTGTTGACCGAGTGGACCTCCAGCGGGCCGGCGGGCAGGTCGAGGGTCCGGCCGAGCTTCAGGTCCCGGGGCGGGGTGAGGTTCACGGTGACCAGGGCGCCGTCGAACTCCGCCTCGATGACCCCGGCCAGGGTCTCGAAACTCAGGCGGTCCCGCGCGCCGGTGAGGCGTTGGACGAACCGGGCGAAACAGCGCGCGCCGTTGCCGCACATCTCCGCGTCGCTGCCGTCGCTGTTGTAGAACGTCCACGCCCAATCCGCCCGGTCGCTCCGGGCGGGTTCGAGCAGCAGGAGGCCGTCCGCCCCGATGCCGCGTTGCCGGTGGCACAAGCGCGCCACCTGCTCGCGGGTCAGGCGGAGGTCCCCCGAACGGTTGTCCAGGAGCACGAAATCGTTCCCGGCCCCGTTCATCTTGGTGAACTCCAACGTCACGCCGCCGACGTTAGCGGGAGCGTCCGCCCGGTCAAAGTGCAAAGTCGGCTTCCCCGCCATCCGGGCGGGGCTGGCATTTGGCGGGGCGGGTTTTAGACTCCGGCGGCATGAACTTCAGGGGAGCGGACAAGCGGGCGGCGCGGCGCGGAGGCGGCCGGGGCCGGAGGTGGTGGCGCGCGCTGGCGTGGGGGGGCGTGTTGTGCGGGGTGGGGTTGACCCCGCGGGCCGCCGGCCCGGAACGACCGCGGCTGCTCCGGGAATGGCGGTTCGACGCGCCCGGGGAAACGCCGCGGTTCAGCGCGGAAGAAGCCGGCCTCGATTTCCGCCGGGGGGCGGCGCGGTTGATCTTCCGCGCCGGAGACGTTCCGCCCGCGCCGGCATCCGGACCGCCGCGCCGCCTGCTGCAGGCCGGTCCGTGGGACGGCCCGCCGCCGGCGCCCGCGTTTTTGCTGGCGTTGGACGCGCCCGGCGCGCGGCTGCTGCTGCTGAGCCGGCGGAGCAGCGGGGGCACCCGCACCAATCTGGTCGCGGTCCTGCCGCCGGCGCGGGCGGGCCGCTGGCGCGAGATCGTCCTGAACTGGCGTCCCGGCCGGACGGAGCTGATCGTGGACGGCGCGTTGCTGAAAGATGCCCGGAACGGGATGTTTCACGGAACGGCGCTGCCCGTGCTGCCCGCCGGAACGGCGTGCTCGATCGGTTCGGGGCCGGACGGGCGGGCCCCGGCGGGGGGGCGGTTGCGCGAAGCCGCCCTCTATTCGGGGCCGCTTTCCCCGCTCGAATTGGCGTTCCACCGCGAAACAACCGCCCTGAACGCCACGGTGGAAACCGCCCCGCCGGCGGTCACGCTGCGATGGAGCGGACTGAAGACCGGTTCGTCCGCCGAAGTTTTCCGCCGGGAGGCGGGACGGACGAACTGGACGCGCCTGGGGCGCGCGACGCGCTTTCGCTGGCGCGACGCCGACCCGGCCCTGCGACCGGGGCGCGTCTATGAATACGCCGTGGGCGCGCGCCGGATTCGCGTGGCATTGGACGCGCCCCCCCGGGAACGCCGGGGCCGGGCGCTGCTGCTGGTGGAGCGGAAAGTGGCGCGAAAACTGCGCGCCGCGCTGGCGCGGTTCGAGCGGGACCTGGTGGGAGACGGCTGGACGGTGACCCGCGCGGAAGCCCCCCGGCACGATGACGCGGCCTGGCGCCGCGGGCCGCTCAACCGCCGCTACCGCGAGGACGTGGCGGCGGTGAAGGCGCGCATTTTGGCCGCGCACCGCGCCGCGCCGGAAGGGCTGGCGGCGGTCATTCTCGTCGGCCACGTGCCGATCCCCTACTCGGGAACCGGCGCGGAAGACGGACACCCCCGCCACCGGGGCGCGTGGCCGGCGGACGCCTGGTATGGGGACGTGGACGGCCGGTGGAGCGACCTCACCCGCACGCCGGCCTCGGTGCGTCAGCCGGTGTTGCGCAACGTGCCGGGCGACGGCAAGTGGGACGCGAACACCTTCGCCGCCCACATTCAACCCGCCAACGGGGTGGAGATCGCGGTGGGGCGGATTGATTTCGCGCGGCTGCCGGCGTTGCGCCGGAGCGAGATCGAGCTGCTCCGCGCCTATTTCGCCAAGGACCACCGCTACCGGCTGAAGCAGCTCCGGTTCGCGCCGGTGGTGGCGGCGGGCGGATTTTTCCACACCCCCTTCAGCGCGACGGGACGCGGCCTCTACGTCAACGCCCTGGCCGCGGCGAGCCGGCTGTTTCCCGACGGAGCGGACGCCGCGCTGCTGGCCGACGTCTTCGGCCGGCGGTTGAACTGCCAGTGGGCGATGCAGGGGGGATACGGCGCGCCGGACGCGCTGCACAACAACGCCGCCGCCAATCGCGTCCAGGGAACGGCCCGCTGCAGCACGGCCTGGCTGGCGGCGCCGGAGCATCAACCGCGGGCGGGATTCTACCTGCTGCTGGGCTCCTATTTCGGCGACTGGAACCAGACGGACAACAATTTCCTGCGCGCCTGCGTGGCATTGCCGGATTCCGGGCTGGCGGCGATGTGGGCGTGGCGGCAGCTCTGGCGCTTTGAAGGCGTGGGCGCGGACGAGCCGCTGGGGCGCCTCTTCCGGGACACGGCGCGGGGACACGCCAGCACGCGGACCACGTTTCTCATCGGCGATCCCACGTTGCGCCTGCAAATCACCGCGCCGCCCGGCCCGCTGAACGCCCGCCGCCGGAACGGCGCGGTGGAGCTGGCCTGGGAAGCCGCCCCCGAACCGGACGTCCGCTATCTGGTGTACCGCTGGTCGGGCAATCCCGCTGAATTCCCCGAGCGCCTGACCGCCGGGCCGATGGGCGAACGCCGCTTCACCGATCCCCACCCGCGCCGCGCGGCACGATTTTACCTGGTGCGGGCGATGGCCCCGGTGACCACCGGCTCGGGGCGGTTCTTCAATCTCAGCCAGGCCGTGTTCGCGGAGGCGCGATAGCGGCCCGGTTGCGCCCCGGCGCGCGGTCTTCCGCCCCCCCCGGCGAATGGCCGCGCGCTACTCGATGGGGTACCAGTTCATCCCCTGCGCCGGAACCCGGACCGGCAGGCGGATGGTGTAATCGCGGGCCAGGCGGTATTCCCGCGGCGGACCGTCCTGCTCGCGCACCCGGGCCACGTCGCTCAGGCCGGTGTAGTAGAGGTTGACCCGCAGGGTGCGTTCGACCGGCCGGGTCAAGGGGTTGAACACGATCAGCATCCCCTTGGTGGGCAGCTTGGGGTTCACGTGCAGCATCCAGTCCACGTCCCGCCCGTCGGCGCGCCGGCCGTGGATCAGGTCGCTTTCCAGAATGTCGCGATGGGCCTTGAACCAGCCCACCCAGCGTTGCACCAGGGCGCGGGTGCGGTCGGTGTCATACAAGCGGGCGCCGCGATAGACCGCCTGCACGCCCAAGGCTAGGTTGCTTTGGAGCATCCGCTCGTAATGGTCCAGATGTTCCACCAGCGGCTCGATTGTCGCCGCCGCGCCGCCGCCGTGGTACTGGGTCAGGGGCACGAACATCCAGCCCATCGTGGGGGTTTTCTGCCAGGTGCCGTCGTAGATGTTTTGCCGGGTGTGGATCACCTGCAACGCGCGCGGCAACGACCAGTTCACCTCGCGGTAGCCCATGCCGCTCTTGATGGAACCGGACAGGAAATAGTAATCCGGCACGTCCAGATAAATCCCCCGCCCGCGGCACCAGCGATAGAAATCGGTGATGATCCGCCACTGGTTCCAGCGCGAATCCGCCCGCCCGCGATGGCCCGGGTGCCGGGTGGAAAGGCAGATGTCGCCGGGATAGGAACCGTCGTGCACCAGGAAGTTGAATCCGCTGCGGGTATAGAAACGGTATAATTTGCCGAAGTAATTCGTGCCCCAATGGCTGCCCAAGCAGGGGGAGTTGCCGAAGGTGGGCCGCTGGCCGGGCGGCATGACCACGTCGTCCTCCGGGCTGATCCGCCGCGAGGCCAGCAGGGAGTAGCCGCCGATTTCGATCCCCTTCCGGCGCGCGTAGTCGGCGATCTCCCGCCAGTGCGCCGCGTAGGCCGGATCGGGGTTTTCCACGTTGAAGCCGCTGCCGAACGACAGGACCACCATCTCGAATCCCACCTCCGCGCATTGGTCAATCGCCCGGCGCACGGTGGCGTCGTCGGACTGCCGCACGTGCATCATGAGCGCGTTTTCGGTCACCCACGGCGCCACGGTGCGGTACAGGCGGCGCAGGGCCAGGCCGCGCCGTTCGCGCTCGGTGCTGTCGTAGAGCAGCTCGAAGGCGTGGCAACTGGTGAAGGTCTTCCCCGGCGCGAGGGTCTGGGCGGGGCCCTCCTCCGGCTCGACTTCCAGCAGGCACGGCTGCTGGCGCAGGTAGTTGACCTGGGTCTTGAATTCCGGATCCGGCCGCCAGTGCACGATGTGCCGGTTGGCCACCTCCGGCTGGTCGCCCCCGAAGGCGAAATCGGTCTCGACGTGCAGCGCCCGGGGATGCGGCAACGGCACGTCGCCGCGCGTGGCGATCCAGTTGAACTCCTCCACCACGGCGAGCTGTTCGCTGACGAAATGATCCACCGTCACCGGCCGGTCGCCGTCGTTGTGCACGGTGATCCATTTCGCGAACACCGGCACGCCGTCGTACAGCTCGTAGTGCACCGACACCCGCACCCGCGCCAGGGCTGACAACGCCCGGCGCGCGGCGGCGGCCGCCTCCGGCTTGAGCGCGCCGTAGGCGGTGAAGCGCTCGATCCGCAACCGCACCAGCGGTCCGGGCGCGCCGGCGAAATCCTCCGGCCCGCCCGAGCGGCTCAATTTGCCCACCCGCACGGCGCGCGGCGCGCCGGCCCGCGCCGGCACGTCGAACACGTGATACACCTGCCACGCGCCGCCTTCCGGGCGCGCTTCACCGAACAACCGCCGGCCCTGCCAGCGCAGGCGCAGGGTCCAGGCGCGGCTCAAATCCAGTTTTCCCGGCGGCCCCACGCGATCCAGCTCGCGATGGCCGTCGAACACGCCGAACCGCGCCCCGCGGTTCCCGCCGCCGCCGGGGCGCAGATGAAACTTCAGCACCCGGTCCCCGAACACCGCCGCCAGTCCGGGCCCCCAGCTCGCGCTCCGGTCGGTGCCCACGTTGATCACCGCCTCGACCACCTCCGCGCCCCGCGGCCACGGGCGCTCGAGGAACACCGCCGTGTTGGCGGGGGTGTAGATCTCGCCCAGCTTGCCTTCGTTGGCGAAGGAGCTGCGCGGGTGCGCCGCGGAAACGTGCGCCCGCCACGGCTCGGGCAGTTGCCCGGTCCGCGTGAAGTCCACCGTCGTCACCACCTCGCGCGCCGCGTCGCCGCCCGCCAGCGTCGCCAGCTCCCCCGGCGACGGCTCCGGCAGGGCGAAATCCAGCCGCAGGCTCACCCCCGCCGGCGGCCACCGGACATCCGGCGCGTGATGGCGCACCCGCTTCCACGCCAGCCGTTCCTTCGGCCGGCCCACCGTGAAGCCCACGAAACGAAACGCGTCGGGATCGGCGGTCATCCGGTCCAGCCATTCCGGCCGGAGAAAGGCGTGATCCGGCTGGCCGGTCAATCCGCCCACCACGCGCCGGTGGCCGTTCAGCACCAGCACCGCCTCGGGCTTCACCGCGCGGAGCACGGCCTGACCGGTGACCAGATTGTCCAGCCCGACCGTCGCGGCGTTGGGCGCCAGCCGGAACGTCCGCGCCACCAGCCCGTTGGCCAGCACCAGCTCGCCGGGATTGTCCGTGCGGAACACCCCCGCCCGAAACGGCGCGCCGTCCAGCAGCCAGTCGGTCGTTGCCGGCGCGTTGGTCCAGCGCGGCAATGCCGCCAGCGGGGTCCGCCACGCCGCCGCTTCGCCCCACGCGCCCGCGCCGCTCCACCCCATGACGGCGCCGATCATCAACAGCCACGAATGACACTTCATGGCGCCCAGCATGCCTTCCCCCCGCCCGGCCCGGCCAGCCGAAACGCCTTCGCCCCGCGCGGGCGGCCTTTCCGGCGGACGGCAAACCCGCCCGCCGGTGAATCTTTTCCGCGAAACGGCCCTGTCGGGGGAAACGCGCGCCATTCCGGGCTTGCCCTTTGGGGTGGTTTGCCGGAAAGACATGCCGATGAGTGGCGCGAAACGAGCGTTGATCACCGGCATCACCGGGCAGGACGGGTCCTACCTGGCGGAGCTGCTGCTGGAGAAGGGCTACGAGGTCCACGGCCTCATCCGCCGGGCCAGCACCTTCAACACCGGCCGGCTGGAGGACATTTACGCCGACCCCCACGATGCCGGGGTGCGGTTGCATCTGCATTACGGCGACCTGAGCGACGCCAGCGCGCTGGCACGGCTGGTGGCCAAGGTCGAGCCGGAGGAGGTGTACAATCTGGCGGCGCAGAGCCACGTGCGGGTGAGCTTTGACAGCCCGGAATACACCGCCGACATCGTGGCCACCGGCGCCATCCGGCTGCTCGAGGCCATCCGCGAGGTGGGGTTGCGCCCGCGGTTTTACCAGGCCTCGTCGAGCGAGATGTTCGGCCAGGCGTGCGAGATTCCGCAGACCGAGCAAACGCCGTTTTACCCCCGCAGCCCCTACGCCTGCGCCAAGGCGCACGCCTACTGGGCCACGGTGAATTACCGCGAGGCGCACGGGCTCTTCGCCTGCAACGGCATCCTCTTCAACCACGAATCCCCCCGGCGCGGCGAGACGTTCGTGACCCGGAAGATCACCCGCGCCGTCGCCCACATCCAGGCCGGCCTCCAGGACAAGCTCTACCTCGGCAATCTCGACGCCCAACGCGACTGGGGTTACGCGAAGGAATACGTCGAGGCCATGTGGCTGATGCTTCAGCAGCCCGAGCCGGACGATTACGTCATCGCCACCGGCGAAACCCATTCGGTGCGGGAGTTCGTCGAGGTGGCGTTCCAGCACGCGGGACTGGATTGGGAACGACACGTCGAGATTGACTCCCGCTACTTCCGCCCCACCGAGGTGGACGTGCTCGTGGGCGACGCCTCGAAGGCGCGCCGGAAACTCGGCTGGGAACCCCGCGTCAAATTCCCCGAGCTGGCGCGTCTGATGGTGGACGCGGACATCGCCCTGCTGCGCAAGCACCGCGAAGGCCGGGCGCGGGTGACCTCCTGAACGCGCGCGCGCCATGCCCCGGGCGTTCATTACCGGCATCACCGGCCAGGACGGCTCCTACCTGGCCGGGCTGTTGCTGGAGAAAGGCTACGAAGTCCACGGCGGCCTGCGCCGGGGCCGCGCGCCGGAACGTTCGCCGCTCCGTCATCTCTGGGAAAATCCGTCCGTGCGGGAGCGGCGGCTGTTTCTGCACGAAGCGGATTTGACGGATCCCGCCGCGCTGGCCCAGGCGCTGAACAAGGCCGACCCGGACGAGGTGTACCACCTGGCTGGCCAGAGCCATGTGGGCCGGAGCTTCGCGATCCCCGAGCGCACCACCGAACTCATCGCGCTGGCCACCGTGCGGCTGCTGGAGCTGCTGCGCCGGCGGGAACGGCCGCCGCGCCTGTTCCACGCCTCCAGCAGCGAAATCTTCGGCCGCCCCGCGCAATCGCCCCAGACCGAGACCACCCCGGTGGCGCCGGTCAATCCCTACGGCTGCGCCAAGGCCTTCGCCCATCGGATGGTGACCGTTTACCGCGAAGCGCACGGGCTCTTCGCCTGCAACGGCATCCTCTTCAACCACGAATCCCCCCGCCGGGGGGAGGATTTCGTGACCCGCAAAATCTGTCGCGCGGCGGCGGCCATCGCGCGCGGGCGTCAGCGGGAATTGCGGCTGGGCAACCTTGACGCCCGCCGGGACTGGGGCCATGCCCGCGACTACGTGCGCGCCATGTGGCTCATGCTCCAGCAGCCGGGGGCGGACGACTATGTCATCGCCACCGGCGAAACCCACTCGGTGCGGGAGGTGGTGGAGCTGGCCTTCGCCGAGGCGGGCCTCGACTGGCGCCGCCACGTGAAGACCGATCCCCGCTTCTTCCGCCCCACCGAACCGTTCACGCTCGTGGGCGACGCCGCCAAGGCGCGTGACCGACTGGGCTGGCGTCCGGAAACCGGCTTCGCCACCCTCATCCGCGAAATGACCCGGGCCGAACTGCGGACCACGGCCCCCTGATCCCCGCGCCCCCCGGCGCCCAAGGTCGGAGGGGTGCGACCAAAGGGCGCGGATCGGAGCGGAAGGAGGGGCTTGCCCTGAAAGGGCAAAACCCGCCCCCCTGATTGTCCCTTGCGGGGGGAGGGGGCGGCGGCATACTTCCGGCATGGACAAGGAACAGGTCGTGGCGGTGTTGAACGAGATCGGGGTCCTGCTCGAATTGAAGGGGGAGAACCCGTTCAAGACCCGCGCCTACACCAACGCGGCCCGCACGATCGAGAGCCTCTCCGAGCCGCTGGAGCAGCTCGTGGCGGAGGAACGGCTGGGCGAGCTGAAGGGCATCGGCGCGGCGCTTCAGCAGAAAATCACCGAGCTGGTGACCACCGGCCGGCTGCCCTATTACGAGGAGCTCAAGGCCTCCGTGCCGCCGGGCCTGATCGAGATGCTCTCCGTGGGCGGGCTCGGCCCCAAAAAGGTCAAGGCGGTGTACGAAAAGCTCGGGGTGACCTCGGTGGATGAGCTGGAGGCCGCCTGCCAGGCCGGGAAGGTGGCCGAGCTGCCCGGGTTCGGCGCGAAGTCGCAGGCCAAGATTCTCGAAGGCATCGAGTTCCGGCGGCGGTACGCGGAGCGGCATTTGCTGAGCGAAGCCCTCGCGGTGGCGGAGCCCATCGCCGAGGATTTGCGCGCCCATCCGGCGGTGGTCCGGTGCAGCATCGCCGGGAGCCTGCGGCGCTGGAAGGAGACCATCGGCGACGTGGATTTTCTGGTGTCCAGCCGCGAGCCGGTGGCGGTGATCGAGTTTTTCGTGGCGCGGGAGGGGGTGGTGTCGGTGCAGGTCCAGGGCGACACCAAGGCCAGCGTGATTTTGGCGGGCGGCATCCAGGCGGATTTGCGGGTGGTGAGCGACGAGGAGTTCCCTTTCGCCCTCGCCTACTTCACCGGCAGCAAGGAGCACAACATCGTCATGCGCCAGCGGGCCATTCAACGGGGGTTGCGCCTGAACGAATACGGCCTGTTCCGGTCGCAGGAGGAAACGCGCGATCCGGCCCTGCGGCTCGACTGCCGGACCGAGGCGGACATCTTCCGCGCGCTGGACCTGGACGAAATCCCGCCCGAGCTGCGCGAGGATCAGGGCGAGTTCGAGGCCGCCGAGCAGCACGCCCTGCCGCGTTTGCTCGAGTGGACCGACCTGCGCGGCTCGCTGCACAACCACTCGAACTGGAGCGACGGCAAGGAATCGCTCGAGGAAATCGCCGCCTGCGTGCAGGAACTCGGCCTCCAATACTGGGCCATCACCGATCATTCCCGCTCGTCCTTCCAGGCCAACGGTCTGGACGAAGAAACCCTGCGGCGGCAAATCAAGGCCATCGGCGAGGTGAACCGCCGGCTGGCGGACGAAGGCGCCGAGGCCCGGCTGTTGACCGGCATCGAGGTGGACATCCTCAAGGACCGGCTGGATTTCCCGGACGACCTGCTGGCGGAGCTGGAGGTGGTGATCGCCAGTCTCCACGTGGCGGGGAGCAACGAGGCGGACAACACCCGCCGGTTGATCCGGGCGGCGGAAAATCCCCACGTGCACATCCTCGGCCACCTGACCGGGCGGCTCCTGCTGGAGCGCGAGCCCCATCCCGTGGACGTGCGGGCGGTGATTGACGCCTGCGCGGCCACCGGCACCTGGATCGAGCTCAACTGCAATCCCCACCGGTTTGATCTGGACTGGCGCTGGTGGTCCTACGCGAAAAAGCGGGGGGTGAAATGCGTCCTCAACCCCGATGCCCATCGCCGGGCGCACGCGGGCTTCCTGCGGCTGGGCGCCGGCGTGGCCCGCAAGGGCTGGCTCACCCGGGCCGACGTGATGAACACCCGCACCTTGCGCCAACTCCGCCCGGCCCTGCGGCGAAAGGGAAAGCGGCGCTGAGGTCGCGCCGTTTGTTCCGCCTCTTTCGCCCCGCCTTCAAACCCGCCGGGGCGCGGCCAGGGAAAAGCGTTTTTGCTCCTGGGCGAAGACCAGCGCCAACGCCAGCGCGTCGGCGGCGTCCGCCGGCGGCAGGGCGTCCAGGTTCAGCATGCGCTGCACCATTCGGCCCACCGCCGTCTTGCCGGCCGCGCCATAGCCCACGATGGCCTGCTTCACGCGCCGGGGAGCCAGCTCGTAGATTTCGAGCCCCGCCCCGGCCACCGTTGCCAGACACGCGCCGCGCGCCTCGCCCATGATGAGCGCCGTTTGCAGGTTTTGCGCGTAAAAGAGCCCCTCCACCGCGCACACCTCGGGCGCGTGGCGTTGAATCATCTCCCGGGTCAGCTCGGCAATGCGGGCCAGACAACGCGACCGGCTCCAGCCGGCCGGGCAGGCGGCCACCTGAAATTCCAACGCCCGGGGCGCGCCGCCGCCGAGGTCAATCACCCCCAGCCCCGTGCCCCGCAAGGAAGGGTCCACCCCCAGAATGCGGCGGGCGGAAGCGGCGGCGGGCGCCGACGTCACCCGTTCGGCCCGGGGCGGACGCTCCCCGCCCGCGACCCGCTGTCGCATGGCCTCGAATTGCCGCGGCGAAACACCCACGCCGGCAACGTGCCAGAGCCGGCGCGCCCTGTCGAGGCGCGAGGCGTCCGCCGCGAATCCGCGCGCGGTCAGGGGCGGGCGGGTTCGGTTGTCAGAAAGCGGTAAAACGCGCGCCCGTTGGGGGCGGTGTCGCCGTCGGTGAAGAAGCTCAGGGGATCGGCGCCGCGCGGGGTGTGGTCGGCCCATTTGAAATTGAAGGCCAACGGCGCGGCGCCGGCGGGCCATCCCAGCGCCGCGCGCGGAATGGCCCATTGCAGCTCGGCGCCCTCCCGCCGGCCTTCCAGGGCGCAAACGGTTTCCCAGCCGCCGCCGGGACGCGCCCGTTCCAGCAGGGGCCGGCCGTCCTTCGTCCGCCGCCGGTTCGCCACGAACTCGGCCCCCAGCCAGCCGGTGCGGGGATCGTGGTCGGTGTCCAGCAACAACAGCAGCCAGCGGTCACCGGACGGCTCCGTGAACGGCGCGCGGGCGCGCAGGTAAAAATAGAGCCGCGCCCGGTCATGGGCCACCTTGGCCGCCACCAGATCGTTGCGGCCGGTGTCGTTGCGGTACTGGGCGCAATGGTTGTAGCCGGGGAAATCGCGGTGCATCACGTCGCCCCGGTCGTCGCGATACTCCGGCCGCACCGCCCGCCATTGAGCGAACCCGTCCGCGACGCGGAGGGTTCGGGGCGGACCGGCCACGGGCGGCGGGCGCACCCCTTTGTAGCGCCGGATGAACGCGATCATTTGGTGGTAGTAATTGTCTCCGTGACCGCCTTTCATCGGCTCGATGTCCCGGCTGTGGGCCTGGTCGAACTGGTCCACGAACATCACCGGCCGCCGGATGCCGTTGAATTCCCCGTAGCGCCCGGCGATCCATTCGTTCCAGCCGGTGATGAAGATGAAGCGCGGGTCCACCCGCAGGGCGCGTTCGAACTGCTCCGCGAAATTGAGCCCGCGCTGGACGGCCGCGGGGGAAAGGTCCACGTGGCCGGCGTGGAAGCCGCGTCCGCGCGCGCCCGGTTCGCTCATCGAACCCAGCCGCCCGTTCACGGCGTTTTGCGCCACGCCCACCGACATCTGCTCCGCCACGCCCGTCGCGTTGGTGAACACGTGTTGCGGATGCACCTCCAGCCAGCTCCACATGTTCGGGCCGGTGGGGCCCTGGAAATAATCCGGCTGCGGTTTGCGGAAGGTGAAGAAGCGGCGCATTTCCTCGGTGGAGGCGTCGGCGTATTCCACCCGCAGGTTGCGGTCGCCCGGAACGGGCCGGCCGTCCAGCGTGGCGTGTCCGAGCGGGCAGGCCTCCCGCGAATCGCTCCACCAGCCCACGCGCCCGGCCGGCTGGGAGATTTCAAGCCGGTAGGCGCCCGGCGGCGCGGGCGGGTCGAGCGTCAACAGGAGCCAGTCGTTGTCCCGAATGCGGGTGAACCGGCGACGGGCGATCACCTTTCCCGCCGCGTCGTCCCGGCGCAGGGTGAGCGTCAGCGCGGCGTTGGTGGTGTGCCAGGTGGGGAAGCAACCGCCCACGACCCGCAGGGGCCGGGCGACGCGCAGCGTCTGGCCGAGCATGTGCCCGGCTTCCAACCGCACCGACCGCCGATGCCGGCCGAAGGTTTCCTGGTTCCCGATCCGGTCGGGGTCGGCGAGGATGAGCGGGCGGCCTTCCCAGCGGTACCACAATTCCGGGTGCAACCCCGGCTGGTACAGGTCGCGATACAATTCCGCGACCACCTTGGCCGGCGACCAGAACGGGCACAAAAACGCCACCCGCGGCGTGCGTCCGCCGTCGGCGCGCACCGCGGCGAACACCCGCAGCAGCGCCCGGTAGTTCTTCCGGTAGGTGTGCTGGTTGGTCACGTCGAAGATCACCACGTCCACCCCCGCGTCGGCGAGCATCTGGGCGTGCTTGCGCAGCACCCACGGGTCGTCGGTGTTGTAGTAGCCGAAGAGGGATTCGCCCCAATGATGCGGCGCGTAGAGCGGTCCCCACGGCGGGCTGGTGGGTTTTTCCATCGCGTCGGGATCTTGGGCCAGAATGCGGGTGATGTCGTACGGGCCGCCGTTCACGTGCGCGCCGAGCCAGAGGAAATAGAAAATGCCCACCTGCCGGTCCGGTCGCGGCGGGCCGACCTCGGCAAAACCGGGCAACGTCCGGCCCAGCGCGTCGGCGGCCACCCACGTGTCGCTGAACGTGTCCCACCCGGCGGCGCCGGCCAGGGCGGAAAACCCGAGGCCCATCCCGGCCAGGCAGGCCCCGGCCCGCGAAATCGTGCGTTGCGTCATGGCGTCAGGGAACCGGCCCACCCCGCGCGCGTCAAGGCCCGGTCCGACGCCCAATTTGCTTGTCGCTTCCGGCGGGCCGTTCCCAAACTGTCCGCCGCTTGCCGCCATGCTGAGCACGTTGCGCATCCGAAACCTGGCCCTGGTCGCGGAACTCACGCTCGAGTTCCCCGCCGGCCTGGTGGTGGTCACCGGCGAAACCGGCGCCGGCAAGTCGGTCGTCCTCGGCGCGCTCAACCTCCTGCTGGGTCAGCGCGCCGACCGCTCGCTCATCCGCTCCGGCGCCGACGCCTGCACCGTCGAGGCCGTGTTCGACGTGCGCGCCCTGCCGCCGGCCTTTCACGAGGCGCTGGCCGAACACGGCCTCGAACCCTGCGAGGACAACCAGCTCTTCCTCAAACGCGCCTTCACCGCCGCCGGCGCGAACCGGCAGTTCGTCAACGGCAGTCCCGTCACGCTCGCCCGGCTGGCCGCCATCGGCGACTGGCTGGTGGACATGCACGGCCCGCACGATCACCAATCCCTCCTCCACCCCGCCCGCCAACTGGCCCTGCTCGACGCCTGCGGGCGGCTCGGCTCCGAGGTCGAGGCCTTCGGCGCGCTGATCCGCGAACGGGCGGCGGTCGAGGCCGAAAAGGCCGCCCTGGTGGTGGACGAACACACCTACGCCCAGCAGCTCGACCTGCTCCGGTTTCAGGTCCACGAAATCGAGGACGCCCAACTGGACCCCGCCGAGGTCGCCGCCCTGGAGGCCGAGCATCAGCGCGCCAGCAACGCCGTCCGCCTGCTCGAACTCGCCCAAACCCTGCTGCACGGCCTCACCGGGGACGAAGCCGCCGTCCTGAACCGGCTCGGCGATCTGGGCCGGCTGCTGCACGAGCTGCGCCAACTGGACCCCGACACCGAACCCCTGGCCGCCCTGCACGAGCAGGCCCTTGCCCTGCTTCACGAACTGCGGACCGGGCTGGCCGATTACGCCGAGCGGCTCGACTTCGATCCCGCCCGGTTGGAGGAACTCGAACAACGGATCAACCTGCTCCAAAACCTCCGGCGCAAATACGGCGACCGGATCGAGGACATCCTCGCCTTCGGCGCGGAGGCCCGCCGCAAACTGGAACAGCTCGAAAGCCGCGAGACCGAACTGGCCCGGCTCGATGAAGCCCTCGCCCGGCTCGACCGGAAAATCGCCGACGCGGGCCGCCGGCTTTCGCAACAACGCCGCCGCCTCGTTCCCCGGCTGGTCCGCGCCGTCAGCCGCGAGCTGGCCCAGCTCGGCTTCGCCCAAAGCCGGTTCGACCTCGCCCTCGAAACCCTCGACCGGCCCGGCGCGGCCGGCTTCGACCAGGTCGAGTTCCTCTTCGCCCCCAACCCCGGCGAACCGCCCCGTCCGCTCCGCGCCATCGCCTCCTCCGGCGAGATGGCCCGCGTGATGCTGGCCATCAAGACCGTGCTGGCCGCCGAGGACGAAATCCCGGTGCTGGTCTTCGACGAGGTGGACGCCAACGTGGGCGGCGAGACCGCCCGCGTGGTGGGCGAAAAGATGCGCGAGATCGCGGCCCACCGGCAGGTCTTCTGCATCACCCACCTCGCCCCCGTGGCCGCCGCCGCCGGCGCCCATTTCCTCGTCCGCAAGGAAATCCGCGACGGCCGCACCTTCACCCGCATGGAACCGCTCACGGGGGACGACCGGATCGCCGAGCTGGCCCGGATGCTGGGCGGACGCGGCGAGGCCGCCCGCCGCCACGCCGCCGAATTGCTGGCCACGGCCGCCCCCCGGAAACGCCGCCGCGCCAAGTCCGGGCGGTAGCCGTCGCGTTCGGAAAACGCCGGCGGCCGGTTGAAACCGGACGGCGGCCTACCGCGTTTCGCGACGCCAGCCCATGCGGCGGAGGGCGCGGGGGATTTCCGGGTTGGCCATGAAGAGCCGCCAGCAGAGGCCGGTGCGGTGGTTCTCGATCATGATGATGATCGGCCCCTGGTCAATGGCCAGATGCCCGCGCGCCACCCAGTCGCGGGAGAGGTTGAAGGCGTCCTTGAAGCCGCAGTGCCCCCACAACCGCGCGCCGTGTTCGACGTAAAATTCGCGCAACGCCGCGCGCGAGGCCTCCGGCGTCCACGGCATCGAGGCCAGCGCCGCCGTGGGGGCGATGGTGCCGTTGTCGTTCGTGGGCGAATGGGCGCGGTAGCCGCCGGGGGTGTCGCTCGCCGTGAGCCCCCACAAGCGCGCGCTGTAGCCCCGGAACCCTTTCGGATTGGCCGCGCAATAGTCCCGGTGAATGAGCGCGATGGTCCGGTTGTTGTCCGCGTAGTTGCAAAAATCGTCCCGCCACTGGCGCGGATCAAAACCCAGAAACGAGTAGTGCGTGAAGAACAACGGCCCGCCGTAAGGCATCCCCACCGCCAGCCGGTGGCCGTAGTAGGTGTGGCCGTTCACGTAATGCGAGGGCGGATCGCCGGTCCAGCCGGTGCGATAACAGGCGGCCGGGATCGGATGGGTGGGCGAGGCCACCGCCAGCAGGTAGGTGATGAGGCACTCGTTGAAGTGACCGCCGATGCGGTGGTTCATTTTCCAGCCGTACCGCGGCGACCAATGCCAGAGCAGCCACCGGCGTTCGGGACGTTGCAGGTACCAGTCCCACTCGATTCCCTCCCACAACCGCGTGGCCCGCTCGCGGATTTCCCGTTCGGTCGGGGCGTCGCCGGTGAAGAACCGGCGCAACGTCAGCAGCGCCTGGGCCACGTAGGCCGTCTCCACCAGATCGCCGCCGTCGTCGTAGTGGGAAAAGGGGATCGTGGCGCCGGTGCGGCCGTGGATCCAATGCGCCCACGCCCCGTGGTAGCGGGTCGCCTTTTCCTCGAGAAACCGCAGGATGCGCGCCACCCGGCCCGCCGCTTCCCGGCGGGATACGAACCCCCGTTCGACCGCCACGCACATCGCCATCAACCCGAATCCCGTGCCGCCGCTGGTGCAGGTGTCGCCGCTGCCGGTGCGTTCGCGGGCCAGCCCGCTGACCGGGTGGGCGTAGTCCCAGAAATAGCGGAACGTCGCCGCCTGCACCGAGGTCAGCAGCTCCTCCTCCGACATCGCGCGGGTCTCGGCCCGGACCGGCGCGGAACACGCCACCCGTGTCGAACCCCGCCACGCCTCCACTCGGTAAAAGCGGGTCAACCCGTTCGTGCCGAGGAAATCGCTGAAGAACCGCTCGGGATAAAACCCCTCGTGCAGCCGGACGAACGGCCCGGCGACGTCCGTCGCCCGCCGGACCACGAACCCGTCGGCCCCGGCCGGCGCGTCCCAGCGCAAATCCACGCGCCGGTCCTGGCCCGTCGCCACCAGCCGGAGCGCGTCCGCCGCGGACGCCGAGCCCGCCGTCAAAGCAAGGGCCAGTCCGTTCCAGAGCAACCACCCGCCACGTTGAAGGTTCATCGCGCCGCACCCTGCCACACAAAAAGGAAGGGAAGAAACCCTCTTTTCCCCGCCCGGGGCGCTGTAATGATCACTCTTCCCCGGAAAACTGCCCGGCCATGGCGATGGCCTTGCGCATGGCGCGGGATTTGTTGACCGTCTCCTGGTACTCGGTCTCGGGATCGGAATCGTTCACCCAGCCGCCGCCGGCCTGGACGTAGGCGCGACCATCCTTGAGCAGGGCGGTGCGGATGGTGATGCAGCAGTCGAGGTTGCCGTTGAAGGAGAAGTACCCCACGCAACCGCCGTAGGGACCGCGGGCGGTCTGTTCCAGCTCGGCGATGATCTGCATGGCCCGCACCTTGGGCGCGCCGGTCAGGGTGCCCGCCGGGAAGGTGGCCCGCATCAGGTCGAAGGGGGTGCGGTCGTCCGCCAGCCGCCCTTCCACGTGCGAGACGATGTGCATCACGTGGCTGTAGCGTTCGATCACCATCAGGTCGCGCACCTGCACGCTGCCGAAATCGCACACCCGGCCGATGTCGTTGCGCGCCAGGTCCACCAGCATGACGTGCTCGGCCCGTTCCTTGGGGTCGGCCAGCAGCTCGCGTTCCCGTTCGGCGTCCTCCTCCGGCGTGCGTCCCCGGGGACGGGTGCCGGCGATGGGGCGGATCTTCACCTGCCGCTCCTCGCAACGAACGTGGATCTCCGGCGAGGCGCCCACGAGCGAGAATCCGTCCAGCTCCAGCAGGAACATGTAGGGCGAGGGATTGATGGTCCGGGCCGCCCGGTACACGTCAATGGGCCGCGCGCTCAACGGCGCGCTGAACCGCTGCGAACCCACCACCTGGATGATGTCGCCCGCCTGGATGTACTCCTTGGCCCGGCGCACGTTTTCCAGAAAACGCTCCTTCTCCTGGTTGGACTCGAAGGGCAGCTCGGGCAGCTCTTGCGGAATCTCGGCGGGCCGGTGTTCGACCGGCAGTTCGAGGAGCGAAACCAGCCGTTCCACCTCGGCCACCGCGTTGTCATAGGCCGCTTCGGGATCGGCGCCTTCGTCGAGGTAGGCGTTCACCATGATGGTGAGGCTTTGGTTCACCCGGTCGAACACCAGCAGCTCGTCGGCGATCAGGAAGACCATCACCGGCGTGCCCAGATCGTCCACCGGCGGGCGGGGCACGACCGGTTCGATGTCGTGGATGAACTCGTAGCCGAGGTAGCCCACCGCGCCCCCGGTAAAGCGCGGCAGGTCCGGCAGATCCACCGGCCGGTAGCGCGCCATCACCCGCTCGACCACCGCCAGCCCGTCCCGCACGCGATCGGGCTCCCCGTCGGCGGCCTCCGGCGTCACGGTGAACCGCCGGACGCGCCCTTCCTCGATCACCTCCACCTGGTCGCCGCGCTGGCAGATGACGGCCCGGGGGCTGCACCCCAAAAAGGAGTAACGGCTGACGTGCTCGCCGCCTTCGACGGATTCGAAGAGAAACGACTCCCCCTGCCCGCGAATCTTCAGGTAGGCGGACAGCGGGGTTTCAAAGTCGCCCAGCAGGCGCCGACAGACGGGAATCAGATTCCCCTGCCGGGCCCGTTGGAGGAATTCCTGTTTGCTCGGAGAATACATCAGTGTTCCGGTTCCAGAAGGGGTCCGCCTGCCGCCGCACGCGCCGGGCGCCCAGCCAGGTGTAAAACAACACGGCCACGGCGTAAGTCACCAGCCCCAGCCCCACGCCCAGCAGCACCACGCTGTGCCGGCCCCAGTGCATGATCGCCGCGCCGAGACCGCCGTAAATCAGCGATTGCGCCCCCAGGCAAAACAGCATCAACCCGCGCGGGGCGTGGGTGATTTGGACGCCCAGCCAGTGCCGGTAGCCGGTCTCGCCCATCGTGCGGATCAGCCAGGCGGACTGAAAATTCCGCGCCGCCACCAGCAGACTGGTGGTGATCACCATCACCGACGGCAACAGCCACAGCGCCAGCCCCACGCAGAGCAGGACGTTCACCCCGATGCCCCACCGCCAGCCCAGCCAGCGGGCGATGGGATTGGCCTCCAGCTTCAGCCGGGGGGTGGCCGTCCACGTGCTGAAGAAATCCGCCCCGCGCGCCACCAGCAGCAGCAGGAGCACCCAGAGGTACTCACGGCTGCCGAACGGTAGGAACAGGTCGGTCACGATTGCCCGTAAATCTGCTTCGGGTCCGCCAACTGCTCCTCGGTGGTGACCACCTCGCCGTTGCGCACCGACCGGAAGAAACAGGAGCGGTAGCCCTCGTGGCACGCCGCGCCGGTCTGCTCCACCTGGAGCAACAGCGTGTCTCCGTCACAGTCGAACGCCACATCCTTCACCACCTGCACGTGGCCGCTGGACTCGCCCTTCATCCAGTACTTCTGACGGGAGCGGCTCCAGAACCAGGTCTTCCCCGTTTCGAGGGTCTTTTCCAGCGAGGCGCGGTTCATCCAGGCCATCATCAACACCCGGCCGGTCGCGGCATCCTGGACGATCGCCGGAATCAACCCGTCGGCGTTGAACTTCAATTGGTCAAAAAAACTCATAGACGCGGCCCTGTTCTAGGCGAACCGCGGCCCCTTGCAAACCGGAATCGGCGGCTCCCGCCCGGGAAATCCGAATCCCGAAATCCGAATCCCGAAAGAAAAGCGTTCTTCGCCGCCGCCGAGGCAACAAGGCGAAAACGGTTCCCCCGTGGCGCGGGCTTCGGATTTCGGGATTTTTTTTGGGCGGTGTTCACGCCGCGGGGGGGAGGGCTTTCAGGGCGCCGTTTCGCACCTCCCATCGTTGCAAGCGCCGGCCCAGTTCGCGGGGCCAGTTTTCCTCGGTGCAGGTCATGAAGACCTGTCCGCGGGCCTGGTCGGAACGCTCCAGCAGGGGCAGCAGACCGGCGCGGCGATGGGCGTCCAGTTCGCCCATGACGTCGTCAATCAACAGGATCGGCGGCACGCCGCGCAGTTGGGTGACGTATTCGGCCTGGGCCATTTTGAGCGCGATGGCGAGGGTGCGTTTCTGTCCCTCGCTTCCGAATTGCGCCACCGGCTGGCGGTCGAGCAAGAGCCGCAGTTCGTCGCGATGCGGTCCCACGAGGGTGCTGCGGTATTTCAGTTCGCGGGGACGGGCGCGTCGCAGTTCCGCGGCGAAATCCTCCCGCACGCTGGGGACGTATTCGAGCCGCAGCTCCTCGGCGTCGGGGGCGATGCGCCGATAGGCCTCCCGCGCCAGGGGGGCGAAGCGGGGCAGCAGCTCCCGCCGCTGGCGCATGATTTCCGTGCCCAGCTCGACGACGGCGCGCGAAAAGCTCTCCAGGGCGGTTTCGTTGAGCGGCTGTTGTTTGAGCAGGGCGTTGCGCGAACGGACGGCGCGGGCGTAGCGCTGCAAAAGGGGGAGGTGGGCCGGATGGGTCTGGGCGAGGAGGAGGTTGAGGAAGCGACGGCGGCGGCTGGCGGGGCCTTTGACCAGTTGCAGGTCCTCGGTGCAAAACACCACCACCCGCAGCACGCCGAAATAGTCGCTGAGCCGCCGGACCGGCTCGTCGTTGAGCGTGAGCCGGCGCGCCTTGGGCGACCAGAACATCGTGATCTTGTGGGCGCCTTCGGCCACGACGCGCGCCCCGACGAAGTATCCCGGTTGATGATGACGCACCATCGGGGCGCCGCCCACGCCGCGAAAGGAGCGCAGGGTGGCCAGCAGGTAGATGGCTTCGAGGATGTTGGTCTTGCCCTGGGCGTTGCGTCCGAGCAACAGGTGGAATCCCGGGCTGAAGTCCGTGTCCAGCCGCGCGTAGTTGCGGAAATCGCGGAGCCTGAGATGCGCCAGGTGCACGGCGAAGCAATAGCCCGAACCGCCGCCGGATTCACGTCGGAAGTGCCGCAACCCGGGCCTCATGGCGCGCGCGTTCCGTTTTTCTCAGCCCCTTTGCCGGGGAGGGCTCGGTGGCCTTCCGTCCCGGCGCTGCGGGGGGATTGGGGAGGACGCGGGAAATGGGGCGCGGATTGCGCCGCGAAAACAGGCCGGGAAAAACCGGTTGACCGCGGCGGGCGGGGCGGGTAGGTTGCGCGCTCATGATGGCGACGCGGAACCTCCTGCCGGCTCTGGGCGCGCTGCTTCGGCGCAGCGTGGCAGGCGGGTTTTGAACAGGTCGCCCCGAGTTTCCGAAACCCACTGCCCGAGCCGGCGGTGGGTTTTTTGTTTTCCCGTCCGCCCTTGGGCGTCAACGCAGAAAGAACAGACACATGCTGAAAGATCCGTCGAAGAAGTACCGCCCGTTTCCCCCGGTGCATTTGCCCGACCGCCGCTGGCCGGACCGCACCCTCGCCCGCGCCCCGCGCTGGTGCAGCGTGGATTTGCGCGACGGCAACCAGGCCCTGGCCGTGCCCATGAACGTGAGCCAGAAGCTCGAGCTGTTCCAGACGCTGGTGGCCTGCGGGTTCAAGGAGATCGAGGTGGGGTTCCCGTCCGCCTCGAACACGGAGTTCGCCTTCAACCGCCGCCTGATCGAGGAACACCGCGTGCCGGACGACGTGTCGCTGCAAGTGCTGGTCCAGGCCCGGGAGGCGCTGATCGAACGCACGGTCGAGTCGCTCATCGGGGCGAAGAAGGCGATCATCCACCTCTACAACTCCACCTCGCCGGCGCAACGGCGGGTGGTGTTCGGCATGAGCAAGGAGCAGATCATCGAGGTGGCCCGGCGCGGCGCGCAGATGATCAAGGACCGGCTGGGCCGGTTGGAAGGCACGGAAGTGACCCTGCAATACTCGCCCGAGAGCTTCAGCGCCACGGAGGTCGAGTTCGCCAAGGAAGTGTCCGAGGCGGTCATGGACGTCTGGCAGCCGACGCCCGAGCATCCGATGATTTTGAACCTGCCGGACACGGTCGAGGTGGCCACGCCCAACGTGTACGCCGACCAGGTCGAATGGATTTGCCGGAACATCCGCGATCGCGACGCCCTCGTCATCAGCCTGCACACCCACAACGATCGCGGCACCGGCGTGGCCGCGACCGAGCTGGGCCTGCTGGCCGGCGCGGACCGGGTCGAGGGCACCCTGTTCGGCAACGGCGAGCGCACCGGCAACCTGGACATCGTCACCGTGGCGCTCAACCTCTACATGGCGGGCATTGATCCGGGGCTGGATTTCTCCGATCTCAACGCCATCCGGGCGGTGTACGAACGCTGCACCGGCATGACCGTGCCGCCCCGGCAACCCTACGCCGGCGAGCTGGTGTTCACCGCCTTCAGCGGCTCCCATCAGGACGCCATCAAAAAGGGCCTGGCCGAGTGGGGCGCCGGCCGGCAGCAGTATTGGGACGTGCCGTATCTCTCCATTGACCCGCGCGATCTGGGGCGCGAATACCGCGAGGTCATCCGCGTCAACAGCCAGTCCGGCAAGGGCGGCGTGGCCTACCTGCTCGAGAGCCAGTTCGGCATCGAGCTGCCCAAGGAATTGCAGCGCGAGTTCGGCCCCATCGCCAACGAGGAGGTGGACCGGCTCGGACGGGAGGTCAGCGCCGCCGAGCTGAAGGCGATCTTCTGGCGCGAATACGTCGAGCGGTCCCTGCCGTGGGCGCTCGAAGGGTTCGAGGCCGTCAGCCAGAACGGCAAGGTCCAGTGCCGGGCGCGCCTCCTGCGCGACGGCCGGCCCGTCGAGCTGACCGGCGAAGGCAACGGCCCGCTGGCCGCGCTGGTGCACGGGTTCAGCAAGACCGACCTGCCGCCTTTGGACATCCTGGCCTACAGCGAGCACGCCCTGAGCCGGGGCGAAGAGGCGGCCGCCATCGCCTACATCCAGCTCAAGGTCGGCGACGACCGCGTCCGCTGGGGGGTGGGGGTGGACACCAACATCGAGCTGGCCTCCGTCAAGGCGGTCCTCAGCGCCCTGAACCGCGCGCTCTGAGAGCCGGTCGGAAAACGCCGGTGGGGGCCCGGCCCGCGGCCAAGGGGCGTTTTGCGCCCTTCCGGGAGGCCGCGTGCCTCCACGCGGCAGGAGGTCCCGTTTCTCCGCCAGGCCCTTACCGAAGGTTGTCGAGGAACTGGCGGGCGGGGGGATAGCCGGGCCGGATTTCGAGGGCGCGGGCGGCGGCCTGCCGGGCCTCGGCCACGCGGCCCAGACCGAACAGGATGGTGGCCCGGGCGTAGGGGATGCGCGGATCGTCGGGGGTGATGGATTCGGCCCGGAGGAGGGCGTCGAGGGCGTCTTCCGGGCGCCCGGCGGCGTTGCGGGCCAGACCGAGGTTGTACCACGCGCGGGCGTGGCGGGGATCAAGCTTCACCGCCCGTTCCAAGGCCGCGAGGGTGCCGGCGGAGTCGCCCACTTCGTTCCGGGCGAGGGCGAGTTTGTAGGCGTATTCGGCCTCGTCGGGCGCGAGGCGGCAGGCGGTTTCGAGCTGTTCGAGCGCTTCGCGGCTCCGGCCCGTCAGGCTGCAGACCACGGCCATTTCGTGGCGGAGCGGCGGGGAGTTGGGATCCCAGGCGATGGCCTTGCGCAGGTGCGCGTAGGCGGTCTCCGGCTGGTCGCGGTCGAGGGCATAAACGGCGAGTTGCAACTGGCCGGTGGGCTGGTCGGCGTTGTAGTCGAGCATGCGGCGCAGCTCCCGCCCGGCCCGGGACGCCGGATCCACCGTGGCCCGGAGCGCCCAGGCGGCGGCCACGCGCACGCAGCGAACGGGGTCCTCCAACCGGGCGCGCAACATCTGCCGCAGGCCGGAAGCGGGTCGGCCGACCAGCGGCGCGAGGGCCTGGACCGCCTTTTCGCGCACCAGCGGATCGGGTGCGTCGAGCCGTTCCCGCACCGCCCGCTCGACGGCGGGATCTTCGATCCACTGTCGCAGGATGTTGATGATCGCCGCCTGCCAGTAGGGGATTTCTTCCCCGGCCAGTAGTTTCAGCAACGGCTGTCGGGCGGCGGCCTCGCCCCGGCGGCCGCGCGCGAACCACTGGGCGCGGTCGCGGGTCCGGCGGTTCATCTTGGGACCGTACCATTCCCCGACCCATTTCAGGGACCAGTCGGCGTCCTTGTCGCGATGGCAGCGGTTGCAGGCGTTGGGGATGCCGAACTGCTTGGTCAGCAGCGGGTCGGGGATGGTGAAGCCGTGGTCGTGCCGCCAGTGGCGCGCCATGTACACGGTTTGCGGCATGTGGCAGTCGCGACAGTCGTTGCCGGATTCATACTTGGCGTGGAACCCGTGGGCGACGGGGTCAATGACCGGGCTGTTGGTGTAACTGCCGTTGTGGCAGCGCATGCAGAGGTCGTTGCCCAGGATGGCGGGCCTGGCCTGGTGCGGCGTGTGGCAATCCATGCAGACGATGCCGTGCGTGTGCATCCGGCTGCCGAGAAAGGCGGCGTATTCGTAATCCTCATCGCGGACCTGGCCGTCGGGGTAATAGGTGTCGGTCAGGTCGGGAATGGTCAGCGAATAGTGATCGAAGAAGCGTTCGCCGGGGTGGAAATCCCCGGTGAGATCGGCGCGTCGGGCGTGGCAGGAACCGCAGGTCTGGAAGACCTGATTGGTGGAATAGCGGGGCAGGGTGGGATCCTCGCCGGCGGGCGGTGGATAAGGCCGGCCGGAGTTGCGGTAGGTGCGCTGCCAGACCACGTGCTCCTTCAGCGGCCCGTGACAGGCCTCGCAGCTCACGGTCAATTCCGTCATGGCCGTGTGGTAGGTGTCGGTGGCCGGATCGTAGTTCTTCCGGACGCGGGTGTTGTGGCAGACGGCGCACATGGCGTTCCAGCACATGCCCCGCCCGGTCCAATGGCCCCATTCACCGGGCCGACGATCCTCGTTGCCGTACACGTCGAACCACTGGTTGGTGCGCGGGTCCCAAGCCACTTCCGTCACCTGCAACCGTCCGCGGGGCCGGGCAATGAGGAACTGCCGCAGCGGGTCGTTGCCGATGACACGCACGAGTTGATAGGGCTGGCGGTTGGTGCCGAAACCGAGCGTCACCAGCTCGTAACGGCCGTTTTGGTAGCGGGCCTCGCTGGTCTGGCTGGCGTGCCGGAAGACGCGGGGCGGATCGAAGGCCGGGCGGTCGAGATCGGCGCGAAAATCGCGCTCGGCCAGACCGTGATTCGAGGTTTCCCACCGGCGCTGGGCTTCCTCGTGACATTCCCGGCAGGTGGACGAGCCGGCGTAACGGGCGTAGGTGGCGGCCTGGTCCGGCACCAGGGCTTCCGCCGTCGTCTTCGGGCGGACGGCTGCGGCGGGCAGGCCCCCCGAAACCCGTTGCCACAGAAAAGAGCCCGCCACCGCCAGCGCCACCAACCCCAGCAGCCCCAACCACAACCGGCCCAAGGACGGGCCGGCGGGCGGGGCGGGCGGACGGGATTTCCGGGACTTTCGCTTCGACGCCATGTCGGGGAGGATACTAGGGGGCGAACGGAGAATTGCCTCATAAAAAAGGCCCCGGGGAGGGGCGGGAAGCTGAGGGGGGCTGGAAAAGGGGGGGAGTCCGTTGGTTTCGCCGGCGGGGTTGGCGCCCCGGCGGAAACGAGAGTTGCGGCGGCGGGCGCGGACATCATTGATTCACTCAATATCCCCCGCTCTTTTTATCAATTAGGAGGCGGTTCGTTCGGCGACTACGGTCATGCGCGCGAAAACATAATTTCGAAACCACATGATGACACACGTGCCGGAGATCAATCTGCTGGCCTGCTGGGCGGGCGTAATGACGGGCCTCCTCGGCGGGATGCTGCTGGGACTGGGCTTTCACCGGGAGGATTTTCTGGGCGGCTACGGCAGTCCGCGCCGGCGGCTCTATCGGCTGGCCCACATCGCCTGTTTTGGCCTGGCGGGGATCAATCTGCTCTTCTGGTTGACGGTGACCCAAAAGGCCCTGACCGGCGCCTTGCTGCCGTCGGCGTCGGTTGCCCTCCTGCTCGGCGCGGTGACGATGCCGCTCTGCTGCATCCTGACCGCCCATTGGCCGCCGGCCCGGCACGGGTTCGCCGTGCCGGTCATCGCGCTGCTCTACGGGGCGGGCGTGACGTTTTGGCAACTGCTCTCTTGAACCACGCAAGGAACGAACCGGGAACCCCGAACAACACGAATGGCCTGAAAGAGAAAAATTACGGCGCAAAACCTTTTTCCGGAGCACTGATCATGAAAACGCACCTCCCCCTCCCTCCTAAAAAACGCCTCGGCCTGATCGCAATGAGCGGCATCCGGGCGGAAAACCAGGAACTGCTGGAACTCGGGCTCACGCTGCCCGGTTTCGTCGAACGCAGCAAGGTGATTGCCTCGCTGCCCAGTCTGTCGTTGTTGACGCTGGCGGGGCTGACGCCCGACGCGTTCGAGCTCGAATATCACGAGGTTCAAAACCTCGAAGCATCCGGCGCGTTGCCGGACCACTTCGATCTGGTGGCGATCACCTCGCTTTCCGCCCAGATTTCCGATGCCTACCAGGTGGCCGATCGCTACCGCGCCGCCGGAACGACGGTGGTGATGGGCGGCCTCCACGTAAGCGCGCGGCCCGATGAGGCGAAGCGCCACTGCGACGCCGTGGTCCTGGGCGAGGGGGAGCCGGTCTGGCGCGAGTTGCTCGACGATTTTTCCCGCGACCGGCTCCGGCCTTTCTATGTGGCGCGGGAGCGCGGGGAGTTCGACCTGGCCCAAGCGCCCCTGCCGCGCTTCGACCTGCTCGATCCGGCCCGCTACAACCGGCTCACCGTGCAAACGAGCCGCGGCTGTCCGCACCGGTGCGCCTTTTGCGCCAGCTCCGTCCTGCTGACTCCGCGCTACAAGCTCAAGCCGGTCGAGCGGGTGCTCGCGGAGATTCGCGCCATCAAGCAAATCTGGGAACGCCCCTTCATCGAGTTCGCCGATGACAACAGCTTTGTTCACAAGGCCCATTATCGCAGGTTGATGCGCGCCCTGCTCCGCGAGGATTTGCGCTGGTTCACCGAGTGCGACCTCTCGGTGGCCGATGATCCCGAGCTGCTGGGATTGATGCGTGACGCTGGCTGCCAGCAGGTGCTCATCGGTCTGGAAAGCCCGCGCGCCGCCAGCCTCGAAGGGCTCGAAGGCCGGAACAACTGGAAGGCCCGGCGGCGTGAAGATTATCTGTCGGCCATCGAGCGGATTCAGGAACGCGGCATTACGGTGAACGGCTGTTTCATCCTCGGGCTCGACGGCGACACGCCGGAGGTGTTCGACGAGGTGCTCGCCTTCGTGCGCGAGTCCGGCCTCTACGAAGTGCAGATCACCCTGCTCACCCCCTTTCCCGGCACGCCTTTGTACCCCCGGCTGGAACGCGAAGGCCGGATTCTCAATCCCGGCAACTGGAACCTTTGCACGCTCTTCGACGTCAACCTCCGACCGCGTCACATGACGCCGGAACAGCTTCACCAGGGCTTTCTGCGACTCGGCCAGGCGCTCTATTCCGAAGCGGAAACCCGCCGCCGCCGACAGGCCTTCCGTGATCGCTGGCGCCGGCGGCGAACGAAAACCAAGAGCCGGCGGAAGTCCGCGGAATCCGTCGCCCCGGCGGTTCCGGACCGGCGCGCAACCGGGACGTCCCCTTGCTCCGCGAAAGCGTGTGATCCTTTCCCGACTTCCGTCCCCGGTTGAGCGAACGGCATTTTGAGATTGCCGGGCGGGCGGGGCGGACGGCAGGTTGAGCCCGCCGTCCGAACGCGCCGCGAGCGCGCGGGGCGGATTCCGGATGAGAACATTGCACGGGTATCTCCTGCGCCAGGTGTCGGCCGCGCTGTTGTTGACCGTGGCCACCGCCACGTTGGTGCTGGTCATGGGCAACATGCTGCTCAAGGAGATCCTCGAACTGCTGGTGAACCGCCAGGCCGCCTTCGGCGTGGTGCTGCACGCGCTGCTGTTGCTGATCCCGTTCGTGACCGTGTACTCGCTGCCGGTGGGGATGCTGACCGCCACCCTGCTGGTCTTTGGCCGCTTCAGCGCGGATCAGGAGCTGACCGCCGCCCGGGCCAGCGGCGTGAGCCTGCTTTCGCTGGTGACGCCGGTGCTGGGGTTGGCGGTGGTGTTGTGCGGCCTCTCGGCGTGGTTCAACCTCCAGCTCGCCCCCCAGTGCCGCGTGGCCTACAAGCGGCTGCTCTACCGGTTGGGCGTCGAGCAACCCACCGCGTTGCTGGCGCCGAACCAGTTCATCCGCCGCTTCCCCGGCTACGTGATTTACGTCGGCGGCGTGGAATCGAACCGGCTGGAAAATCTCGTCCTCTACCGGATGGACACCAACCCTCCCCCCGCCACCGCCACGCTTCCGGACGCTCCCCCCGCCGCCGCGCCCACGGCGTCCCGGGTGGAATTGATCATCACCGCCAAGGAAGCGTTGCTGCGGGTGGACCCCACCAACGAAGTCATCCAACTGGAGATGCCCCGGGCGGAGGTGGTGTCCGTGCGCTCGATGCAACTGGCCACCGTGAGCGATTCGGTCCTGGAACTGCCCTTCCGCATCCGCCGGATCGAACACTCGAAGCCCAAAATCTCCAACATGACCCTGTCGCAGTTGCTCGAGGAATACCGGCGCAACCAAGCCGACGGCATCCGCCCGCTGCCGGTCATCCTGCAACTGCACAAGGAAGTGGCCTTCTCCCTGGCCTGTCTGGGCTTCACGCTGGTGGGCATCCCCCTGGGCATCCGCGCGCACCGACGGGAGACCAGCATCGGCATCGCCCTGGCCATCGGGCTGATGCTCGTGTACTACGTGTTCTACATCCTGGCGGAAGCCTGGCAAAACGAGCCCCGCTACCATCCGCACCTGCTGGTCTGGCTGCCCAACTTCCTCTTCCAAGGCGTGGGCGCCTGGCTGCTCTGGCGGGCCAACCGCCGCGGGTGAACTCCCGCGAGCAGGAAATCCCCATCAACCGGGCGCGCCTTCCACCCCGCCGGCGGAACAGTGCCGCCCGGGCGGAACCAAACCGCGCCACTTTCGCTCACGAAACCATCGGACCGACGGCCGGCGGTTCTTCGCAGTAGAGGCCCCTGTCGGTCACAGCTTCCCCCATTGCTCGGCTGCCGCTTTTTCCCGTCCTGAAGGGGTGAAATCGTCACGGCCGCGGAAATCGCTGGCGGGGATCGAGTCCGCCTCCTCGCGGTGGCGGCCGACGTGGCGCGATGCCGTGATTTCTCTTTCGGATTTCGGGTTTCATTCCGCCCGCCATTCGAGAATGCCGCCGGAGAAACCGGGTTGAAGCTGCGCTTCCAGCCGCAAGCCGTCGGTTTTCACGGGGTCGAAGGTGACCTCGTTGAAGCGGTCCCTGGCCACGCCGAAGGCGGACGCGCCGGTGACCGGTTTCCATTGGCCGTCGTCACGATAGAGCAGCGTCCAGGAAGCGGGCACGCGGCAACCGCCCTGGCCGGTGTCGTCGAACCAATAAACGGCCACGCGGGAGATGGTCCGGGGCTGTTTGAAATCGCGTTCGATCCATTCGCGACTGCCTTGGCGCGGCCACCACGTGAAACGCGGAATGCTCTGGTCGTTCGAGCGGGCGGGCACTTTGTCGTCGCACACCGCGCCGACGCTGTCGCCTTCCCAGCAATGGGAGGCGCGCACCGGCGGCGGCTCGGGGATTTTCCACGTGTGGGCGTCCGGGCCGTCGCCGATCACCGGAAAGGCCGAGATGCGCAGCCGCGCCGCGCCCATCGGGATGAGGGTGATCGGCTCGACCGGCTGATCCGAGCGCACCGGGCCGGCCTGCACCTCGCGCACCAGGCCATGCTCGTCGAGCTGCCATTGCGGGATGCGCTTGCCGCGGGCGTGAATCCGGCACGGCGCGGCCTCGGCTTCCCACGGCTGGTCGTCCGCCGGCCAGGCCCTTTGCTCGAAGGTGAACGACGCGGCGGGGTTCCCGGGAT
>CAZRPT010000090.1:0-28482 GCA_964601985.1 uncultured Verrucomicrobiota bacterium
CCCCGGCCTCCCACAAGGCCGCTCAACGGCCGCCGCCACCGCGGACGAAGCCCGGGAAAAAGGCCTCCTCCCGCGGGGTGGGGGGGAGAGCCGGGTGCGCGGGCCCGCGTGAGACAATCGCGGATTTCCCTCCCCGGCCAAGCTTCTTCGTTGGAGCCTGTCGGAAAATACCGGCTGGGAAAACGGCCTGCCACTCAAGGCATTTTGCGCCATATCCCGCGGGTCGCGCAACCGCGCGCGGCGGGATGTCCCGCTTTTCCGGCGGGTTCTAACGGGGATGAGGCAATTCGATTCGCGGCAAGGGCGAGTCGGGGCTTGCACATCCGCGAGGGATGATTACACTGGGGCGCGTGGTTGGCGGAGTAGCCAAGTGGTAAGGCAGAGCTCTGCAAAAGCTCTATGCGTCGGTTCGATTCCGACCTCCGCCTCCAATCTTCCCCTTTCCGGTTTTCTCCGCGTTGCGAATGCTTTCGTGAAAGCCGGGCGGAAAACGGCGGGCCGGGGAACCCGGCGTTTGCACTCGGACTTCGAACGGTTGGAGGGGGGAAGCCGGAGTCCGAGGGGCCGGTGACCGAACGAGTTCCGAGAATCCCGAAGCCCGAAAGAATCCCGCCCCGCTTCGTCGCCGGCCCCCGCGGCTATTTTTTCTCCACGGCGGCGACGAGGAGTTTCAGGGCGGTGTTGCTGGGGTTGTCGCGGCCGCTGACCCAGCGGTTCGGGCGGGCGTCGTTGTAGGAGACCACCAGGTCCAAGCCCGGGAGGACCCACACCGCGCGCGGACCGCCGTGGCCGTTGGCGCAGTAGAGATCGGTGGGGGCGTCGGGAAACATCCGTTGGCCGTGCCGGTCCACGCCGTTGAGCCACCACAGCCAGCTGTAGCTGCCGAAGTGGTCGGTCTGGTTGTCGGGCTTGCGGGTCGAGCCGAGCGTGCGCTGGCCGGGGATCATCTCCGCCGCCTTGCCGCGCGTGCGGGGGATGCGGTTGGGCAACGGGCTGCGCACCGCCATGCGGGCGTGCGCGCGGCTGATGAGCTGCCGTCCGCGCCAGTTGCCTTCGTGCAAGAACAGCAGCCCGAACCGCGCGAAGTCCCGCACCGAAATGCCCAGTCGTCCGGGCCGGTCCCGGGGGCCGAAGGCCAGCAGGGTCGGGTTGTCCTGGCATTGGAGCGGATCGGTCAGGAGGGGGTGCAGGACGGTGGCGTCCACGTTGTCCAGGGTGGCGCCGTACACCTGGCGAAACAGCGTGTCCCAGAACAGCGCCATCTGCCAGTCGTTGTAATCGAAGGCCGTGCCCGGCGCTTCCTGCACGCCGTAGCAGGAGATTTGGTTGGCGAAATGCCGCCACGTGATCCGGCGATCCTTGTAGCCCAGCTTCGGGTTCAGTTTGGCCAGACGCGGTTCCCAGCGCACGACCCGCTCGTCCAGGCTGGGAATTTTTCCGTCCTCGACCGCCTTGAACAGGAAGAAGCTGAAGATCGGTTTGCAGGCCGACGCCACGTCCGCCCGGCGGCTGATGTCGCCCCACGAGTACACGAGATACCCGTGCCGCACCACGCAGCCGCGCCCGCCGACGAAGCGGCTGAACGCGCGCAGCCGGTCGGCGTTCAGGCCCACTTCCGCCGGGGTTTTGCGCGCCCATTCGCGGCCGGGAAAGACGCTTTTCGGCGCGGCCTGGACCCGCCCGCCCAAGCCCGCGCACAGGGCCAGACAGCCCCAAAAAATTCGCCCGTTGCCGGGTCGCCGTTGCTGGTGGGTGATTTCGCTCATGACAAACCGTGAAAAAAGTCCCGGGCGGTGGCGCAGGTGTCGCGGCTCAACGCGGCCAGATCCACCCCGCGCGTCTCGGCGGCCGTTTGGGCGATCTCCCGCACGTAGGCCGGTTCGCAGCGTTTGCCCCGGTAAGGGGTGGGCGCGAGGAACGGGGCGTCGGTCTCCAGCATGAACCGGTCCGCCGGGGCGGCGCGCAGCGAATCGCGCACGGTGGCCGCGTTTTTGAACGTGAGGATGCCGGTGAAACTCACCAGCGAGCCCAGCGCGACGATCCGTTCCAAGGCGGCGGGGTCGTCCACGAAACAATGAAACACCCCGCGCACGCGGTCGGCGTACGGCGCGAACAGTTCCAGCGTCGCCTCCAGGGCGGCCCGCTGATGGATCACGCAATTCAGCCCCAGCTCGGCGGCCACTTCGAGCTGCTGTTGAAACAGCGCCGCCTGCCGTTCCTTGTGTCGGGCATCTTCCTCCGCCGTGCCGCCGCGTTGGCCGGGCAGCCGGTAGTGATCCACGCCGATCTCGCCGATCGCCACCACCTTGGGCCGGCGGGCCAGCTCCCGCAGCTCCGCCCGCACGTCCTCCGGCGCCTGCAACGCCTCCGACGGATGCCATCCCACGGCGGCGAACACCGCCGGATGCGCCGCCGCCAGGGCCGTCGCCCGCTCGCTGCTCGCCCGGTCCGTGCCGATGCAAATCATCCGGGTGATGCCCGCCGCTTCGGCCCGCTCGATGACCGCCGCCACGTCCTCCCGGAAATCCGGAAAATCGAGGTGGCAATGGGTGTCGTAAAACTCCGGCGTCATGGGCGGCTCAGTTCAGCGGACGAATCCAGACCCTCCGATAGCGCACCGGGCAGCCGTGGTCCTGGAGCATCAGCGGCCCCTTCGGCGTCACGCCCCGGAAGGCGGCGGCGCGGGTGAACCGCTTCACCGGCACGTGGTCCTGCACGAGCACCCCGTTGTGCAGCACCGTGAACGAGCCGGGGACGACCGTCTTGCCGTCCTTCGCCAGCCGCGGCGCGTGGAAGATGATGTCGTAAGTCTGCCACTGTTCCGGCGGCCGACAGGCGTTCACCAGCGGCGGGAAATTTCCGTAAAACGCGCCCGCCTGCCCGTCCGGATAGGTCTTGGCGTGGTAGGAATCCAGCACCTGAATCTCGTAACGTCCCTGCAGGTAGATGCCGCTGTTGCCGCGACTCTGCCCCGTCTTGCCGTCGGGCGGCGGCGCGGCCCATTCCACGTGCAACTGGCAGTCGCCGAACTCCTGCCGGGTGAAGATGCTGCCCGTGCCGTTCACGATGGCCATGCCGTCCCGCACCTCCCACCGCGCGGGTCCGCCGTCCTTGTTCCGCCAGGCGGAAAGATCCCTGCCGTCGAACAGGACGATCGCGTCGCTGGGCGGCGGACCGGGATCCACCACCTTCGGTTCCGGCCGGTCGGCGGCCTGGGAGAACAACGACACCGCGCCCATGGACACGGCCAACCCGAGCATTGCTTGCACGCTTTTCATGATCACTCCGATTCGCGGATGAAACCCCACTGTAGGCCCGGCCGGCCATTCGCGAAAACATTTTCGCGCCCCGGCGGCCGGGGAAAAATCAAAGAGCGGCGCCAAGGCGCCAGGAAGACGCCCCTCCGCCGGGACTTTCCGATGGCGCTATTCCCGCGAGGAGGAAGACGGCGAGGAGGCGAACCACTCGTCTTTCAGGATTCGGCCCAGGAGAAAGAACTTTCGGTCGGGGTACCAGAGCACGGTGACTCCCTTCCGGCGGGTGAGACTGGCGTACAAGGCCAGGTCCAGCCGGCCCCGTTTGCCGGGCGCGCCCAGGCTCACGCCGCCGTGGTCCATGAAGAAGCGGGGTTTCTCGAACCAGACCGGCTGTTCCGCGCCGGCCTGGTAGTGCCCCACCACCAGATAAACCGGCCGCCGGTGGTAGCTTGTGTCCTTGGGGCCGTAGCCGTGGTAGTGGCCGTCATGATTGTGGATGAACAGGGCGTAGCGTCCGCTGCCGGCGGTGTTGCCGCCCACGTCATAAATCGGACAGGGGGAAAGCGGGTGCTTCAGGGGCGCGCCGCCATCCCGTTGCAACAGCCTCCGGGGTTGCGCCCACGTGTTCCCTTGATCGGCGCTGACGGACCAGAACGGACTGCCGGCGGCGGTGCGCATCACGCAGAACAAGCGCCCGTCGGGCAGTTTCACGATCGAGGGTTCCTGGCACACGCTTACTTCCGGATGGCCCGGAAACGGCACGGCGAGCGCTTGGTCGTTCGTGGCAATCCACGTGATTTTCAGCCCCGCCACCTCCGGGTTGGCGTCGAGGTTGTCGAACCGCATGAACTCGACGCGGGAATCGTGCGAAATCCAGGAGGACGTGGGGTTCTTCTTCACCGCCTTGCTGGTCCAGCGGGTGAAGCCGGCGAGGTATTTGCCGTCCGGGCCGAGCCGCAACGGTTTCTGCCAGCAAATCCAGTTGGCCGGGTAGCTCGGGTCGGGATTGTCGCGCTGACTGCGCGGCATTGGGACGGTTTGCGGCGCGGACCAGGTTCGTCCGTTGTCGTCACTGTAAATTCCGTCCATCCGCCCGGTGGTGTGGTAAAAGGTGTCGAATTTGCCCACGTGCTGGCTGTAGAGCACGTAAATCCGCCCCGACCGGCTGACCAGCGGAAAGGCCCAACTGGCGATGGGCTTTTGTCCGGCCCGGGCGGGACCGGCAATGATCCTGGGCGTGCTCCAGGTGCGGCCTTCGTCCCGGCTTTGGGCGAAGACGATGTGCTGGTCCGGCTGGCCTTCGTGCGTGCTTTGGGTCCAGATCGCCATGAGCGAGCCGTCCGGCCCGTCGAACACCAGAAAATGCTCGTTGCCGGTGTCGCTCACCCCCGTGCCGGTGACGCGGGGCACGAAGACCACGAAATCCGGGTGGGTGGCGTGCAGCTCCTGCTGCATGCGCGCCTTCAGGGTGGCCAGGTCCGGCACCAACAGGAGATCCTTGGCCGCACCGTTCACCACGCCGGCGAACGTCAACAAGGCGGCGAGTCCAAGCATGATTTTCCCGGGCACGCGAACGGCGAAGGGGGGCTGGTAACACTTCATGACAATACGCTTAACGCTTAAAAATGAAAAACTGGTGGGCGATGCAGGACTCGAACCTGCGACCCCCTCCGTGTAAAGGAGACGCTCTAGCCACTGAGCTAATCGCCCGTTGCGCGCGGCAGCCTAGTCCATTCGTTCCCGGCTGGCAATGGCCCCTTGGGGCGTTCGCCGGTGAACGGGACGGAGACGGGCGCCCGCCCGCTTTTCGCTTTTTCGGCCCCCGCCGCTACTCCCTTCCGGCGGCGGCGATGAAGGGTTTGAGGTCCTTCATCAGCTTGGCGAAGCCTTCCAGCGTCACCTGTTGGGCGCCGTCGCTCCACGCCTCGGCGGGGTTGGGGTGCACCTCGATCAGGAGGGCGTCCGCGCCCATCGCCACCGCGCCCTTGCACATGGCGGCCACGAGGTTGGCCCGGCCACAGCCCTGGCTGGGATCAATCACGATCGGGCAGTGCGATTCCTCCTTGATGATCGGGATGGTCGAGAGATCGAGCACGTTGCGGGTGTAGGTCTCGAAGGTGCGAATGCCCCGCTCGCAGAAGAGGAGGTTGGGGTTTTCGTTGGCCAGCACGTACTCGCCCGCCAGCAGCCACTCGTCAATGCGCATCGAGAGGCCGCGTTTGAGGAGGATCGGCTTGCCGGTCTTGGCGGCGGCGATGAGGAGCTGGAAGTTCTGGGCGTTGCGGGTGCCGATCTGAAGGATGTCGGCGTACTCGGCCACCAGGTCCACGTGGGCCTCCGCGAGCAGCTCGGTGATGATGGGCAGGCCGGTCTCATTGCGTGCCTTGGCCAGAAGCTTCAGCCCCTTTTCGCCGAGGCCCTGGAAGTCGTAGGGCGAGGTGCGGGGCTTGAAGGCGCCGCCGCGCAGGATGGTGGCGCCGGCCTTTTTCACGGCCTTGGCGGTCTTCATGAGCTGGCGCTCGCTCTCCACCGAGCAGGGGCCGGCCATCACCTGGAACTTGCGTCCGCCGATGGCCACGCCGCGCGCCTTGATCACGGAATTGCGGGGATGCCCTTCGCGGCTGACGAGCTTGTAGCGCTTCTGCACCGGCATCACGTTTTCGACCTGCGGCCAGGTCATGAGGGTTTCGAGCGTGTGCTGGGTGCGCTCGTCGCCGATGGCGCCGATGACGACCCGCTCCACGCCGCGGATGATGTGCGGTTTGTAGCCGAGCTTGCGGATTTCCTTCAGCACGGCGTTTTCTTCCCGTTTCTTGATGTTCGGTTTGAGAACGATGATCATGATTTTGGCTGTAACTGGCAGGCGACCGACCGCACAAAAAACCGCAGGCCGGACACCTGCGGTTCTGACATGCGATTAAACGGTTTCGAGTCGTCGCAGTCCTACCCGCAGGCCGGCTGGCTAAAGTAGAAAAACCAGCGGTCGAATCGCGCGTAAAACTGTCCCCAATGACGGCTCATTGCCGCCGCCGAGCCTAAGCCTTCGCCGCCGGAGGTCAAGAACGATTCGCGCTTTCGCGCGAAAAAAGACGCTCAGCGCAGGCCGGCGGTTTCCGGGAAGCCGCACATGAGGTTGAGGCTTTGAACGGCCTGGCCGCTGGCGCCTTTGACGAGGTTGTCCTCGGCGCTCATGACGATCAACCGGCCGGTGCGCGGGTCCAGCCGCCAGGCGTATTCGAGGTCGTTGCTTCCGACGACGTGTTTGGTGTCCGGCAGGCGGTCCTCGCCCAACACCCGCACGAAGGGGGCGCTGGCGTAAGCCTCGTTCGCGGCTCGGGCCACGGCGGCGAGATAATCCTCCCGCGCCGCCGGAGTGTCCACCGGGCGGTTGGGACGCAGGTAAAGCGTGGTCAGGATGCCCCGGTTCACCGGCACGAGGTGCGGGGTGAACTGGATGGTCACCGGCGCGCCGGCGGCCCGGGCGAGTTCCTGCTCGATCTCGGACAGATGCCGGTGCTTCGGGAGGCCGTAGGGGCGGAGGCTTTCGTTGCACTCGACGTAAAGCAGGGCGAGGTCCGCCTTGCGGCCCGCGCCGCTGACGCCGCTCAGCGAGTCGGCGATGATTGCGTCCGGCCGGATCAAGCCCGCGCGCAGCAGCGGCAGCAGCGGCAGCAGGATGCTGGTGGGATAACACCCGGGCGAGGCGACGAGGTCCGCCCCGGCGATGTCCGCCGCATAAACCTCCGGCAGCCCATAGACCGCCCGCGCCAGCAGTTCCGGGGCGGGGTGGTCGCGCCCGTAAAATTCGCGGTACACGGCGGCGTCGCGCAGCCGGAAATCGGCGCTGAGATCAATCACCCGGCAACCGGCCTCCAGCAGCGGCACGGCGAATTCCGCCGCCACGCCGTGCGGCAGGGCCAGAAAAACGACCTCCGCCGCCCCGGCCAGTGCGCCCACGTCCGGCTCGGTGAACTTCAACGCGCGCGCCGTCGCCAGACCGGCGAAGCGGGGAAACACATCGGCCAAGGCGCGTCCCGCCTGCTGGCGCGAGGTCACGGCGGTCAGGGTGACCCCGGAATGGCCCAGCAGCAGCCGCACCAGCTCCTCGCCGGAATAACCCGAGGCGCCCACGACACCCACCCGGGCGGGTGGGCGGGCGGAGCCCGTCATTTGAATCTTCGAATTGCTCATCGTCGCCAATCCGGACCGAACGGCCCGCCCCAGCATGCCGCCTCGCCCCGGTTTTCACGAGCCCCAAGATGCCCGGAGCAGCCGGACTCATCGAGAGCCGCTATAACACAGGTTTTTGCTTTTGCGGGGGGGGCGCCTCGGGACGGTTCGAATATCTCGACACGGCATCCGGATGCTGCCGCGCCCACCACCTGCCATGACGAAAGCCTCCTCTCGGGGTCCGCGTCATCCCTTTCCCGAGCGATCCGGTTCAAAGGGGGGGGCACGGATGCTCCCGGGTTGACAAAACGGGACAAGGCGGTGCCTGGACGGCGCGGCGGGGGCAAAAGGGTGGTATGCGCGGCGGGGGTCGAACCCACAACCTTCGGTTCCGGAGACCGACGCTCTATCCAATTGAGCTACGCGCACATCCCATACGGGCGCGAAACTCTACGCGGATTGTCCCGTCCAGGCAACCGATTTGTGAGAGATTTTCGCGTCTCGAATGGTCCGGATTGCCTCATGAGGAAAGACCCCAGAGAGGCGTGGGGGAGGGGGCGGGAGAATGCCATGACGCCGGGATGAATGACGCGGCCACGATGAACCAAACAAGCAAACACGAGTATCAGGGAGCCTGTCCGAAAAGCGGGACATTCCGCTGCATGCGGATACGCGGCCTGGAACTGGAACGAGAAAAGCATCCTCCTCGGTTGCCGGCGGAAGGAGGCGGAATTCCGCCTCCGCCGGCATCAGGAAGTGGAAGCGGTTTCCTCGTAGCGCAGGCTGGAAGCCTGCTGGAGCGCGGATTTCCGATCCGCCAAGTCTTCCCCTCCACGCGGCGGCCACTCTTCCCGCCCGCCTGGCCGACCGGAAGCCAGCCTCACGGCAGGCTTCCAGCCTGCGCTACGGAAGGAGGCGCGGCGGGGAGGGGCGCTTTTCCGACGGGGGCTCAGCCGTTGTCGCTGCCCAGTTTGTCAATCATGACGATCAGCGGCAGGAAGAGGGCGATGACGATGCTGCCGACGATGACCGCGAGGAACACGATCATGATGGGCTCCAGGAGCGAGGTCATGGCGGTCACGGCGTTGTCCACCTCTTCCTCGTAGTTGTCGGCGATCTTCATGAGCATCTCCGGCAGGGCGCCGGTCTGCTCGCCCACGTCCACCATGCTGATGACCATGGGGGGGAACACGCGCGAGGCGTCCAGGGGCGCGGTGATGGTTTCGCCTTCCTTGACGCTTTCATGGATGTTGCCCACCGCTTCGCTGACGACCACGTTGCCGGAGGTTTCCTTCACGATGGTGAGCGCCTGAAGGATGGGCACGCCGCTGCTGATCAGGGTGCCGAGGGTCCGGGTGAAGCGGGCGATGGCCACTTTCGAGATGACGGGCCCGAGGATGGGCATGATCAGCTTGAACCGGTCGAAGTATTTCCGGACAAGCTTGGTTTTGAGCAGCAGCCGGAAAACGATCACGCCGCCCACGAGGGCCCAGACCACCGGTCCGGGAAACACCGGCAGCCCCCAGGGGGCGGCGTCGCCGATGAGGATGGTCTTGGACTTGATCATGTCGGCGATGTTCATGACGAACTGGGTGAAGCCCGGAAGTTGGGAGCCTTCAAGCATGTCTTCGAAGATCTGCTTGAACTTGGGCACGACGAAGATCATGAGCACGGCGAGGATGATCACCGCCACGATCAACACCGCCACGGGGTAGAAGAGGGCGGCCTTGACCTTGCCCTTGATCTTCTCGGCCTTCTCCATGAACTCGGCCAACCGGTTCAGCACGATTTCCAGCACGCCGCCCAGCTCGCCCGCCTTGACCATGTTGACGTAGAGTTTGTTGAAGACCTTGGGATGCTGGGCCAGGGCCTCGGAGAAGGTGCTGCCGCCTTCGATGGCGACGGCGATGTCGCCGATGATGCGCCGGAGGGTGGCGTTGCGCTCCTGTTTTTCCAGCACGCGCATGCCGCGCAGGAGGGGCAGGCCGGCGTCCACCAGCGTGGCCAGCTGCCGGGTGAAGGCGGTCATGACCTTGGCCTTCACCTTGCCGCCGAGGAAGGGGATCTTGATCTCGAGGTTCTTGAAGTCCCGCTTGCCCTTCTTGGCCTTGCCGCCGCCCTTGCCCTTGGCGGGCTTTTCCTTCGCCTTTTCGGCCGCCACGACCTTGGTGGGGTAGAACCCCATCTCTTTGAGGCGGTTGATCGCTTCGCTTTGACTGCCGACTTCGAGGGTGCCCTTGGTCTCCTTCCCCTTCGAGTCCATTGCGACGTAGTTGAATTTCGGCATGGGTTCTTCCGGGCTTAAGTGTACTTGAGAATCTCTTCGACGGTCGTGCTGCCGTCGAAAATACCCCGCAAACCGTCTTCACGCAACGGCACCATTCCCAGTTCGATGGCCTTCTGGCGGATCACCGCCGTGGGGGCGCGCTGGTTGATCAGTTCGCGGATCGGCTCGCTGTTGATGAGCAGCTCGAAGATGCCCTTCCGGCCGCGGTAGCCGCTGTCGTTGCATTCGCCGCAGCCGCGGCCGTAGTAAAACACCTTGTCGCCGACGTCGTGGGGCGAGAGCCCCAGCATGGAAAGCTGCGATTCCGTGGGCTCGAAGGGGGTGCGGCAGCGTTTGCAGATGGTGCGCACCAACCGCTGGGCCAGCACGGCCATGAGGGTCGAGGAAATCAGGAACGGCTCGACGCCCATGTCAATCAGGCGGGTCACGGTGCCGGGGGCGTCGTTGGTGTGCAGGGTGCTCAGCACGAGGTGGCCGGTCAACGAGGCCTGAATGGCCACCTGCGAGGTTTCGAGGTCGCGCATTTCCCCGAGCATGATGATGTCCGGGTCCTGGCGCAGGAAGGAGCGGAGGGCGTTGGCGAAGGTCATGCCCACCGCCTCGTGCACCGGCACCTGCATGATGCCGTCAATGTCGAACTCGACCGGATCCTCCACGGTCAACAGCTTGGATTCGATGCGGTTGACCCGGCGCAGGCAGGAATACAGCGTGGTGGTCTTGCCGCACCCGGTGGGGCCGGTGACCACGAAGATGCCGTTGGGCTGCTCGATGGCCGTTTCGACGTATTCCTTGATGAACTTCGGAAATCCGAGGCTCTCCAGTTCGAGGGTCATGGCCGAACGGTCCAGCACCCGGAGCACCACCGACTCGCCGAACTGGGTCGGCAGGGTGGAGACGCGGAGGTCCACCAGCCGGCCGCCGATGTTCACCGAGATGCGGCCGTCCTGGGGCAGCCGGCGCTCGGCGATGTCGAGGTTCGACATGACCTTGATGCGCGAAATGACCGGCACGGCCAGTTGCTTGGGCGGGGGGGACATTTCGTAGAGCGAGCCGTCCACCCGATAGCGGATGCGGAAGCAATCCTCGAAGGGCTCGAAGTGGATGTCGCTGGCGCGGTCCTGCACCGCCTGATGGAGGACGAGGTTGACGAATTTGATGATGGGCGCGCTGTCGGTGGCGTCGCTGATGTCCAGCTCCGCGATTTCATCCTCGAGATTCGAGCCCCCTTCGTCGCCTTCGCCGCTCAATCCCAGCTCGTTGAGCAGGTCCGCCATGCCGCCGCTCTCCTCGGGATAGAGCTTTTCAATGAGGGCCTCGATGCGCTCGGGATCGGCCACCACCACCTGGATTTCCTTGCCGATGGTGTAGCCCAGCTCGTCAATGACCTCCGGGTTGAGGGGGTTGGCCAGCGCCACCTGGACGGTGTTGCCGAAGACCGCCACCGGCAGGCAGTGGTACATCCGGGCCACCGAGGCGGGGACCGTTTCGAGGATCTCCGGGGTGATTTCCGCTTCGTCCGGATAAACCACCTCGGTGCCCAGGTGCTCGGCCATGAGCTGCAACAAGGTGTCGCGATCCACCAGGCCGTAGTCCACCAGGATTTGGGAGAGGGGGTTGCCGGTGCGTTCGTGCTCGGCGGCCACCTCCTCGAGCTGCATGTCATCCACCATCCCGCGTTCCCGCAGGAGGGCCACCAAAGGATCGCCGGAAATGTCAGCCATGAATCAGTGTCCCCCTCCCGCCGCGAGTTCGGCCTCCCGTTCGGCGGCTTCCAGTTCCTGCAATTTCTGGAGGATGGTGGTGGGATCCTGCGCCTTGGTGATGACCTCTTCCTGGGAGATGAGGCCGGCCTGGTATTTGTCAATGAGGAAGCTGTCCAGCGTGACCATGCCGTATTTGGCGCCGGTCTGAATGTCGGACTGAATCCGGAACGTCTTGTTGTCCCGGATCAGGGCGGCGATGGACGGCGTGTTGATCATGATCTCGAACACCGCGATGCGGCCCGGCTTGTCGGCCCGCGGCAGCAGCAGCTGCGAGATCACCGCCTGCAACACGGTGGAAAGCTGGATGCGCACCTGCTCCTGCTGGTTGGTGGGGAAGGCCTGCGTGATACGGTCAATCGTCTTGGCCGCCCCGGTGGTGTGCAGCGTGCCGAACACCAAGTGACCGGTTTCCGCCGCGGTGATGGCCGCCTCCATCGTTTCCAAGTCGCGCAGCTCGCCGACCAGGATCACGTCGGGGTCCTGACGCAGCGCCCGGCGCAGGGCCTCGGGGAAGTTCGGCACGTCCACGTTCACCTCGCGCTGCGTGATGACCGAATTCTTGTGGTAGTGGAAGTATTCGATGGGGTCCTCGATGGTGATGATGTGGGCGTCGTCCCGCTCCTCGTTGATGATGTTGATCATCGAGGCCAGCGAGGTGGACTTGCCCGAACCGGTGGGCCCGGTCACCAGGATGAGTCCCCGGGGTTTGTAGAGCAATTCCCGCACCGAGGGCGGCAGGCCGATCTCCTCGAGCGTCAGCAGCTTGTTGGGAATCTGGCGGGCCACGATGGCGAAGTTGCCGCGTTCCTTGAAGACGCTGACGCGGAACCGGGCCATGTCGCCAAAGGCGAAACCGAAGTCCGCGCCGCCGCGCTCGCGCACCTGCTGGATGTTGTCCTCGGAGGTGATGGTGCGCATCAGCTCCTCGGTGTCCTCCGGTTTCAACGGCGGGCCTTCGACCTTGTGCAAGGTGCCGTGCAAACGGATGACGGGGGGAATGCCCACCCGGATATGCAAGTCGGCGGCGTTCTCTTGAACCACCAACTGCAACAAGTCTGACATGGAGTACGACATGGCTGAACCGATCTAACAACGCCCGCGCCCGCCGGCGGAAGGCCGGAAGGCGGCTGGGGGCGAAAAGGTTGAAAGGGAAAGGGGAAGGGGATTCATGACTCGTCCATGACGGTCACCTGGATGACTTCCTGCGGCGTGGTGAGGCCGGCGAGCGCCTTGCGGGCGCCGTCTTCCCGGAGGGTCCGCATGCCCATCTCGCGGGCGCGGGCGCGCAACACCGACGCGGTCACTTTTTCGTAAATCAATTTCCGGACATCATCATCAATGACGAAAATCTCGAAAATGCCCATGCGCCCGCGGTAGCCGGTTTTGTTGCATTCCGCGCAGCCCTTGCCCTTGCGGAAGTTGGCCTCGGCCAGCTGCTCCGGCGTGAGGTTCAACGCCTTCAGTTCCGTGTCGCTGGGCTGGTAGGGTTCGGAACAGCGTTTGCAGACCTTGCGGACCAGCCGCTGGGCCATGAGGCCCCGCGAGGCCGAGGCCACGAGGAACGGCTTCACGCCGATGTCAATCAACCGGGTCACCGCGCTGGGCGCGTCATTGGTGTGCAGGGTCGAGAACACCAGGTGGCCGGTCAGGGAGGCGTTGATGGCGATGGTGGCGGTCTCGAGGTCGCGGATTTCGCCCAGCATGATGATGTTCGGCGCCTGACGCAGCATGGCGCGCAGCGCCGCCGCGAAGGTCAGGCCCACCGCCTCGCTCACGTGGACCTGGTTGATGCCGGACATGACGTACTCGACCGGGTCCTCCACGGTGATGATCTTCCGGTCGGGCCGGTTGATGTAGTTGAGCACGCCGTAAAGGGTGGTGGTCTTGCCCGAGCCGGTGGGGCCGGTCACCAGGAGGATGCCGTCGGGCAGGCCGATGAGCCGCTCGAAGGTCTGCTGGTCGTCGCTGAAAAAGCCCAGCTCCGGCAGGCCCAGCTTCAGCCCTTCCTTGTCGAGGATCCGCATGACGATGCTCTCGCCGTGCGTGGTGGGCAGGCAGGACACCCGGAGGTCAATCATCTTTCCGCCCACCTCGGTTTGAATCCGGCCGTCCTGCGGTATCCGCTTCTCGGCGATGGACATGTTCGCCTGGATTTTCAACCGGCTGATCACCGAGGCCTGGAGCCGCTTGGGCGGGGACTTCATCTCGTGCAGCACGCCGTCAATGCGGTAGCGCAGCCGGAAGGTGTGGGCCAGCGGTTCGAGGTGGATGTCGGAGGCCCGCATCTTGAAGGCCTCGACGATGATGGAGTTCACCAGCTTGATGATCGGCGCGTCGGCGTCCACCACCGACCCGTCGTCGGTCTGCAGGGCCTCGATGGTCCCGATGTCCACCTCGCCCTCGGTGATGTCCTGGATCATCTTGCTGACGGAATCGTCCCCCCGGGTGCCGTAGTAACGGCTGATCGCCGCTTCGATGTCCTCCTGGGTGGCCACCGCCGGGATGACCTGCACGTTCAACGCCGCCTGCAAGCCGTCGAGGGTGTCCAGGTCCGAGGGGTCCGCCATCGCCACCACCACGGCGTCGTCCTCCTTGCGGACGGGCACCACGTTGAAGCGCTTGGCGATGTGACGCGGCACCGCCTCGATCACGTCGTCGCTGAGCTGCAACTCGTCGAGCTCGATGAACTCCGCGCCGAAATGCGCCGCCTTGGCCTGGCCCACGATCGCCGGAGTCAGGATGCCTTTCGCCACCAAGGTATCCACCACCCCTTCCCCGGTCGAATCGGCCTCCGCGCGGATGGGCTCCAACTGCTCTTCCGTCACGTAGCCCATCTCGATGAGGCTGTCGATCAGATAGTCATCTCTTGCCGCCACAGTTGCCTTTCAATACTCGTCAAAAAAACGGCCCTGCCGGGCCCAAGGCGCCTTCCTTCGGGGGAACGCCAAAGCCCCTTGTGTAAGCGCAAAGCGGACCGCTGTCAATGCGTAGTCCGCGTCCCCTTCCGGAGGCTCTTTCGCGCCGCCGCGGGCGGCGAAACAGGCGGCGCCGGACCCGCTCCGCTTTCGCGCCGCGTCGCCCTCTTTGGTTCCCGAAGGCAAACGCGGCATTGCAGCAGTTGGCGTGCCAGCAGGGGAAGAAGTCCTTCCGGAAATTCGCGGCGCCGGACCGCCGTTTTCCCGGCGATTTCCCCGCCGCCTTCACCACGGGCGCAACGGCCGGCTGTCGAGGGCGAACACCTGTCCCGAGACGTGGCGCAGCCCCGCCAGAAACGCCACAAACCGCGCCACTTCAGCCACTTCGCCCGTCCGGCCCAGCGCGTTGGCCCGGCGCCACGCCGCCTGTTGCGCCGCCGAACGACCGGCGGTCAGGGCGGTGGGCAGCACGCCCGGCAGGACCGCGTTCACCCGGATGTCCGCCGCGCCCCACTCCCGCGCCAGCGACTGGGTCAGGCCCGCCACCCCGGCCTTGGCCGCCGCGTAGTTCGCCTGGCCGCGCGCGCCTTGCAACCCCACGTGGCTGCCGACGTTGATGATGTGACCGCCGCCCCGCCGTTGCATGCCCGGCGCGACCGCCCGGACGCAGTGAAAAATTCCGCGCAAATGGACCGCCAGCACCGCGTCCCAATCCGCCACCGACATCCGCCACAACGGCGCGTCCCGCAAAATCCCGGCGTTGTTGACCAGCGCCGTCACGCCGTCCCAGGCCGCTTCCACCTCCGCCACGGCGCGCGCGACGGACACCGGGTCGGTGACGTCCAGCCGCACGGCCCGGAGGTTTTCCCCGCCATTGCCCGGTCCGTCGTCGGGGAAAGGCCGCTCATGCCAGCCGGCGGCCACGCGGTAGCCCGCTTCGAGAAACGCCGCCACCAAGGCCCGCCCCAGGCCGCCCGCCGCCCCGGTGATCAGCGCCACCGGCGGCGCATTCTTCTCCGCCGCGCTCATGGGCCCGGTTCCCGGTCCCCCACCCACCGTCCGCCGAGCAAAACCGCGCCCACCTCCAGCGCGCCCCGCACCCAGCGTTCCCGCACCGCGTCCGGCCCGCCGCTCGACGGCACGAGCACCAAATCCGCTTCCGCGCCGGCGGTCAATTCGCCCGCCCGCCCGGCCCGCCCCAGCGCGCGGGCTCCGTTGAGGGTGGCCATCCGCAGAATCTCCGCCGGCGGCACGTCGGGAAACCGGCGCGCGAACTCCGCCATTTCCGCCCGCAAATCCAGCTCCGGGCGGACGCCCCGCCGCGCCTCCACGGTGGCCAGGCTGTCGGTGCCCAGGCAAACCGGCGTCCCGGTCCGGCGCAGTTCCGCCAGCGGAAACGGCGCGTGACCAAAGTAGGCGTGACTGCGCGGACAATGCACCACCGTCGCCCCCGAGCGGGCCAGTTGCTCCGCGTCGCCCGGCGCGAGGTAGTTGGCGTGCACCACCAGGGTGCGCGGTCCGAGCACGCCCGTCCGGGCCAGGTGCGCCACCGGACTGCGGCCGTCGCAGTCGCTCATGTCGCGCCCGTTCGCCCGCAGCCACTCGAACAACGGCCCCCGCGCGGCGGTGAACATCTCGAACTCCTCCCGCGATTCGGCGGCGTGGATCATCAGGGGCAGCTCCCGCTCCTCCGCCAACCGGGCGCAGCAGGACAGCAGGGCGGGCGTGGTGGAGTAAGGCGCGTGCGGCGACAGCCCGGCCCGGCGACGTCCCTCCGGCCAGGCGCGAATCCGGTCCACGGCCCGGCGCGCCGGTTCTTCGGCGTCCAAGTCCGCCCGGATTCGGATCAATTCCAGGAAGGAGCGCACCCGGAGCGGCGTTTCCGCCCAGAGGTCCGGCAGCAGTTCCGGAAACGCCTCGGCGTCCGCCACCGTGGTCACGCCCCGCCGCGAAAGCTGCTCCGCGCCCGCCCGCCACGCCGCCCGGATTTCCGCCAGGGTCCGCGCGTCCTTGGCGGCCTTCATGCCCATGATCCAGTCGGTGAACCCGCGCCGGGGCGGGATTTCGCCGGCCAGGTCGGTGTAATCCAGATGGCAGTGGGCGTTGACCAGCCCGGGAAACAGCGCCACCTCGCCCAGGTCGCGCGTCGCGCCCGCCTCCCGGCGCAGCTCCACCCACGGCCCCACCGCCTCGATGCGCCCGCCCGCCACCCGCACCGCGCCGTCCTCAAGCGGGGGACGGCGGACGGGAAAGACCTGCCGCGCCCGCAGGGTCACGGCGGCCCCGCCGGTGAAGGGCGGCGGCTTCATGGCGTTACCGGCCGCCGGAGGGAAACCGGCGGTCGCGCGCGCGCCGCCGGAGCGGCGCCTTCGGAAACAAACGGAACAATTTCAGGGACCGGCAAACCGGGCACGACCGCGGGGGGGCGGCGGCGCTCACGCCAGAGGAGGCGCATTGCCCTCCCGCCGCTGCTCCTTCAATTTGGCGCCCACCCGTTTTTTGACTTCCTTGCGCTTGTTGTGCAGCGTCCGGATTTGCTGCTGAATCTTTTTGAAGGCCAGGTCAATGGCCGGGTAGAGGTCCGCTTCCACGTCCTCGGCGTAAAGGTCGGGACCGCGAACGGCCAGCCGGACCGAGCATTTGAACTGTTTCTCCGGACTGCGGGTCTTGTCGAACTCGATGGCCACGCGCGTTTCCACCGCCCGTTGGTCCAGATGCTCGAGCTTTTCGATTTTGGAAAGAATATGATCCTCGATGGCTTCACTCGTGGAGACGTTATGCGTCGTGAGGATGAACTTCATGGCGATAAGATGGGGTCAGTACGGCAAAAAATCCAGCGGAACCCGGCGCAAAATGTTGCGCCCGAACGGACGGCGGTTTCCGGTCTCACCGGCCGAGGCGGGCCCGGGCCTCGGCGCTCATCATCTCCGGGCTCCACGGCGGATCCCAGACCACTTCCACGTTGACCTGTTCCACGCCCGGCAACGGGCGGATGGCCGCTTCCGCGCCCGCCACCAGCGTGCCGTGCATGGGACAGCCCCGCATGGTGAAGGTCATTTTCACGTTTACCTCGCCGCCGCGGACCTGGACGTCGTAAATCAGCCCGAGGTCCACGATGTTGATGCCCAGCTCCGGATCCATGACCTGCCGGAGGGCGTCCCACACTTGCGCATCCGTCAATGCGGTTTCAGTCATCGTTGCTCGTTTTTTGTTCTTTTCCCATTTGCGGCCGTCACTGATTCAGGGGCGTCAACCGGGGCCGCCACAGGTGCCCCAACATGGCGATCACGTTTCCTCCGAACACCGCCAGCCCCCCCAGCAGCACCACCCCGCCCCAGCGCACGCCCGCCACCGAGCGGGCTCCGGCGCCGACGCTGATGATCGCCAGCGCGGCCACGTAAACCCAAAACCCCGCCCGGAGCAAGCGTTCCGAATACAAATCGCCCATCGCCGGCACCTGGTATTTGCCCACCTTCGGACTGTACACCCGGTACCAGATCAGAAACGGAACGATCTTGTGCAGGAAACCGAGAATCGCGAGCGTGATCACGCCAAACAGCCCCAAAAAGCCGTACACGTTTTCAAGCTGGCCCGTGAACGGCGTGGCCGGCAGCCCGGGCCAGCACAGCAGCGTGCCCGGCAAAATCAGCGCGCCCAGCAACCCCATCGCCGCCAGGTGGCACCGCAGCCCCCAGTCCAGCGCCCGCCGGTGGCGGGCGCGCAAAATCGCCGCCAGCTCCCGCCCGTAAGCCACCAGACCCGCCACCACCAGCCCCATCCCGAGCAGCTTCCAGGAGCGGTTCAACGCCAGGCCGAAAAACAGCACCGTCAACCCCGCGTTCAACAGCCAGAGCGTCTGCGCCGCCCGTCGTTCGCTGGGCAGCGCGCTCAGGGTGAACATCGGCATCAACTGGTAGGACACCGCCACGATCATCAGCAGAAAAAATCCCACCCCGCCCAGATGCGCGTGGGCGTGCATCAGGGGGATCGGCTCGTAGCGTTGCACGATTTCCGCCAGCGCGGCGAGCCCGTGCACCAGCATGCCCACCGGCGACCACACGCTCAGACGGTTCACCGATTCATAGGTGCACTTGCCCGCCGCCAGCGCCAGCCCCACGCTCACGGCCATCAACAGCCAGAAAAAGGCGGACGCCACCCCCACGCCCACCGCCCCCAGCCGGGGCGCCCGCAGCAGGGTGCGGGTCACGTTGTAGATCAACAGCAGCACGCCGGTCACCAGCACCGAGGCGTAATGCCCCACCTGCTCCAGGTTCCAGCGCCAGAACATCCACACCATCCCCCCGAAACCGATCACGTGCAGCACGAACTGCCAGCGCCCCAGCCGTTCGCTGTAGAGCGGCGTTTCCAAAACCACCGGCAGGAGTTGGTAGCTCGCGCCCATCACCGCCGACGCCATGAACCCCAGCACCACCAGATGCGTCACCGCCACCGCGCGCGGAGAATAATGATAGCCCGCCAGAATCTCCGGCCGCGCCACCAGCAAGCCCGCCGCCCCCAGCAACGAAACCAGCCCCGTGAGCACGAAACGCAGCGGCAGACTGATGTCGGGCGACATCCGGCTCGCCGGCGCGCCCCCGCCGGGACTCCCTGACGTCCTGCTCTTCACGGCCGCCAAATCCGGGTCACCACGCCGCCCTCCTCCGCTTCCCGGGACTCCCCCTCGCAGCCCCGCTGTTCGAGCTGTTCGTACAAAAACATCGGCCGGCGGTCCGTCCGCGCCAGCAACGTCTCGCCGGGCTTCAATGTTTCCACCGCCTCGAGAATGCGCATCATCGGCTCCGGCGGTTCCAGCCCCCGGGCGTCCACCTCGCGCGCGCCGGGCGTTTCGGCGGGGGGCGGGGATTCGGGCGCCTCCGGCGGCGGGGAGGCCTCCGGCGCGCCGCTCCGCCCGGAAGGACGGCCCGGACACGCGGGCGGCGGGGAGGGCAACGGTCCGCCTCCCCCGCGCCGCCGCTCGATCAGCACGCTCCACTCCCCGCCCCGTCCCTCCTGGGCCGCGCAGGTGTATCCCCGGCGCGTCAACAGATGGATCATCGGCGCCGGCTTGAACGGAGCCCGCAACCGCAACCGCCCGCCCACCGGCAGGGCCTCGGTGGCGGCGATGATCCGCGCAAACGGGTCCCGCCCCTGGCGGATGTCCTCGCGCACGTCCAGTTCAGCTAATTGCTCGACCATACCTCACTTACTACACGCTGGTCTCCGGCCCTGCCTTGATGCAGGTCAAGGCCCGTGGGGGAGCCCTCCCGCCGCCTCCGGCAGGCCGGGAGACGCAAAGGAAAGCAGACAAACCGCCCCTTGCGCCACGCTTTTCCGTCCGGGAAGGCGAATCCCCGGCTTGTTCCCCGAACCAGGGCCGGAAGCGCCCGCCCTCCGCCGCCCCGCCGCGTCCCGTCGTTCCGCGCAAAATCAGTTTGCCTTCATCGCGGAGGCGGAGGGATGCTGGCCCCGGCAGACAACCACCACCAACATCATGGTCCAGTATCTCGAACTGCTCCGCCACGTCTTCGAACACGGCCGCCCCAAGGCCGACCGCACCGGCACCGGCACGCGGTCGGTGTTTGGCGCGCAGGCGCGTTTCGACCTCCGCGACCGCTTCCCCCTGCTCACCACCAAGAAAATCCACCTGCGCTCGGTCATCTACGAGCTGCTCTGGTTCCTCCGCGGCGGAACCAACGTGCGCTGGCTCCAGGAACGCAGGGTCACCATCTGGGACGAGTGGGCGGACCCCGACGGCAACCTCGGGCGGATCTACGGCGCCCAATGGTGCGACTGGCGCGCGCCGGACGGACGCTCGATCAACCAAATCGAGGCGGTGGTCCGCCAGATCCGGGAAAACCCGGACAGCCGCCGCCTGATCGTCACCGCGTGGAACCCCGGCGAACTCGATCAGATGGCCCTCCCCCCCTGCCACGCCCTGTTCCAGTTCTTCGTGCTGGACGGCGAGCTGAGCTGCCAGCTCTACCAGCGCAGCGCGGACATCTTCCTCGGCGTCCCCTTCAACATCGCCTCCTACGCCCTCCTGACCTGCATGGTGGCGCAGGTGTGCGGACTGCGCCCCGGCGAATTCATCCACACCTTCGGCGACCTCCACCTCTACTCGAACCACGTCGAGCAGGCCCGCCTGCAGCTCGGGCGCGAACCCCGCCCCCTGCCCCGCCTCGAACTGAACCCCGACGTGCGCGAGCTGTCCCGCTTCACCTACGAAGACATCCACGTCCTCGACTACCACCCCCACCCCCCCATCAAGGCGCCGGTGGCGGTCTGACCCCCCCCCGCCGCCGCCGCGGGGCGGGGGGGCGCGGCAGCGCGTGACTTGCTTCGGATTTCCCCCCCCTTCTCCCCGGGCGGCCCGCGTTCCTGTTTCGGCTTCCGGAAAACCGGGGGCGAAAAAAACGCCGAAAAAGGGGTTGACCTTCTTTGACGACAGTTGTAAATAATCGGCGTTACGCAAACTTTCAACCCCGCTTGGCTGATGAAAAAATTGCCCCGTATCTCGGAAGCGGAATGGGAGGTGATGAAGGTCCTCTGGCAGGAAGCCCCCCTCCCCGCCTCGACGATCATCGAACGGGTCTCTCCGGACGGCCGCCCGTGGCATCCGAACACCGTCAAGACCCTCCTGAGCCGGCTGGTCCGCAAAAGGGCGGTCGGCTTCCGCCGGGCCGGGCGGGCCTACGCCTACCGGCCGCTGGTCTCGGAGGCCGATTGCGCGGTGGCCGCCAGCGAGTCGTTTTTGGAGCGGGTGTTCGGCGGCTCGCTGACGCCGTTGGTGGCGCAATTCATCCAGCGCCGCCGGTTGTCGGCGCAGGAGATCGCCGAGCTGCGCCGCGTGCTGGATCAAACCGATTGAACCCGATTAATCCGGAGGTTTTCCCATGTCGCCTCACGCCCTTTTTCTGGACTGGTTGGTTCGCGTTTCCTGGCAGTCCGCCCTGCTCATCGCGCTGGTGCTGCTGACGCAGCGGCTGTTGCGCCACCGGTTGAGCGCCGGCTGGCGATGCGCCCTCTGGTGGGTGGTGGTGGCGCGGCTGGCGCTGCCGTTCTCGTTCTCCAGCTCCGCCAGCCTGTTCAACCTCCTGCCGCGGCGGCCCGTCGTGGCGCCGCCGGCCGCCGGGACGAGCACGCCGGGGGCGAGGGAGTTCGTGCCGGTCGTGAAGCGCGCGGTCGTCGCGGAATCCCCCTCGTCCGTTCCGGCGCCACCATCCGCGCCGGCGGGGGCGCCCGGTGAAGCCGTTTCTCCACCGGCCGCCCCGCCGGAGCATGACGGGGCGGCGGAAGCGTTCGTCGCGCCGGCCGCGCCGCGCGTCGCCGACGCGCCGCCCCTGCCGCCGCCCGCCCGGGACTGGAGGGTGATGCTGTTCTGGGGCTGGCTCGCCGGCGCGGGGGCGCTGGTGGGGGTCACGCTGGTTCAAGTGGGCCGGGCCCGGGGGCGGTTGCGCGCCGGGCGCGTGGTGACCGACGCCGACGCCCGCCGGACGCTGGCCGCCTGTTGCCGCGAAATGGGCCTGCGCCGCCCGCCGGAATTGCGGGAGGCCCCGCGTTTGGCCAGCCCGGCGTTGTGCGGTTTCCGCCGCCCGCGCATCCTGTTGCCGGTGGATTTTCGCCGCCGGTTTTCGGCGCGGGAATTGCGTTTCGTGCTGCTGCACGAGCTGGCGCACTTGAAGCGGGGCGACGTGATCCTGAACTGGGCGCTGACCGTGGTGCAGATCGTCCACTGGTTCAATCCGCTGGTGTGGCTGGCTTTCGCCCGGATGCGGGCGGATCGCGAGCTGGCCTGTGACGCGATGGCCTTGGCGGTGGCCGGCGCGGGGGAGCGCCGCCGCTACGGGGAGACCATTCTGCGGCTGCTCGAAGATTTTCGCGCCCCGGCGGCGTTGTCCAACTGGGTCGGCATCGTGGGCATTCTGGAGGACCGGGGACGGCTGAAGGAGCGGCTGGAGTTCATCGTCCGGTTCCGCCGGCCCGGTCGCTGGTCGGCGTGGGCGGGCTTGCTGCTGGCCGGGATGGCGGTGACGGGCCTGACCGACGCGAAAAAGAATCCGCCGGCCGCCGCCGGGGCGGACGCGGCTTCAACCGCCGAACCTTCGGCGCCGGCCCCCGCGGCCGCGAGCGCCTGCGCTCCGCTGTCGCTCACTGATTTTTATGTCACGCGTTGGGACACCATTCCGCCCGGGACCTCGTGGACGGCGGTCCCGAAAGGCCGGCAGGAATTTGACGGAATTCCCTACGACCTGGGCGGGTTGATCGAGTTGACCGGGCTGGGCGCGTTGGGGGATGACAAGGGGCTGCCCAGTCGGGTCAGCGAGATACCCGTGGGCCGGAAGGCGACCTTTCTGCACCTGATTCATGGCACCGCTTACGCCGCCCCCGAGGGCACGCCGATGGCCCGGTTGGTGCTGCGTTATGCCGACGGTCAACGGCGCGAGTTGTTGATCCGTTACGGCGTGCACGTGCGGAACTGGTGGCGCGAACCCAATGAAACTTCCGCCGCGCTGAGCGATCCGCGTTCCGGGGTGGTCTGGAGCGGGACGAGCCCCGAGACGGATCGTTACGGGGTGGGCCTGCGGCTCTTCCACACCCGGCTGGCCAATCCGCGGCCCACGACGCCGATTGCGAGTCTGGATCTCATCTCGCTCTTGAAGCGCCCGACCTGGGTGGTGCTGGGGATCACGCTGGAAACCACCGCCTCCCCCACCGCGCCCGCCGTGGCGACCGCCGCGCCGGCGGAGGAACCGCCCGCGGTCCGCCTGCCGGAAACCCTTGTCGCGCGGGTGGTGGACCGGCGGACCGGCCGCCCGCTGCCGGGCGCCGTGGTGCAACTGCAACTCACCGGCGCGGAAAAGGAATACCGCTTCGGCGGCCAACGCGCGGACGCCGACGGGCGGGTGACGCTCGACCTGCCGCCGGACGGGTTCGAACAGGGCGCGATCCTCGCCCGGGCGCCCGGCTGCCAGCCGCTCCGGTACGAACTTTTTTCCCCCCTCCAAAACAAAACCCTGGAGCTGGCCTTGAAACGGGGCGTGACCATCGGCGGCGTGGTGACCGATCCGGCGGGAACGCCGGTGGCCGGCGCGCGGGTGAAGATTCTGGGAACGCGGAAGGACGAGGTGGGGCAGGTGGTGGAATTCGAAATCGAGACCGTTGCCACCGACGCCCAAGGCCGCTGGCGCTGCGCTTCCGTGCCGCCGTCGCCGAAGCATCTGAGTTTCGAGGTCACGCATCCCGCGTTTTACCCGGCGGACTTTGACCAGGCGGAGGACGGCGCGACCGGCCCCGAAGCGCTGACCGCCCGGCGCTTGCGGGCGGAACAGGCCCGGTTCGTGTTGCGGCCGGGCGTGCCCGTGAGCGGCGTGGTCCGGGCGCCCGACGGCCAAGCCGTGGCCGGAGCGAGCGTGACGCTGATGTTCGGCGGAGAGCGGCCCCGCCAGCAACGCGCGGCCCGCACGGACACGGAGGGACGGTTCCGGTTCGTCATTCCGACGGAAGGTCCGGCCCGTTTGTGGGCGCGGGCGGAGGGATTCGCCCCCACGAGCGTGCCCTTCGATCTGAAGCCCGATTTGGAGCCGCTGGCCATCACGCTGGATTCGGGCCGCATCCTGCGGGGCCGGGTGGTGGATGAAAAAAATCAACCGGTGGCGGATGCCATGATCCGCCTCGTAAACAGCGAGCTTCCCGCCTGGCAAACCAAAACGGATGACACCGGCCAGTTCACTTGGAAGAACGCGCCAACGGAGCGTATCACCTTGAAAGTGGATAAAGCCGGGTATGAACCGGCAGTCCGGGATGTTTTGCTGGCCGCCACCGACAAACACCTCGTCATTCGCCTGAGCAAAAGGCTTCAAATTACCGGGCGGGTGATCGAAGCGGAAACCGGCAAGCCGATTACGGATTTCCAACTGTTGATGGGCTGGGGTTCGAGGCCGGAAAATGAGGTGACATGGCAAGCGTTGTGGGGCGGTTTTCAACTCACTCGCGAAGGAGGGCAATTTCGGCTCAGCATGCCCCGTCAAGGCATGCCCACAACGCACCTCCTCGCCATTGCGCCGGGCCATCTGCAAGCTTCCCCGCCACTGAAACTCACTGAAACCAACGAGCTTGTTTTCAAATTAAAAAAGGACAGCGGTCTCTCGGGCACGGTGACTGCCGCCGACGGCCAACCGGTGGCGGGGGCGCAGGTGGCGCTCTCGGGCATTGGTTGTTTACAGCTTGAGGGAGGCAGGTTGCAACATCTGGCGTCCATTTCTGGTCTTCAGTTGATGACCCAAACCGACACGAACGGCCAGTTTCGGTTGTTTCGCGGGGTGCCTGCACCACGCCTTGTTGCCGTGCACCCTGATTATGGTTTCGCCCGGTTTTCCGGGGAGACGCTGGCCCGTACGAACCGGGTGGTCCTGCAACCCTGGGGGCGGGTGGAAGGCGTGTTGCGCATCGGCCGCCGGGTGGGAACCAATCGGGAAGTCGTGCTGATGCATCGCAAAGCCTTTCCCGAACTGTACTACGACCTTAATTCGTTTCGAACCACCACCGACGAACAAGGCCGGTTCGCCTTTGATTTCGTGCCCCCGGGATCACAGACGCTCGTGCGGCCGTTCAAGGTTTCAGGGTGGACACTCTATACCCATCAATTTCCCGTCAGGGTGCGCCCGGGTGAGGTGGTTCACGTCGTGTATGGCGGTACCGGACGGCCGGTTATCGGCCGGGTCGCCCCGGCCAAACCCGGGCAAAAGATTGACTGGAAACAAAGTGATTGCCGGCTTGCCATCCGGCCTCCACAGCCACCGTTGGAGGTGAAAACACCGGAGGAACGACAGACTTGGTACCAGTCGGCGGAATTTAAAAGAGCTGTAAGAAACGGAAGGACTTACCCTGTGGTATGGTCGAAGGACGGTTCCTTCCGGGTGGATGATGTCCTGCCGGGACAATATGAATTGTATTTTCGCTTTGTCGCGCCCGCTCAGGATTCTCAAACGGATGCCCAAATGAGACAACGATAAGCATTGAGTGATCCCATCCTCGGTTCGCTCCGTTACGAGTTCGAAGTGCCGCCCATTCCCGGCGGGCGGAGCGACGAGCCGCTGGATTTGGGGGAGTTGAAAGTCAACTGGGTGGACAAGGCCCAACCGCCGTCCGCCGAAGCGCCGGGCCCGGTCGGCTGGCAAACCTTGGATGGCCAGCCCGCGGCGACCGGCGAGTTGTTGCGGGATTGCACGGTGCTCGTCTTCTGGTCCGCCGCCCATCCCCCGACGGAGGCGGAGCTGGCAACCCTGGGCGAGCTGGCCGGGCAATATCGCGAGGACGATCGTTTCGCCCTCTACGGCGTGGTGACCGACGACGACCCGAAAGCCGCCCGGGCCTTCGCCCAAAAGGCGAAACCGGCGTGGCCGCAACTGACGCCGCCTCCGGAACCGCGCCCAAAGATGCTGGCCCGCGAAGGGATCGCCTCCCTGCCGGCAATGGTCCTGCTCCGGCCGGACCGCGACCCATTGACGGGATTGAACGCCGCGGATTTGAAAAAAACGGTCGCGGAAGCCCTGGCCGCCACGCCGGCCCGGCATTCGGATTCCTTCCCGGTGCGGGACGAGACTTCCGCCACGCTGCGTCCCCTGGCGGGCCGCTGTTTCTCGGCGGCTTTCTCCCCGGACGGCAAAACCCTGGCCGTGGCGGGCGGTTGGGACAACCCGCCGGAACCGGGCGAGGTGACGTTGTGGAATTTGGGCTCCCGCCGGCCGGTTTGGATGCGGCGGCAGGACGAGGCGTGCCGGGCGGTGTTGTTCTCGCCCGACGGCCGCCATCTGGCGGTGGGCGATTTCGGGGGCAGGGTGCGGCTGCTGGATCCCGCCACCGGCAGGGTCCAGCGCGAGCTGCCGGGCCACGAGGATCTGGTGAACAGCCTCGCGTTTTCCGCGGACGGCCGTCTGCTGGCCTCGGGCGGGTTTGACGACATGGCCCAAGTGGTGGAGGCGGCCACCGGCGCGGTCCGCCAGAAATGGTCGTTGACGGATCACATCCTGTGCGTGGCGCTCTCGCCGGACGGCCGCCGGATGGCCGCCTCCACCTGGCAGGGCCGGCTGTTCGTCTGGGACGTGAGTGACGGAAGCAAGCGGTGGGAATCGACGGGGTGCCGAAACCTTCCCGACGCCGGCGTGGAAGTGGTCCGTTTCGCGCCCGACGGAAAGACGCTTTTCACCGGAAGCCGGGATCGTTCCCTGGTCCAATGGCGCGCCCGCGATGGGAAACTGCTGCGCGAGTTCAAGGGGCATGTGAAGGGCATCCAGAACATTCAATTCAGCCCGGACGGGCGGCTGATGGCCAGCAGCGACGCCTCCGGCGCGGTGCGGTTGTGGGACCTGGTCGGCGGGTCGCCCCGGGGACGGTGGCAGGCGCACCCGGAACGCTGCTTTGGCCTGGCCTTCTCGCCGGGCGGCGGCCGCGTGGCCACCGCGAGCTGGGACTACACCGCCAAAGTCTGGGACACGGCCACCTTCCTCCCGTTGGCCGTGCTCGATCGGAAGACGGTAACCTTGCCGTGAGGATGCGCCGGGGAAAGACAAACCGCGCCCGGAGCCGCCCGAAACCCGCCGGGTCGGGGAAGCCGGCCCGCCACTCGAGGGCATGTTGCGCCCCTCCCGCGGGCCGCGTCCCGCGCGTGGCGGAGCGGCCCGCTTTTCGGACGGGCTCGCGACCTCCGGGCCGTTCTTTTCCGCGAACCTGATTTTTCTTTCAACATCACGCCAAACTCCTGAAACGCACATGAACCACGCATTGCACTCCTCTCTGTTTCGAACCGCGCGCGGCCTGGGACTGGCGGGCTTGCTGGCGGGCGGCACGGCTTGGGCCGGCTTGCAAACCCCTTTTGCCATCACCGCCCAGGGCAAACCCATTGACGTCGAGAAGGGCCACGCCGCGCCGTGGGTGGCGGATTTCAACGGCGACGGGCGGCCGGATCTGCTGGTCGGCCAGTTCGGCAACGGCAGGCTGCGCCTCTACCGCAACGTGGGCACGGCCCGGGCCCCCAAGTTCGCCGCCTTCGCCTGGTTCCAGGCCGGCGGGAAAACCGGCAAAGTGCCGGCGGGGTGATGCATCGGGTTTGGTCCGCAGTTGGCGGACCTCGATGGCGACGGCCGGTGGGACCTGATTTCGGGCTCCTATCCGGGGGAAATCTACTGGTTCCGGCGCAAGGCCAGCGGCGCCTTTGCCAAACCGGTCACCCTGAAACGCGGCGCCGCCCCGCTCAACGTGGGCCGCGCGACGGCGGTGGCGGTGGCGGACTGGGACGCGGACGGCGATCCGGACCTGATCATCGGGACCATTGACGGCAAGGTGTGGCTGGTGCCGAACGAAGGCTCGAAGACCCGGCCGAAATTCCGTTCCCGGCGGCGGCTCAAAGCCGGCGACGCGACGGTGGCCGTCTCCGGCGACGCCGGTCCCTGCGTGGCCGACTGGGACCAGGACGGCAAACCGGACCTGCTGGTGGGCGGGGCCGAGGGTGAAGTCCTGTGGTATCGCAACGTCGGAACGCGGACGAAACCCGCGCTGGCCAAGCCGGAAACCCTCCTGCCGGCCCTTCGGAAAAAACCGCCGCTCCCCCCGAAACGCAGCGGCCTGCGGGTGAAACCCTGCGTCACCGACTGGAACGGCGACGGCCGGCCCGATCTGCTGGTGGGCGACCTCTGGTTCATCCCGCCCCCAAAGCCGCAAGCCCCCCGCCTCCACGGGTTCGTGTGGGTCTATTTGCGCGACGAAAAATGACGCCCCCTGAAATCGTGTCTTGCGGGACGGAAAAAACGGCAGCCGGGCCGTGTCCCGCCCTGCCTGCATCCTTGGAAACCTGAGGGCTTGTTGAAAAATTCCGGGGCGGGGAACCCGGCCCGGCGTCCGTGGGGGGCGTCCTTCCGGCAGGCCGCGCCCCCGCGGCGGGCGGCCCCGCGTTTCCAGGCCGGCTCCAAGCCCCTCCCGGGCGACCGCGGACGATGGGTTGTTCAACCCGCCGCCGGGCGGTACACTCCCGCCATGCGATTCGGCAACATCATCTTCGCGGGAATGCTGGCCGGCGCCACGTGGGCCGCCGCGGC
>CAZRPT010000091.1:0-6440 GCA_964601985.1 uncultured Verrucomicrobiota bacterium
AGAGCCGGGCGGGACGCCCGGCTCGACCCGCGAGACGCGGGTGCCACCCCGGGAGGGAAATCCGAAAGAAAGCGTACGTTTTGGTAGCGCAGACTTCCAGTCTGCTGTTCCGCAGGTTTCCAACCGGCCGGGCGGGCGAGCAAAAGCGGCCGCCGCGTAAAGGAGAACGCTTGGCCGACTGGAAGTCGGCGACACAGCAGGCTGGAAGCCTGCGCTACGGAGACGGTGGCACCTTTTTCGGATTTCGGGATTCGGGATCCGGGATTCCTTCGGGCCTTGGTTTAGGGCTCTTCGGGCGGTTCGGTGATGCGCAGCCGGAAGAACACGGCTGGGGCGTCCGGCGGGCGGTTGACGTAAAGGGTGGCGTTTTCGCCGTCCCCGGTGAATTCGAAGAAGTTGGGCAGTCGGTCAATCCGCGGGGAGTGCGGCTCGGGCGTCCATTCGCCGCCCAGGTCCCGGGTGGATTCGACCTGGTATTTCGCCTCCGCCTTCGTGCCGAAGTGAAGGGCCAGCAGCCAGGGATTGGAGACCGGGGAGATCAGCAGCCGGCGCGGCGGGATGGTCATGCTGGGGCCGAGCACGAACGCAAGCGATGTTTCGCCCATGCCGATGTACCGGCGGATTTCCAGCGTGTAGGCGTCAATGATCGTGTAGGGCACCTCCGCCCAGTCGGGCAGCAGGTAGAGCTTGAAGCGCTCCGGCAAGGGGGTTTTGTAGGTGACCCGGAAGGTCCGGAGCGTGGCGCTGTCCGCGTGGACTTGCAGCCGGAAGCCGCGCGAGTTTTCCCAGATGAGTCCGGGCACCGCGCCGCTCCGGGGGAATTGCTCGCGGTCGCTGGCGGGGTCCGGCACGACTTCGGCGGCTTCCATCACCAGCTCGGCGCCGAGGTTCTTGATGCCGGAGACGGTCACCACGTTGGTGGCGACGCGCTCCGCGCCCTGGTCGTCCACCACGACGAGGCGGATTTCGCGCACACCGGATTCGTGGAAGACGTGGTTGGTCACGCAACCGGTGACCGGTTCGGAACCGTCGTCGAAATACCACTTCCACGCGACCACTTCGCCGTCCGAATCCCGGGAAGCAGAGCCGTCCAGGAGCAACCGCTGGCCGATTTGCGCCCGGCGCGGCGTGATCGTGAACCGGGGACGGGGGGGATGGTTGCGGGCGATCTTGAAGAGCCAGATGGGGGAGGGGGTGTTGCGGGAACCGAGAACCACGATGCTGCCGTCCTCCAGCGCCACGGAGGCGATGCCGGTTTCCTGGATGCGCTTGCTGCGCGGGAAAAACTCCACCCATTCGGTGTGGGCCGCGGCGTCGGTTTTGACCAGCGCCAGGTCGTTGTTGCCATGTCCGTCGCGGAGCAGTTTGGCGGTGCCGGTGAGGAGCCAGCCGCCGTCCGGCGTGCGCGTGGCATGGCGGCCGATGTCCGTCCAGCGGCGTTCCTCGCAGCCGGTCCAGGAAAACTCCGCCTCGGGCACCCCTTCCGGATCGAGCCATTGCAATCCGATGTCCCGGTTCAGCACGCCCACCAGCGCGAAGCCGTCGGCGGGGGGATCGCGCAAGCCGATCCAGTTGCCCGTGTCGTGGGCGGCGAAGCTCTGATCCCAGAGCGGGGTGCCGCTGCCCGTGAGTTTGACCACGTGGAAGGGGCTGGCGCCGTTTTCGACGAGGTAAACGATCCCGCCGTCCGGGGCCTCCACCACCGAGGTGACGCGGCCGCCGTAGCCCTGGTTGTAGAAGGAGGACCAGATCGTCTCGCCGGCGCCGTCGGTTTTGACCAGCCACGGGTAGGTGGCGGCGCTGTCCGTCGCCACGGTGGTGGCGCCGGCGATGAGGTAGCCGCCCTCGGCGGTGGGCGCGAGAGAGGTGGCTTCCTCCTTGAAGGCGCTTTCGCCGAAGACCTTGATTTCCGGCCAGACCAGCTCCCCGGCTTCGTCCAGCTTGAGGAGCCAGACGTTGCGCCGCCAGCGCCGGACCTCGGAATCGTAGTAATCGTCCGTGGCGGCGACGAGGCAGCCCCCGTCATGGGCCGGGATGATCGAGCGGCCCGCCTGGGTGCCTTCGTGGTTGCCGTGGTCGTTCTTGCGGTCGAAAAAGCGGGTCCAGACCGGGTGCCCGGCGGCGTCGGTTTTGTGCACCCAGATTTGGCCGCCCTGGGTGCCGGCCAACACGAAGCCGCCATCGGCGGACGCGATCAACCCGCAGGCCTGGTCCGAAATGGAATCCCCGAAGTGGCGCTCCCACTGCACCTCCGTGCCGACGACATCCACCTCGTGGGTCACCGATTGGCGGATGCCGTCCGAGTTTTCCAGGGTGAGGGTGACCGGGTAAATGCCGGAGGCGGCGTAGGCATGGACGGGCGCCACCGTGTTTTCCTCGAGCGTGCCGTCGCCGAAATCCCACCGGCGCCAGATGATTTCCCCGCTGCCCGCCGTGGAGGCGGAGGAGTCGAAGCTTATTTCCTGTTGGGAAAAGGCCGGCAGGGGCGTGGTCACCGCGAAGGCGGCTTCCGGCGCCCGGAGGTCGGCGCGCAGCTTGAACAGCCACAGGTACGATTCCTCATCCACCGTCACGTCGGCCAGCACCAACGAACCTCCGTCGGCTGTTCGGAGGAGGTCACGCCCCCGCACGCTCCCTTCCCTTCCCAGGACCAAATCCCATTTCATGGTTCCCTCGGCGCTGAAATTTACTATTTGCAGGCGCTTTCGCCCGCTCCCGGGGCCGTTCAGGAATCCCACCGCCAGGCACCCGCCCTCGGGCAGGGCCACCGCGCGCGTGAACGCCCCGTTCCGGTTTCCTCCGGAAACGTAGGGCGAAAATGAGAGTTCGTTCCATTTGCCCTCGGCGCCGAAGTTTTCCCGCCAGATCAGCGCCCCGTCCGGAGCAAACCGGGCCGCCACGGAAAATTGAGGATCCACCCACGCGTAACCGTATCTGCTGGGCACCGAGGGGATCGTCCCCACCGCGAAAATGCTGCCGTCCGCCGCCACGACCGCGTCGAAGTAGGCGTCAAATTCCAGTTCCAACAACTCGGGGCCTTTTTGCGCCTCCCATTGCAGTTCCCCGGCCGGATTGATTTTTTTGATTCCTTTCGCGGTGGCCAGGAGGTGCCCCCCGTCTCCGGCGGGGATGATTTTGAAACACCACCCCCACGGCCGCCAGTTTTCCTGAAGCACTTCGCCTTCGGCATTCACCTGCGTCAACACGGTCCACAGGGGCGTTGGCCTCGGCGGCTTTTCATAGTCAGGGCACCAAAGCGTCCCGCCCAGCAGCCCCCGGGAAGGAAAAGAGGGACGCACGGTGGATCCCACCAGCCAATTCCCCTCCTCCCGCAGAAAGGTGGCGGCGAGCACCCGGCCTTCCCCGTGAAGCTCCAATTTTTTTTCCCACGTCAGGTTCCCCTCCAGGTCAATGGTTCCCATCCACGTGCGGTCCGCTTGCAAACCGACGCACGAAAAGCCGGATTCCGAACCACCCGGGCCGGGATGAAACGCCAGGTCGAGAATGGTGGGGGAAGGGGACCCGGTTTCCGGGAGCTGGATTCGCGCCGTGATTTCGCCGCGCTCATTCAGCCGGATCAGGGTGCTCTCCACCGCGTGCTCCTCCCCGGGGATTTCCGTCCGGGTGACGATCACGTATCCGTCGGGAGCCCGCACCACCTTGTTCCCCCAGAAAGCGGGAATCAGCGTGCTCCACTCGGTGCCGGGAAGGTGCCGGTAATAATCTTCATCCAGGGCGCTCAGCGACACCTCCCACGGTCCCAACGGCAAAACGCCTGCCAGCAAGAATCGAAACAGCTTGTTCATAACCCCTTCTCAAGGAACTTCCGATGCTCTCGGTCTTTTTTTTTGCGAAACCAGGATGATGGAATGACGGTGGGAAAACGGGGGAAGGAAACTATTGCGGAACCACTTTCAACCGGTAGAACCGCGGCTCCCCGGGCAGGGGGGCCAGCGTGTGAGTTTGCCGCTCGCCGTCGCCGTCGGCCGCGGCTTCCGGCACGTCGCTCCACGCGCGCAAATCCGCGGACTGCTGCAACTGGTGGCGATGCCCCAGGATGCTCCACCAGCCGAACCGCAACCCCGCGGGCGGTCCGGCCACCGGCGTGACGTCCAGTTGCACGCGGAGGCGGACGGGCGGCGTCTTGCCGGCCACGTCCGCCCGGCGCAACGCCTCCAGCTCGGCCTCGCTCAACACGCCCGAAGAACCCCTGCCGCCATGCAGGCGGAAATTGTCCAGCCACCCGTCGAACGGCTGGGTGGGCGTGGAATTGAAGTAACTGTTGCCCAGGGTGAAGCGGTAATGAGAAGGCCGAAAGGGACCGCTCGATACGGTGCGGGTGGCCACCAAAGTCACGGGCTTGGTCCGGGTGCCTTTCCAAAACTGAACGTTGTTGCTTTTTTTGTTGCGGTCAAAACTCACGGCGAAAAACACCCACTGACCGACCTCCAAATAAACCGGAGGCGACCCCGCCATCTGTCCCGCCGCCACGCTCAACCGCAAAACCCCGTCGGGGCAGGCGTACAACTGGCGGTAACCATCCCAGAAAAACAGCCGGGCAAAGTTGCCCGCCGGCGCGGATTCGGCGCGATACCACCCGCTGAGCGTCATTGAATCCAGCTCCGGCGCATCCGGGGGCGGCGTTCCCCGGGCGCGTCCGCCCCGGCCGTTGGTGCCCATCCCGGTGGCGGCCGAATTGTCGAACGCCCGGTCCGTCGGCAACCCGGAAACCCCGCTGCCCGCCGCGCCATGCCAGTCCGCCGGCCCGCCCTCCTGGGTTTGAAAGTCCAGCGGCCACTCCCAGGCGGAGCGTTCCGTGCCCCGGGTTTGCGGACCGGAATCATTGAAGGTGTATTCCAGCAGCAAGTCGGCGCCACGAAGAGAAAACGCGATCAGCAACATCGCTCCCACTTGCGCCCCGCCGGGAATGAATCTCATGATGGCTTTACTTACCTCCAACGGAGGAAAAAGTCGAGCAAAAACAAAACATCACCGCCAATCCGGGTTTGCGTTCCCCTTCAAAGCCTGGGTCCAAATTCAAAACAAAGGTAACCCAAAAGGTTCAAAACATGGGTAACACCTTGGCCCGAGAGCGAAGCTTCGACGAAGTGGGCTCAGGGCTTGGAAAGACACCCGAAAAATGGACCCGAAAATGGAATTTGCGAAGCAATCGATCCACGGCGAGAACTTCCGGCAACGGTGCCGGCAATACGGCATCAGCACGAAAACCGGCTACCAGTGGCGCCAGCGCTTTTTGGAGCACGGCGAAGCCGGGCTGAAGGAAAAGAGCAGGCGTCCCGGATCGCACAGCAAGCAGTTGGGCGAGGACGTGGTGTGCGAGATCATCCGGCTCAAGCAGGCCCATCCCCACTGGGGGCCGCGCAAGATCCGCGTGCTCTACGAGCGCAAACATCCCGCGGAAATCCCGAGCGAGAGCAGCTTCAAGCGGGTGCTTGAAAAGGCGGGGCTGGTCAAGGCGCGACGCCGGCGCAAAGTCGGCGCGACACCGGGCGGCAGACTGGCCTGCGGCGTGAAGGCCGAAGCGCCCAACGAGGTGTGGAGCGTGGACTTCAAGGGGTGGTGGAAGGACGCCGAAGGGTTGCGCGTCGAACCGTTGACGGTGCGCGACGAGTCGAGCCGCATGATTCTGGAGCTGCGGCTGGTCCAGAGCACGCGCACCGCAGCCATCAGGGCGTGTTTCGCGCGCCTCTTCGAGCGTTTCGGCCTTCCCGGGGCGATCCGCAGCGACAACGGACCGCCCTTCGCCGCCCCGCGGGGTCTGCCGGGCCTGAGCCGTCTTTCGGTCGGGAGGCTGGCGCTGGGCATCCAGCTCGATCGCGGGCGGCCCGGCCATCCCGAGGACCACGGCGCCCACGAACGGATGCACGTCGACCTCTTCCGGGAACGGGAGCGCCAGGGGGTGGGCCGCGACCCGGGCGCCTTCGACCTCTGGCGCGAGGAATACCACCCGGTGCGGCCCCGCGAGGCGCTCGGCATGGCGGCGCCCGCGGAAGTCTGCCGCGTTTCGGAGCGTCCCTGCGAGGGAACCCCGGCGGACCTCGACTACGGCGCGCTGGCGAGTCGCCGCGTCCAAATCAACGGAACGATCTCCTTCCCCAAGGAGCCGATCCGAATTCCGGCCTCGCCGGCGGGTGGGAGCGTCGGATGGCGTCCGGCGGACGAAGGGCGGATCCAGGAAGTCTGTTTCGCCGAGACCTATCTCGGATACCTCGACCCGCAAGTCCCGACCTTTTTCCCGGCCAAGTCCCCGATGGAACCGCCCCCGGACCGGCGGCCGCCGCGGGTTTGGCGGGCGCGCCGGGGATTGCCGCCGCCCGCGGGGACGGGGTAGGGTGGGGCGACCCGAAAAGGCGCTCGTCGCGGGGACGGGAGGTTCGGTGTCGGGATTTCAACACGCTTATGAATTTGTTTTCCGGCGG
>CAZRPT010000092.1:0-5242 GCA_964601985.1 uncultured Verrucomicrobiota bacterium
ACCGGCCTGGTCATCACCAAACTGGACGGCACCAGCCGGGGCGGCATGGCCGTGGCCATCCAGCGCGAGCTGGGGCTGCCCATCAAGTTCATCGGCGTCGGCGAACAGCCCGACGATCTCCAGCCGTTCGACGCCCGCGCCTTTGCCGCCGCCCTCTTCGGCGAGGAATGACCCCCCGCGGAAAACAAGCCCCCCTTCGCAGCCGCCAAGGTGACGAGGCGGGCAGGATGCCCGCCCTCCGTTTTCCGGGCGAAGCCACGGATGCGCCTTAACCACCTCCGCCCATGCCCGCTGAAGCCGACTCTCCTTCCGTGACGCCTTCCGCGGCGGATCAGGCCTGGATGCGCCGGGCATTGCGCCTGGCCCGGCGGGGCCTGGGCCGCACCTCGCCCAATCCGATGGTCGGCGCCGTCCTCGTGCGCGGCGATCAACTGCTGGGGGAAGGCTGGCATCGCCGGGCGGGCGGGCCGCACGCGGAAATCGAGGCTCTCGAAGCCGCCCGCCGGGCGGGGCGTCGTCCGCGCCGCGCCACCCTTTACGTCACCCTCGAACCCTGCTCCACCCACGGGCGCACGCCGCCCTGCACCGACGCCATCCGGGCCGCCGGCATCCGCCGGGTGGTGGTGGCCGCCACCGATCCCAACCCCGCCCATGCCGGACGCGGATTCGCCCTGTTGCGCGCGGCGGGCCTCGAGGTCGTGACCGGCCTGCTCGCCGCCGAAGCCGAACGGCTCAACGAGGCCTTCAACCACTGGATCGTCCACCGCGTGCCGTTCGTCACCCTCAAGGCGGCGATGACCCTCGACGGAAAGATCGCCACCCGCGCCGGCGATTCGCAGTGGATCACCAGCCCCGCCGCCCGCCGGTGGGCCATGCGCCGGCGCCGGGCGGTGGACGCCATTCTGGTGGGCGTGAACACCGTCCGGACCGACGATCCCGCCCTGACCGTGCGCCGCCGCGACGGCGCCCCCCTGCCCGCCGCCCGCCAGCCCCGGCGGATCGTGCTCGACAGCCGGGCGCGCACCCCGTTGACCGCCCGCCTCGTGACCGACGCCTTCGCCGCGCGCACCCTCATCGTCACCACCGCCGCCGCGCCCGTCCGCCGGCGGCGCGCCCTGGCGGCGCGGGTCCGGGTGATCGAGGCCCCGGCGGACGGCGGGCGGGTGGATTTGCGCTGGCTGCTGCGCCTCCTCGGCGCGGAGGAAATCACCCACCTGCTGGTGGAAGGCGGCGGCCTCGTGCAGGGCGCCTTTGCCGACGCCGGCCTGGTTCAGCGCCTGGACGCCTACTACGCGCCGCTGATCGTGGGCGGCCGGGACGCCCCGCGCGCGGTGGCCGGACGCGGCGCGGGCTCGCGCGCGGAAGCCCTGCGGCTCCACGCCGTCGAGACCCGCCGCGTCGGTCCCGACCTCTTCCTCACCGCCCGCGTTTCGTCCCACCACGTTTCCGACTGAGAGGGCCGGAAGGGACGCGCCGGCTTTCTTCGCGCTTGTGTTTGGCGGGGGGCCTCGCCACACAGTGGGGCATGGTTTTTCAACGCGAACTGCATTTGACCACCGCGAAACACGGGGAGATGCACGACCTGACCGCCGAGGTGGCGGACGTGGTGGCCGCTTCGGGCATCACCGCGGGACTGGCGCACGTGTTCAACGTGGGCAGCACGGCCAGCATCGGGACCATCGAGTTCGAGCCCGGATTGGAGGGGGATTTGCCGCGGTTGCTCGACCGGCTCATCCCGCCCGGCCGCGATTACGGTCACGAGCAAACGTGGCACGACGGCAACGGGCATTCGCATTTGCAGGCCACCTGGCTGGGGCCGGAACTGACCGTGCCGGTGCGGGAGGGACGGCTGGCGCTGGGAACGTGGCAGCAGATTTTCCACCTCGAATGCGACGTGAAACCCCGTCGCCGCACGGTCGTGGTGACGGTCATGGGAGAAAAGGCGGCCTGAGGACCGGGCGGAAACTCCGGCCTGCTCCCCGGGATATTCGCGCCCTTCCCGCGGGCCGCGTGTCTCCGCGCGGCGGAATGGCCCGCTTTTCAGACGGGCCGCTCAGCCGCCGATGGCGGTCATGGGGCGGGCGGGGGCGTAGGCGCCGCAGAATTCGTGCCGGGGGGGTTTTTGGGCGAGGGCCTCGCGCAGGACGGCCGCCACGTCCGCGTCCTTGGCGCCGGCCCGCAGCATGGCGCGCAGGTCCAGCTCGCCGTGGTTGCCCAGGCAGGGGCGGACCTTGCCGTCGGCGGTCAGGCGCACGCGGTTGCAGGTGTCGCAGAAATGGTGGTTGGTCATCGCGCCGATGAACCCCACCAACGCGCCGGTTTCGGCGAGGCGGTAATACTTCGCCGGGCCGTAGCCGAGCCGGGCGTCGGACACGGGAATCAACGCCTCGCGCCGGCGCAGTCGTTCCATCACCGCGGCCGCGGAGAGGAAGTTCGTGTCGTCGAGCTGCTCCGCCGGGCTGACGGGCATCAGCTCGATGAGGCGCAGGGGCAGGTCGTGCCGGGCGGCGAACCGGATCAGCGGCCAGATTTCCTCCTCGTTCACGCCGGCCAGCAGGACGGTGTTCAGCTTGACCCGTTCGAAGCCGGCCTCCACCGCCGCCGCGATGCCTTCGAGCACCCGCTCCACCCGCCCGCCGGTGATGCGCCGGTATCCCTCGGGCGAGAGGGCGTCGAGGCTGATGTTCACCGTGCCCAGGCCGGCTTCGCGCAAGGGGCGGGCCAGGGCGGCCAGCCGGGCGCCGTTGGTGGAGAGGCCCACGCGGCGCACGCCGGGCAGGGCCTTCATGGCCCGCACCAGCTCCGGCACGTCCCGGCGCACCAACGGCTCGCCCCCGGTCAGCCGGAACTTGCGGAAGCCCAGCTCCGCCGCCACCCGCACCACCCGCAGGATTTCCTCGCGGCTCAACGGATCGGGCCGCCGCTCCCAGCCGCGGTATCCCTCGGGCATGCAGTAGAGACAGCGCTCGTCGCAACGGTCGGTGACCGAGATGCGCAGATAATCTATGAGGCGGCCGTGGGCGTCCATGGGAGGAGGAGATCAAATCCGAAATCCGAAGGACCGGAAGGGGGAGCGCCCGCGCCGGCGAACACTGCCCGCCAAGCCGCGGAACGGCAGGCCGGCGACCGACGCCGTGAATCGGGCGGGTTGGCGGCTTATTTTCACGAAAGCGGGGGAGCGGGGGAATGCGGGTCTTCGCCGCGGACGAGGAGGACGGCTTCGCGGAGGGCGGGACCGAGCAGGGCGAGGCATTCGGCCACGGCCTTGGGCGAACCGGGCAGGTTGACGATGAGCGTCTCGCCGCGCACGCCGGCCAGGCCGCGCGAAAGGATGGCGGTGGGCACCCGGGCGAAGGATTGCATCCGCATGGCCTCGCCGAAACCCGGCAGCTCCCGCTCGATCACCGCCCGGGTCGCCTCGGGGGTGACGTCGCGCGGCGCCGGGCCGGTGCCGCCGGTGGTGAACACGAGCGCGCAGCCCGCGTCGTCCGCCAGCTCGCGCAGGGCGGCGGCGATTTGCTCCCGTTCGTCGGGCACCAGCCGGGCTTCCACGACCGGCTCCGGCCCGAACCACTCGCGCAGAAAGCGCTCGATTTCCGGCCCGCTGCGGTCGGCGTAATCGCCGGCGGAGGCGCGGTCGCTGATGGTGAGCCGCCCGATTTTCATTGCTTGGTTTTCTTCCGGAGATGGATGCCTTCGATGCGCATCGTCCGGTCCACCGCCTTGCACATGTCGTAGAGGGTGAGGGCCGCGACGCTCACCCCGGTGAGGGCCTCCATTTCGACGCCCGTCTGGGCGGCGGTCTCGGCGGCGCAGCGGATCACGATGGCGCTGCGCAGGACGCGGAAGGTGACTTCCACGTGGCACAACGGCAGCGGGTGGCAGAGCGGGATGAGGCCGGCGGTCTGCTTGGCCGCCTGAATGCCGGCCACCTGCGCGACGGTGAGGACGTCCCCCTTCGGCAGGGCGCGGTCGCGCAGCGCCCGGATGGTGGCGGGGGCGCACGACAGCCGGCCCTCGGCCACGGCGCGCCGGCGTTGGACGGGCTTGGCGCCCACGTTCACCATGCGCGCCTCGCCGGCGGCGTTCAGGTGCGAAAAACCGGCGGCGTCCGGCGCGGCGGCGGATTGACGGGAGCGAGCGGTCATACGTCGGGCGAGGTTGCAAGGAACTGAACCGCGGCGCCAGCCGGAAGCGCGCCGGCGCGGGGCGGAATCCGGACGAGGGCGTTGGCGACGGCCAGGGCGGTGAGGTCGCCCGAGCTGCGCCACGCCAGCGGCGCGAGCCGGGCGCCGTCCCCGGCGAGCCGCAGGCGCGCGGGCCAGAGGGTTTCGCGGGGATTGGGTTTGGTGGCAAAAGCCTCCGCCAATCGGCCGGGAAGGAAACCGCTGCGTTCCGCCGCGCCGCTGAAACCTTCGAGGGCCTGGCGGACGTAGAGGTTGAGGCAGACGAAATGGGCCAGCGGATTGCCCGGCAGCCCGAACGCCAGCGCCCTCCCGCGCGCGCCGAACAACATCGGCTTGCCGGGCCGGGTGGTGGTGCGGCGCACGTGAAGGGTGTAGCCCAGCTCTTCGAGCAACGCCGCGCTGAAGTCGTGCGGCCCCACGCTGGCGCCGCCCGAGATCAGCAGCAAGTCCGCGCTTTCGCTGTCGGACTTCGGGTTTCGGATTTCGGATTTCGCCGCTTCGGCATCCTCCGGAACGCGGAGTTGTCGCGGCACGATGCCCCACTGGCCGAGAAAGGCGCGGACGAGGAGCGAGTTCGAGTCGCGAACCTGGCCGCGGGCCGGCGCGTGATCGGGGGGGACGATCTCGTTGCCGGTGACCAGGTGCAGCACGCGCGGCAAGCGGGTTGTCACGGGCCGGGTGTGCCCGAGGCTGGCCAGCAGGCCGAGCGCGCCGGGCGTCAGGCGCGTGCCGGGCGCAACGAGCACCTGCCCGGCGCGGGCGTCTTCGCCGCGAAACCGGACGAACCGCTCGCGGCTCCGGCGGAGCACCGTCAACCGGTTGCCCTCGATCCGCGTGTCTTCCTTGATCACCACCCGCAAGCCCCCGCCGGGCAGCGCGCCCCCGGTGGCGATTTGCACCGCCTCGCCGGGGCGCAGCTCGCGCGGTTTCCAATCGCCCGCGCGAATGCGGTCCACGACGCGGAACGTGGTGGCGTCGTCGTCCAAGCGTACGGCGTAGCCGTCCATGGCCGAGCGATCGAACGGCGGCTGATCCTCCGGCGCGCGCACCGGCTC
>CAZRPT010000093.1:0-52649 GCA_964601985.1 uncultured Verrucomicrobiota bacterium
CCGCGCCCAGGCCGCCGAGGCGGTGCGCGATCTCGCCGCCGAGATGCTCAGCATTCAGGCCGCCCGCGAATCCGAGCCGGGCCGGGCCTTTCCGCCGGACACCCCGTGGCAGCGCGAGTTCGAGAGCGCGTTCGTGTACGAGGAGACCCCGGACCAGCGGGCCGCCATCGAGGCCACCCGCCACGATCTCGAAACGCCCCGCCCGATGGACCGCCTGATCTGCGGCGACGTGGGATTCGGCAAGACGGAAGTGGCCCTGCGCGCGGCGTTCAAGGTGGTGATGGGCGGGGCGCAGGTGGCGGTGCTGGTGCCCACCACCGTGCTGGCCCAGCAGCATTACCGCACCTTTCGCGAGCGGATGGCCGATTACCCGGTGCGGGTCGAGCTGCTTTCCCGCTTCCGCGCCCCCCGCCAACGGGAACAGGTCATCGCCGGACTGGCCGCCGGCGCGGTGGACATCGTCATCGGCACCCACCGGCTGCTGAGCGCGGACGTGCGCTTCAAAAACCTCGGGCTGGTGGTGATTGACGAGGAGCAGCGGTTCGGCGTGCGCCACAAGGAGCGCTTGAAACAAATCCGCCGCCTCGTGGACGTGCTCACCCTGTCGGCGACCCCCATTCCGCGTACGCTGTACCTGGCCCTGACCGGTGCGCGCGACATGAGCACCATCGAAACCCCGCCGCAGGACCGCCTCCCGGTCGAGACCATCGTCGCGCCCTACGACGAAGCCCTCATCAAGCGGGCCATCGAACGCGAGCTGGACCGGGGCGGGCAGGTGTTCTTCCTGCACAACCGGGTCTTCGACATCGAAAGCGTGGCGCTCCGGCTGAAGGAACTCGTCCCCCGGGCGCGCATCGGCGTGGGCCACGGCCAGATGAAGGCCGACGCCCTCGAAGCGGTCATGACCCGCTTCATCAACGGCGAGACCGACGTGCTCCTCTCCACCACCATCATCGAGAGCGGCATTGATATCCCGAACGCCAACACCATCCTGATTGACCGCGCGGACCGGTTCGGGCTCAGCGACCTTTACCAGCTTCGCGGCCGGGTGGGACGCTATCGCCACCAGGCCTACGCCTACCTCCTGATCCCCCGCCACGCCGGCCTCCTGGCCGACGCCCGCAAACGCATCAGCGCCATCCGGCAGTTCTCCACCCCCGGCAGCGGCTTCAAGATCGCCCTGCGCGACCTCGAAATCCGCGGCGCGGGCAACCTGCTGGGCCGGGAACAAAGCGGCCACATCACCGCCGTGGGATTCGAGCTCTACTGCCAGTTGCTCAAGGAAAGCGTGCACGCGCTCAAGGGCGAACCGCTCAAACCGCCGCCCCAAGTCCGGTTGCGTCTCGATTTTTTGGAAGTGGGCGGGCTGGCCCTCGCGCCGTCCGTCGCGGAAAAAACCGCGCGCCGTTCACGCCGCCGGGCGCCCATCGTCCCGCCCGTGGCCGTGGCCTGTCTGCCGCCGGATTACGCGCCCGAGCCGCAGCAGCGGATCGAACTCTACCGCCGGATCGCCCTCGCCACCGAACCGGCGGAACTCGCCGCCCTCGCCGCCGAAATCCGGGACCGCTTCGGGCCGCTCCCCGAACCGGTCGAGCTGCTGCTCCAAGTGGCCGACCTCCGCCTCCTTGCCGCCGCCCGGGAGGTGAGCGAAATCCGGGTGCGCGACGACAAACTGATGCTCACCCGGCGCGGCGACTACGTCATGGTGGGCCACCGTTTCCCGCGCCTCACCAAAACCGCCCCCGCCGCCCGCCTGAACGAAATCCGCCGCTTCCTCCGCGCCCTGTAACGAAGGCCGAAGAAGCGAGGGACCGAAGCCCCGAAGGAAATCCGAATCCCGAAATCCGAACCATTCTCCGCGCCGGAGACATGACATCCGGCTGGCCCGGGCAATGTCCAAGGGAGCGGGACGCGCCCCTGCGGGCCGGGTCCCCTGATCCGGCGTTTTCCGACCGGCCCTGAAGGGGCGGGAGCGGAGCGGCCGCGGAAATCGGTCGCGGGGGAACGAGGGGCGGGGGCGCCCCTCGGCGCACGCGAGGCGCGTGCGCTCCCCTTCGTAGCGCAGGCTTCCAGCCTGCCGGGCTTTTCCCGTTACGCGGCGGCCGCTTTCCTCGCCCGCCGGGCCGGCCGGAAACCAAGCGTCACGGCAGACGGGAAGTCCGCGCCACCGAAAGGCGCCCCCCTTCTCTTTCGGATTTCGGGATTCGGATTTCGGATTTCCTTCAGGCTGTCGGGGACGAGGGACGTTCCGGGTCGGAAGCGGGCGGTTCCGCGAGGGATGGGGAGGAAGGAGCGCTGTCGGCGGACGTCGTTTCGGCCATCGGTTCGGCGGCGGTTTCCGGGGTTGGCTCCGGGGCCGGCGCGGGGTCCGAAGTCGTTTCCGCCGGGGCGGGGGCGGCCTCCATCGCGGGCGCGGCAGTTGTTGCTTTTTCCGCCGGTTCCGTTCCGGGGTTCGCGTCGGAGGCGGCGGTTTCCGGGACGGCGGTCGTTTCGTCCGCCGCTTCGGTTGCTTTTTCCTCCGCGGATTCGCCCCGGTTTTCGGAGGAGAAGGTCGAGGGCGGCGGTTCGCACGGCTCGATGGATTCGATGCGGTAGCGGGCGGAATGGCCTTCGAGCCCGAGTTCCACCTCGTCGCCCACCCGTTTGTTCAGGAGGGCCTGCGCCACCGGGCTGAGGTAGCTTACGATGTTCCGCTCGGTGTCGAAGTCCCAGGCGCCCAGGATGTTGAACACCTCCTCGTGCTGCGCGCCCAGCTCGGTGACCCGCACGCGGGTGCCGACGCTGACCACGCTGGTGTCGGGATTGCGGAAATCGGTGCCCTGCGCGCGGCCGAGGTCGCGCTCCAGCTCGGCCTTGCGCTGCATGAGCAGGCGGTGCATCTCCTTGGCCGCCTTGTATTCGTGGTTTTCCCGCAGGTCGCCGTAGCTCCGGGCCACGGCGATGTCGCGCGAGTTGGCGGGGATTTTCTTTTCGACCAGCTCGCGGTATTCGGCCTTGCGCCGTTCGAGGCTGCCCCAGGAGACGATGAGCGCCTTTTCCTCGCGCGATTTTTCGCCGGAGATCAGCGACTGCACCACCGGAAAGAGCTTCACGATCCGGGCCAGCAGGGAGCGCCGGTCCACGTCGTCGAAACTGGTCGAAAACTGGAGGGCGCGGGTCAGGTCGCGCACCACCTCGATGTCCGCCGATTCGATGAGTTCGCCCAGCAGCTCCTGCTTGTCGAGGATGAGGTCGTGCAGGCGGCTGGATTTCTTCTGGTTGAACTGGTCGCGCTCGATGGCGGTGAGCATGGCCCGGAACACTTCCGGCCCCAGCACGTCGGCGAACAGATCGGAACGTTCCTTGCCCAGCCAGTAAAGCAGCTCGGAGCTGGCGCCGTGCTGATGGATCAGCCGGGTCAGGTGTTGTTTCAGGGCCTCGAGGTGTCCCTCGCGAATCAGGAGCTTGACCGATTCGCTGCACAGCCGGGCGCTCATGTCGTTGAGTCCTTCCAGAAGGGCGGCATGCCAGTCGCCGGGGCGGGCGTCCTTGAAGGATTCCAGCGCGCGGCTGTAGCGGGCGGCGCTGACCTTTTCCAAGACGGCGCCCGGCTCGCTGACCTGGGCCCAGATGGCGGAGGCGTCCAACTGGCCTTCCTCGGGCGTCAGTTTGGCCGCGCGCAGGAGGTCATCCCGGCAGAACACCCCTTCGAGGGCCAGGGCCGGCATGGTGCGCTGGTGGGATTCGATGTCCTTGTTCAGGGCCGCCGCCACCTCGGTCACCGCGGCGTTGGCGTCCTCCAGATCGGACAGGCTCTTGAGCATTTCCATCGCCACCACCAGCCGGGCCTTCAACCCCTTGGCGGCTTGGAAATCGCCCAGCAGGCGCTGCTGCAAAGGCACCACTTCTTCCTCGTAAACGATCGGTTGCGTCTTGCGAATCGGCACCTGAAAATGGCCGTCGCACTTCAGTTCGCGCCGGGCCACCTCCCACCATTTCTTCCAGTCGCTCTCGATGACGTCCGGCACCAGCACGTTTTGGATCTGCTCCAGCGTGGCCTTGCCGCCGTAGCTCAGCACCACCAGCTTGATGACCTCCTTGTGCTCGCGGGCGGCCAGCTCCTTCAAGCCGGCCAGGTCCTCGGCCTTGCGGGCGAGGATGTGGTCCTTGGGAATGGGCTCCAGGGTCCGCACCGCGAAGGCCAGATCCATGCCGTGATTCGGCTTGTCGGCGAAATCAATCACCACCCGGCTGAAGACGGGATCCAGTTCCTTGATCCGGCCGAAGCCCCAGCCGCGATGCTGACAGAAACCGCATTCCATCAGCTTCAGCAAGGGTTCCACATCCTGCCGGCTGATTTTCCCGGCCGATACCAATGTTTCCAACTGCTCTCTCATGCGCGCAAAAACCACCCGAAAATGGGGGCCCACCCATTATGAACCCCACTCCGCTCCCGCACCAAGCCAAATCCCGCTCCTCACGCGGACCCCGAATTGCCGCGGGAAAAAGCCGTCGGATCGGTGGGCCGGACACGGACGTCACGCGGGGGCAGGCGCCGATTTGCCCGGAAACATCCCCGGCAGTGAAATTCCGGATCTTGGGATTCGGATTTCCTTCGGGCCTTCGCCTCCTCGGTCTTTCGGATTTTTTTCGTCCCGCCGCCGGCCGCCGCGCCGCCAAAAAAGGCTGGTCAATCCGGGGCCGCCGTTTCACAACGAGGCCCGTCACGATGACCCACGATGAGCGCCAGCCGCTGCCGTGAGGGACGGGCCTTGGTCCGTTCCCGCGACGGCCTTTTTCGCCTCCGATTTGCCTTTGCCATGACCCCGCCGTTTGCCGATCCCGCCGCCTTGGAACGCATCGAAGATGTCGCGCAGTTGGAGGAGCTGCTCAGCCGGCCCACGCCGGAGGTGGTCGAGACGATGCGCCGGTTGGAGGGCGATTTGATCATCTTGGGCGTGGGCGGCAAGACCGGGCCGTCCCTGGCCCGCATGGCCCGACGGGCCAGCGACGCGGCGGGAGTGACGCGCCGGATCATCGGGGTCTCCCGCTTTTCCCAGCCCGGTCTGCGCGAGCGGTTGGCGGCGGACGGCATCGAGACCGTCGCCTGCGACCTGCTGGATCGCGCCCAGGTGGCCGCCCTGCCGGACGCGCCCAACGTGATTTTCTCGGCGGCCTACAAGTTCGGCGCGACCGGCAGCGCGGCGCTGACGTGGGCCATGAACACCCACGTGCCGGCGCTGGTGGCGGAGCGTTACGCCGACGCCCGCGTGGTGGCGTATTCGAGCGGCAACGTGTATCCGCTGACGCCGGTCACGGGGCCGGGTTCGCGGGAAAGCGATCCGGTCGCGCCCCTCGGCGAATACGCCATGAGCGTGGTGGGCCGGGAGCGGATGTTCGCCTGGTTCAGCGAAACGCGCGGCACGCCGGTGGCCCTGGTCCGCCTCTTTTACGCCAACGAAATGCGTTACGGCACGTTGCGCGACATCGGCGAGCAGGTGCTCGCCGGGAAACCGGTCGAGCTGGCGATGGGCTGGTTCAACGCCATCTGGCAGGGGGACAGCAACGCCCTGACGCTGCGTTGTTTCGATCACGTGGCCCGCCCGCCGTGGGTGGTGAACCTGACCGGACCGGAGCGGCTCAGCGTGCGGGAAGTGGCCGGGACCTTCGGCCGGCTCTGGGGCAAACCGGTCCGGTTTACGGGGCGGGAAGCGCCGGACGCCCTGCTGGCCGACGCCCGTTACGGCCATCAGACGCTCGGTCGGCCCCGCGTGTCGGCGGAGAAAATGATCGTCTGGCTCGCTGACTGGCTCCAACGCGGCGGCCCGGCCCGGAAGAAGCCGACCCATTTCCAGACGCGCGACGGCAAGTTTTGAAAATGCCTTGAACCGAAGGGGAAAAGCGGAGCGCGAAGGAATCCTGAATCCCGGAAGCCGAAAGGAATCGCGGCTCCGGAGCCGCCGGCGGAGAAGGCGGGAAACCTTTCGCGTTTCGGGGTGGTTTTGGCGGGGAAGGGCGGGGGAGTCAGATCTGGAGCTGCCGGAGGAGAAGGTCAATGGTCTCCTTGACGTGGGAGTCCACTTCCATGCGGTTGCGGACCAGGCGGCAGGCGTGCAACACCGTGCCGTGGTCGCGGCGGAATTGTTCGCCGATGGCGTTCAGGGAAAGCGAGGTGAGTTCCCGGCACAGAAACATGGCGACCTGCCGGGCGAAGGCGATGTGTTCCGGGCGGCGCCGGCTGGTCATGTCGGCCAGTTTCACGTCGAAATGCGCGGCCACGGTCTCCTGAATCATGGGCACGGTGACCACGTGCCGGCTTTCTTCGAGCAACAGCTCGCGCAGGGTGCTTTCGGCGAAGGCCACCGTCACCTGTTCGGGCGCCATGCGGGTGAGGGTGATGGTGGCGCCCAGTTTGGCCAGCGCGCCTTCGAGTCGCCGCACGTTGGAGCGGAACCGCTCGGCGAGAAACTCGACAACGGCGTCGGGCAGGGTCACGTGGTACTGGCGCTGTTTCTTCCGCACGATGGCCATGCGGGTTTCCACGTCCGGCGGCTGGAGGTCGGTGACCAGCCCCCATTCGAAGCGCGAGACCAGCCGCTGCTCCAAGTCGCGCATGTCGCCGATGGGCCGGTCCGAGGCCAGCACGATCTGCCGGTGGGCCTCGTGGAGGGCGTTGAAGGTGTGGAAGAATTCCTCCTGAATCCGGTCTTTTTTCTCGAGGAACTGGATGTCGTCAATCAGGAGCAGGTCCAAGTTGCGGTATTTGCGGCGGAAGCGGCTCAGGTCGTTGTTCTGGATGCCGTCAATGAATTCGTTGGTGAAGCGCTCGGTGGTCACGTACACCACCCGCGCGCCCCGGCGTTCGCGACCCACGTGATGTCCGATGGCGTGCAGGAGGTGGGTCTTGCCGAGACCGGTCCGGCCATAGACGAAGAGGGGGTTCCACGCCTTGCCCGGGGTCTGGGCCACGGCTATCGCGGCGGCGTGGGCGAAGTTGGAATTGTTCCCCACGACGAAAGTGTCGAAGGTGTAGTTCGGGTTCAAGCCGCCCGGACGGGGAGCGTCGGCGGGGGGGACGACGCGCGCGGGACGCGGCGCGGAGGCGGAGGCGGCGTCTTTCGTGACGGGGGAGTCCGCCGCGTGGCCGTTGGGTTCCCGGACGCAGAAACGGATTTGGATGTCCTTTCCGGTCAGGTGCTGGAGGATTTCGTTAAGCAGACCGCGGTAGTTGTTGGTCAGCCACAGCTCGTGAAAATCGTTGCCCGCCTCGATCAGCAGTTCGTCATTCTCCAACTGGCGGGCCCGCAGGTTGGCGAACCAGAGTTTGTAGATTTCCGCCGTGACCATGCCGCGCAGCACCCGCAGCGCGTCATGCCACAGCTTTTGACAGGCAGATTGCATGGATGGGAACAAAGGTTAAAAAAAGGGCCAGGGTCGCGAAAGTTATTCACCGGCGGGGGGCGGCCCCGCGTAACCTGCTTCTTCGGAGCCGGTTAGGCGGAGCGAAAAAGAATCGTCCGACGACGGGAGGTGTGCGCTGCGCGGAAAAGGGCCGAAAATCCGTTGTTCGAGTTCATAACTAATTCGCGTTCAACAGGTTGGTTGTTACACTGCGCTGCGTTCCGGAGAACGCCGAGGACGCGTCGCCCGGGAAGGGTCCCGCGGGTGAAGCGCACGGACAAGGTTCTAGGGCGGAAGGGTCCGGCTGACCAGCAGAACATATTAACTCTTTTGCCCAAGTTATTCACAAGGCCGCCGAAAGCCCTGATTTTACGGGCGAAAACAGCGTTTCCGCGCCCAAATACCCGACATTTTTCGGGTGCCCCATTGCCCTCCCCCATCACCGCCGTCCGGCGGGCGGGAACGGGTTGAGCCTCCCGAAACAAACGCATGATGGCTCCTCCTACAAGGCTTCCTCGGCCTGTTCGCCGGTGCGGATGCGCACCGCCTCCTCCACGGAGCTTACGAAGACCTTGCCATCGCCTATTTTGCTGGTGCGGGCGGCCTTGACGATGGCCTCCACCGCCGCTTGCGCCCGGTCGTCCGGCAGCACGACCTCCAGCTTGATCTTGGGCAGAAAGTCCACCGTGTATTCGCTGCCGCGGTAAATCTCGGTGTGTCCCTTCTGCCGGCCAAAGCCCTTGACCTCGCTCACGGTCATGCCCTCCACTCCCACTTCGCCCAGGGCCTCCCGGACTTCCTCCAGCTTGAATGGCTTGATGATGGCTTCGATCTTTTTCATGGCTCCGCGATCATGTGCACGTCCCGCCGAAAGCCCCCCGTTTCCCCTGCCCGAAGCGGGCGGGGCGGGCGGGAGGGTTTCCGTCGCCGTCGGTCAACGCCCGCGCAGCAGGCCCAGCAAAAACCCCACCCCGAAGGCCAGGCCCACCGCTTGCAGGGGACGCTCGCGGATCAGGTCATGGGCCTGGCGGGCGCCGCTGGCGGCGGTCCGCTCCAGCCGGCGGTAACTGCTCTTGAGCCGGGTCAGCTTGGCCTTGAGTTCGGCCCGGGGTTGCTCGGCCAGGCCGCTCATGGTGGCGGACAAGAGGGTTTCCGTGTCCCGGACCAGCGTGCCGAGGTCCTGCACCAGCCGGCGACCGCTGCCTTCTTTGGCGGACAAGTTTTCGAAGTAGGTCTCCATTGCGCGAGTGAAAGCGTCTGGAGCGCAGTATGCGTCAACCGCCCGCCGTCTGCCAACGATTGATTGAACGAAAGAGGGATTTCCCGGTTCCAACGGGGCGGAAACCGGCCGGGGATTCCGGTTCGGGGGCGTTTTCCCGGGGTTGGGGAGGCGGGATGCCGGCGCTTGACGCTGCCCGGGGAGCGGGAAGAATAAAAGCGGTTTGACGAAACGGACGAAACGACCATGCCGATCTACGAATTTGCCTGCCCGAAGTGCCGGGTGATTTTCAGTTTTTTGTCGAAACGGGTGAATCCGGACCGCCGGCCCACCTGTCCCCGCTGCGGCAACCGCAATCTGCGCAAGGAGGTCAGCCGGTTCGCGGCCCTCAAGGGAGTGGCGGAACCCCAGGCCGCCGATTCACCCGACGGCGAGCCGGACCTTTCGCCCGCCGACGAGGCCCGGCTCATGCGCGCCATGTCCGAGCTGGAGCGGGACATTGACCACCTCGACGAAAACAATCCCCGGCACATGGCCCACATGATGAAAAAGATGCAGGAAGCCCTGCCGCCGGGCATGATGCCCAAGGAGATGGACGTGGCCATCAAGCGGCTCGAACAGGGCGAGGATCCCGAGAAAATCGAGGAGGACATGGGCGATGTGCTGGGCGATTTTCTCGGCGGCCCCGAGGACGAGGAGGGCGGCGGCGGCGGCATGGGCGGCTACACCCGCGACAGCGGTCTCTACGACTATTGAGCCGCCACCGGCCGGACGCGCTGCGTCAACCCCAAGCCGCAGGAGCCGAACTTGAGCCGCGGCATCCCGCCGGTGTCTTCCTGGGAGAAAAGCGTCTTTTCCGCGGCCCGCGGATCGCCGCGAAACGCCCACGGCCCGTCCGGATCCAGCGCCAGATCCAGCCGGTACGACACCACCGGCAGCAGCGCGCGCAGCCGGGCCCGGTAGCCGCGCTCATCCCGCGCCAGCACCCCGAGAGGCAGCTCCCACTCCACCACCACCGGTCCCCGTTTGGCGCCGGGGGGCAGCGGCCGCAACCACGCCTCGATGGCCAGCAACGCGCGCATCTGCCAGCGCAATTCCGCGCCGTCCTGCCGCACCCGCACGATCCGCGCCTCCGGATAGGGAAGAATCAACAGCACCGCCTCCGCCCCCTCGGGCCAGACGGAAAAAGTCACCCGGCTGGTGGCCTCGATCATGCCGTCCGCCCCCAGCCGCCACGTGTCCGTTTCCCGGACCGCCTCGGCGATGGGGGGACGCGTCGCCGCCCTTTGCCCTGCTTCTTTCACGGAGCCCCCCGCCCCGTTCCCGATGCGCCCCGGTCCCGCCAGCATCCAGGCCAGCGTCACTCCGGCCAGAAGACCGCCCAAAACCGCCCACAACACTCCCCCCCGGTACCGCGGCGGAGGCGGCGGCGCGGGCGGCGGCAAGGTTGGCGGTGCGGCGGCCATGACAAACACAAAACGGCCGGAATCTCGCAACGATTTCACTCCGGATCAACCCATCCCTGCTTTCCCCGCCCCGTCCATCCGGGCGTTTTCCGACGGGCGTTTACAAATGGGGGGTGAGAAAATAATTGCCCGTCCGGTGTTTGCGGCGACACTGGAGAGCAAACAAATCAACCCACGGAAAGGTCGCATGATGATGAATCTTCTGTTCGCCAGCGCATTTTTGACGGGGATGCTGGTCGTTTTGGTCCTGCTCGTGCTCGTCCCCGGGCTGTGGGCCATCACCGCCTACAACCGGCTGGTGGGGCTGCGCAACCGGTTCAAGAACGCCTACGCGCAAATTGACGTGCAGCTCAAGCGCCGCTACGACCTGATCCCCAATCTGGTCGAGACCGCCAAGGGCTACCTGAAGCACGAACGGGAAACCCTCGAAGCGGTCATTCAGGCCCGCAACGCCGCCGCCTCGGCCAACGCCCGGGCGGCGAAAAACCCCGGCGACCCGGCCGGCATGAGCCAGCTCGCCGGCGCCGAAGCCACGTTGGGCGGGGTGCTGGGACGCCTCTTTGCCCTGGCGGAGGCGTATCCCGACCTGAAGGCCAACCAGACCATGGCCCGGCTGATGGAGGAGCTGACCAGCACCGAGAACAAGGTCTCCTTCGCCCGGCAGGCCTACAACGACGCGGTGATGCTCTACAACACCGCCCGGGAGAGCTTCCCCACCAACCTCATCGCCGGAATGTTCAACTTCTCTCCGGCGGAGCTGTTCGTGGTCGAAAACGAGGAGGAAAAGCAGGCGCCCCAGGTGAAATTCTGAGGTGGCCCCCGTCCGTCCCGCGGTCCGGGGTGAGCGCCGCCGGTCGAAGCCGCGGGGGAAAACCTCGTTTCCTTCCGCTCTGCGCATGGATTTCTTCGAACGCCAGGACCGGGCCCGACGCCACACGGGCTGGCTGATTGCCGGCTTCATCGTGGCGGTGGCGCTGATCATCGTGGCCGTTTATCTGGTGACGATGCTGTTGGCGCACGGAGACGCGCTTTGGCGGGAAACGCAACAAGGAGGAACTCCCGCCGTTCACCATCCCTTTTGGTGGTGGAATCCCCGCTGGTTTTTGTGGTCGTCGCTCGGCACGCTGGCCGTGATCGGCGGTGGCGCCGTGGTCAAAATCTGGGAGCTTTCGGGGGGCGGCGCGGTGGTGGCCGGCAATCTGGGCGGCCGGCTGGTCCAGCCCGGGACCACCGATCCTGACGAGCGCAAACTGCTCAACGTGGTCGAGGAAATGGCCATCGCCGCGGGCGTGCCGGTGCCGGACGTGTTTCTGCTGGAACGCGAGCGGGGCATCAACGCCTTCGCCGCCGGATTCGAACCGGGCGACGCGGTGATCGGCGTGACGCTCGGCGCCCTCCGGACGTTGAGCCGCGACGAACTGCAAGGGGTGATCGCGCACGAGTTCAGCCACATCCTCAACGGGGACATGCGGCTCAACCTGCGGCTTATCGGCTGGCTTCACGGCATCTTGTGCGTGGCCATCGTGGGCGGCTACCTCGTGCGGTTCAGCGGAAGTGGCAACAGCCGGGGAAAGAACTCCCTGCCCCTGATCGTCATCGGGTTCGTCTTGATCGTGGTGGGCTGGATCGGCGTCATCTGCGGGCGCTTGATCAAGAGCGCCGTCTCGCGACAGCGCGAGTTTCTGGCCGACGCCTCCGCCGTGCAGTTCACCCGCAATCCCGACGGCCTCGCTGGCGCGCTCAAGAAGATCGGCGGCTGCGTTCTCGGCTCCCGCGTCCTTTCCCCCGCCGCCGAGGAAACCAGCCACCTCTTTTTCGGCAACGGATTGCGCCCCGCCCTGCTGGAGCGCTGGTTCGCCACCCACCCGCCCCTGCGGGAGCGCATCCGGATTTGGGACCCGGCCTTCGACGGCGCCTTTCCCAAGGTGGAACTGCCCCCGCCGCCGCCGTCGGACATTCCGTCTGCTCCGCTCGTCCGCCCGCGCGCCCAACCCGCCACGCCTTTTCCCGGCTGGGTGGCCGCGGTGGCCCAGCCCCGGCCCGTGCCCGCCCGGCAGGCGCTCGAGCACGCCGGCGCGCCCCGCTCCGAGCACCTCGTCTTCGCGGGCAAACTGCTGCGCGAGCTGCCGGATTCCCTGCGTCAGGCCGCCCGGGAACCCTTCTCCGCCATGGCGCTGGTCCATGCCGGCCTGCTCGGACGTCCCGGCCAGCCGGAAACCGCCTGGAACGCCCTGCCCGCGCCGGTGGCGACGGAGGCGCGCCGACTGCTCCCGGACCTGCGCCGGCTGGCGCCCGCCGCCCGGCTGCCCCTCTTCGAGCTGAGCCTGCCGGCCCTCCGGCAGTTGTCGCCCCGGCAGTTTGACGAATTCGAGCGCACCGTGCGCGCCCTGATCGAGGCGGACGCCGCGATTGACCTGTTCGAATACGCCACGCTGAAGATGGTCGGCCGCCACCTGACACCGCGCTTCCGCAAAACGCGCCGCCCGCCGGTCCTGTATTACAGCCTCACGCCGTTGCACGGCGATTGCGCGGTCCTGCTTGCCAGCCTCGCCGCGCTGGACACGGACGATCCCGCCACCATCCGCGCCGCCTACGCCGCCGGCCTGGCCGTGCTGAAACTGGCGCCGGAACAATACCCGCTGCCGGATCCGCCCCGGGCCGACCTGCCGGCCGTGGACGCGGCCCTGAACCGGCTGACTCGCGTGTCCCTGCCGCTGCGCCGTCAAATCCTGCAAGCCTGCGCCGCCACCGTGGCCCACAACGGCCGCCTCGTCGGGCGCGAAGCCGAACTCTTCCGCGCCATCGCCGACACCTTCGGCTGCCCCCTTCCGCCCTTTCCCGGCCCGGTGCTGGAGTGAGAAAGCGGGACCTCCCGCCCCGCGCGGCGCGGACATTTGAAATCGCAAAAAGCAAGGACCGAAGAAAATCCGAATCCCGGAAGCCGGAATCCGAAAAAAGCGCGGACGCTTTTCGCGGACCGGGGCGGTGGGCCCGGCGGGGGCGGTTTTGTGGTTCGTGCCGGATGGTTTTGGGCGAGCGCCCGGCCGGGACAAGCGGAACCTCGCCCCGCGCACCGGGGGAGTACAGAAATGATCCGGGCATCAGACGCCAAGGAGGAGGGGGTGGGGAACCCGCTGAAGAAACGTACTGACACCCGGATCAAAATCCGTACTTCAAATTCACTTCAAAGAACCGCCGTCTGGGAGTTGTCCGACTGCTTTGCATTAACGGCTCCCATCCAAAAGCACGACCAAAAGCTGTGCTCGCCGGTGAATTCTGTCAAGCGTTTATCGGTTTTCGAAAAATTTTTTTCGGGGACGTTTTCGGGCCGGCCGGAAGGGTGGATTCCCGCGGGCGGAAACCACCCGGAAGCGCCCGGAAGCGCCCGGCGCGATCCGGCCCGCCGCCGCCTGAATGTGCTCCCCCCGGGCGTCGCGGCGGCGCCCGGGGGGGAAGGACGTCCCCGGCGCCGCTTGCCTTGGGGGCGGGGGGCATGTTTAATCCGCCCCGTGCTGTATCAGCAAACCATCAGGGAACCGGTGAGCTTTTCCGGCGTGGGCCTGCACAGCGGGAACGAGGTCCGGATGACCTTTCTGCCGGCGCCGGAAAACACGGGAATTCGCTTCCGGCGCGTGGATCTCGACGGGCGGCCCGAGATCGCGGCCACGATTGACCACGTGGGCGACACCACCCGCTCGACCACTCTCGCGCGGGGCAACATGCGCATCCACACCGTCGAGCACGTGCTGGGCTCGTTCGCCGGGCTGGGGGTGGACAACGCCATCGTGGAGCTCGACGCCAACGAGCCGCCCATCACCGACGGCAGCGCCCGCGAATACACCCGCTTGATCGAGTCCGCCGGCCTGCAGCCGCAGGACGCCGCGCGGGAGCCCTACGTGGTGACCGAGCCGATGGAACTCGAACTGGGCGAGACGTTCATTTCCGTCTTCCCCCACGACCGGCTCAAGATCACCTGCACCAACGCCGACCGCCGGGGGCTCTACACCCAGGTGCAAAGTTTCGAGATCACGCCGGAGACCTGGCGCAAGGAGCTGTGCGCCGCCCGGACGTTTTGTTTTTTCGAGGAGATCGAGACCCTGATCAAAAACGGCCTGATCCGGGGCGGCACCCTGCAAAACGCCATCGTCATTCGCGACGACGCCGTGCTCACCACCGAACCGCTGCGCTATCCCGACGAGTTCGTGCGGCACAAGATTCTCGACATCGTGGGCGATCTCGCCCTGCTGGGCCGCCCGCTTCACGGGCACGTGGTGGCCGTGCGCCCGAGTCACAGCGCCAATTGCGAGCTGGCCCGGCGGTTGCTGGCCCGGTTCAAGCGCCCGCTGGAGGCCATGCAGGCCTTCACGCCGCCGCCGGAGCGTCCGGCCGCCCCCCCCGAGACGGGCGGCGAGCCGGTTTCGCCCGTGCAGGACGGCGTCGAGCTGGATGTCAACGCCGTGATGGGACTGCTGCCGCACCGGTATCCGTTTCTGATGGTGGACCGGGTCATCCGGATCGAGGGCAAACGGATGGTCGCCATCAAGAACGTCACCGCCAACGAGCCGATTTTTCCGGGGCACTTCCCGGGGCATCCGATCTTTCCCGGCGTGCTCCAGCTGGAGGCCATCGCCCAGGTGGCGGGCATTCTCACCATGAAGCGGGCGGAAAACATGAACAAGCTCGCCTACTTCATGTCCGCCGAGTCGGTGAAATGGCGCAAGCCCGTCCGGCCCGGCGACCGGTTGGTCATTGACGTGGAGATCACGAAGGAGCGGGGGCGCATCGCCCGCGCCAAGGGAGTGTGCCGGGTGGACGACTCCGTGGTCAGCGAGGCGGAGGTGACCTTCATGCTGATTGACCGTTGAACCGCCGTCCGCGCCCCGCCGATGATTCATCCCACCGCCATCATTGACCCCCGCGCCGAACTCGGCGCGGAATGCGAGATCGGCCCCTATTGCGTCATCGGGCCGCACGTCGTGCTGGGCGACCGCTGCCGCCTGCATTCCCACGTGGTGATCGAGGGCCACACCGTGCTGGGACGGGAGAATGAAATCTACCCCTTCGCCAGCGTGGGCCTGAAGACCGAGGACTTGAAATGGCGGGGCGGCGTCACGTGGACGCGGATCGGCGACCGGAACACCATCCGCGAATGCGTCACCATCAACAGCGCCACCGGCGACGGCGAGGCGACGGTCATCGGCTCGGGCAACCACATCACCTCCGCCTCGCACATCGGTCACAACACGGTCGTCGGCGACGGCGTGGTGCTGGCCAGCGCCGGGCTGGCCGGGCACGTGATCATCGAGGACGGCGCGGTGGTGGGGGGCAAGTCGGTGGTGCACCAGTTTTGCCGCGTGGGACGCGGGGCGATGGTGGCCGGCCTGTCGCGGGTGGTGCAGGACGTGCCGCCGTACATGATCGCCGAGGGCCATCCCGCCGTGACCCGCACCATCAACAAGGTGGGGCTGGCGCGGCGCGGTGTTTCCGACGCGGTGCAACGCGCGCTCCGGCGGGCCTACAAGCTGCTGTTCCGCGAAGGGTTGAGCCGGGACGAGGCGCTGGGCCGGATCGCGACCGAGCTGCCCTCCTGTCCCGAGCTGGAGCATCTGGTCGCCTTCGTCCGCGCCAGCAAACGCGGCTTATGCCGGTGAACGAGCGGGCCGCGGGCCGCCGCCGTTGGCGGGCGGTGACGATGCTGGTGCTGACCACCGCCTGCTGGGCGGTGAGTTTCCCCCTCATGAAGGCGCTCACCGCGCACCAGCAAACCCTCCTGCCCGGGGTGGATTCCTGGTTCTTCTCCGCCCTGGGGGTGGCGTGGCGGTTCGGGCTGGCGGGAGTGTGCCTGCTGGCCTACGGCGCGCGCCGCATGGGCGCCTTGACGCGGAGCGAGGTGGGGCAGGGGGTGGGGATGGGCGTGTTCGGCAGCACGGGCATGCTGTTTCAAATGGACGGCCTGGCCCACACCGAGGCCTCCACCTCCGCGTTTCTCACCCAGTGCTACGTCTTCTTTCTGCCGCTCTGGCAGGCGGTGATCCACCGGCGACCGCCCTCCCGGCTGATTCTCGGGGCCGGACTCGCGGTGCTGGCGGGGGTGGGGATCTTGTCGGGGGTGACGTGGCAAAACCTCCGGCTCGGCCGGGGCGAACTGGAGACCCTCCTGGCCTCGGTGCTTTTCACGGGACAAATCCTCTGGCTCCAGCGGCCCCGGTACCAGGACAACGACATCATCCGTTTCACCGTGGTGATGTTCGTTGTCATGGCGCTGTGCATGGCGCCGTTGATCGCCCTGAGCGCGCCGGACTGGGAGGCCTGCTGGCGGCCCTACGCCAGCGGCCCCTCGCTGCTCTTTCTGGCCGTGCTGGTGGGCGTGTCCACCCTGATCGGCTCCCTGCTCATGAACCGGTGGCAACGGGAACTCACGGTCGAGGAGGCCGGCTTGATCTACTGCATCGAACCGGTGTTCGCCAGCGTCCTGGCCCTGTGGCTGCCGGCGTGGCTGGCCGCCTTCGCCCACATCGAATACGCCAACGAAACCCTCACGTGGCGGCTGCTGGGGGGCGGCGGTCTCATTGTCGCCGCCAATGTCGCCGTCCAGCTCGCGCCCCACGCGAAGGAAACGTGAAGCCGGGAAACCTGCCCCGGCCGCCGGCGCCCGGCCGTTGAACGTCGCGGCGCGCCGTTCGTCCAACCAACACGAAGGGTTTTTCCTCGCCGGTTTTCGTCTGGCGCGATGACGGTGAGGGGGTAAGCTCTCTTGCCAAGGGAAAGCGCCCGCGGTTCGCGGCCGGCGCGGCCGCGGGCCCCGGAAACGCAGGATGGCATTGCGGCATCAGGAACAGAGGAACGATGAAAAGTGGAAGACGCATTTTGTTGGCGGGTCTGCTGGCGGGAATGAGCATATGCGAGGCGGCGCCGCCGGGGCCGCCCTCCGCCCCGCGGTTCAACCCGGCCACCCCGCCCGCGGGGGTCCCGCTCGCTCCCGGCGCGCGGATCGAGTTCAAGGAGAAGCGGTATCAATTCGGCAAGGTGCCCGCCGGCCAGGAGGTGCGGCACAATTTCGAGTTCACCAACCCCGGCACCGAGACCCTCGAGATTCGGTCGGTGCAAACCTCCTGCGGCTGCACCACCGCCAAGGATTACGCCCGCTCGATTCCGCCCGGCGGGCACGGCGTGATCCCGGTGGTCCTGCGCACCACCAATTTTTCCGGCCCCCTTCACAAGACCATCACCGTGGTCAGCACCGCCGTCAACTCGCCCCTGGTCACCCTTTCCCTGGAGGGCGAGGCGTGGGTGCCCATCGCCGTGAAACCGCCCTACCTCTACTTTCGCGCCGTGGTGGGCAGCACCAACATCCCGCCCCGCAGCGTGCGGATCGAGAACCACCTCGATCAACCGGTGGAAATCCTGGGAGTCGAGCCCTCTTCCGACGCCTTTGACGTGGAACTCAAACCCCTCAAGGAGGGCCGGCAGTACGAACTCAAGGTGACGCCCAAGGGACCGTTCAAGCCGGGGTCCACCCAGGCCAGCGTGCTGGTGCGCACCAATTCCAAGAAACGCCCCTCGGTCACCATCAATCTGTTCCTCAACCTGCAAAACCCCGTGGTGGCCACGCCCTCCCATCTCATCCTGCCCGCCGGACCGCTGCTCATTCCCATGAAACGCTACGTGACCGTCCGCAGCAGCGACGGACGCCCCCTGCAGGTGTCCAACGTCCGGCTCACCGGCGCGGAGGGCGCCCAGGTCAAACTGACCGAAACATTGAAACAACGCATGTTCCGGGTGGAGGTCCTCTTTCCGGCGGGATTTCAATTGACGCGCGGACAGACCGCCCGGCTCGATCTGGACACCGACCATCCGAAGTTTTCCCACTTCACCATCCCGGTGATCCAGCCCCGGCGGGCCTCGACGGGCCGGCCGTACGCGCCCCCGCGCCCGCGGCGGACCGCGCGCCCCCATCCGGCCTCCACTCCCGCTCCCGCGCCGGCTCCCGCGCCGCCGCCGGTTTTGGGCTCGCCGGTGCCGCCCCTGACGCCCCTGCCCCCCACGCCTCCCCCGCCGCCGAAGCCGGGGAAACCGCGGCAGTGAGGCGCTCGGGAAACGATCCGGTTCCCTCGGCGTGAAGACCCTCCGGCAAACTCTCGGAGAAGCGGTCGGCATCGCGGTGGCGGGCGCGCTGCTGGGGTTGGCGGCCAACGCCCTCTCGCCCCGCGGCCTGCGGCTGACCCGGAATTACTTTCCGGACGTGGGGCCCGTGGCGCCCGCCGCCCCGGCCGGAGCGGAACCCGACACGTCCGTCTCATCCCCCTCCGCCCCCGCCGCCGCCCCGCGCGCCGCCGCCCCTCCCGAAACGGCCTCCTCCGCGTCCCCGGCGGACGCGTTGCGGCTGATCGGTTTCGCGGAGGCCCTCGCCCTGTATCAGGATCCCCGCCGGGAGGCGGATTTGATCGTGTTCGTGGACGCCCGCAAGGCGGACGCCTACCAGGCCGGGCACATTCCCGGCAGTTACCGCTTCGACCACTACCACCCCGAGGAAGGCATCGCCGAGGTGCTGCCCCTCTGTCAGGCGGCGGACATGGTGGTGGTGTACTGCAACGGCGGCGATTGCGAAGACAGCCGCCTCACGGCCCATACCCTCCATGAACTGGGCGTGCCGCGCGAACATCTGCGGGTGTACGAAGGCGGCTTCGCCGAATGGCGCGCCCGCGGGGCGCCGGTGGAAACCGGCCCGCGCCTCAGCGGCCGGATGACTTCCCCCTCCCGGCCATGAACACGCGCGTTTCCCCTGCCTCCTCCCGGTGGACCCTCGGCCAGGCGGCCCTGGTGGCGGCCCGGCTTTTTCTGGGCGCGGCCTTTCTCTACCTGGGCGCGGTCAAGGCCCTGGATCCGGTGGACTTCCTCAAGCAAATCCACGCCTACGAAATCCTGCGCGCGCCGGGGCTGGTCAATCTGACCGCCGTGACCCTGCCGTGGATCGAGATGCTGTGCGGCCTGCTCCTGATCCTGGGCGTGGCGTTGCGCGGGGCGGCATTGGTGACGCTCCTGCTGCTGCTGGTCTTCACCAGCGCCGTGGCGCACCGGGGCGCCGCGCTGGCCGCCGCCGGGCGGGTTCCGCTGTGCGTCATCAAGTTCGACTGCGGCTGCGGGTCCGGCGAGGTGTTCGTGTGCCACAAACTCGCCGAAAACAGCGTGTTGATCGGGCTGGCGTTGCTGCCCCTGGGCTGGCCGGACCAGCGCCTCCGCCTGCGCCGACCGCGACGGGCTCGCAAAGGCGGACCTGCTTCCCCGGAGTAGCGCCCGCGTCTCGCGGGGCGGCGCGCGGCGGCTTCGGCGTCCCGCCGGAGCCTTCCCTCCGTCCCCGGACCGCGGCCGTTTCAACGGTTTCCCGCGCGTCCGAAACCCGGGCGGGACGCCCTGCTGAAAGCCCGCGCCGCGAAGAACAGCCTCCGCCTCGCTGTCTCGCCGGCGACGAGCGGGCACGCTTTTTTCGGAATTCGGGATTCGGATTTCGGATTTCGGATTTCCTTCGGCCCTCGGTCCTTCGGATTTCCGCGCGGCCGGACCGCTCCAACAGTCCCAAAACGCCGCCTCGGGCAACCCGGCCTGCGAGGGCGACGTCATGCATTGGGCGCCGGATAATTGGCGACGCCGGGCTCACTCCTCGCCCGTGCCGCCGGCGAGCCAGTAGCAGCGGAGCAGGTGCAGGTCGTCGTAGGAAACGCGCCCGCCCAGGGCTTCGCGGACCGGCGCCAGGCGTTCCGCGCCCAGCTCCGCGAAGGCGGCCAGCACCCGGTGTCGCTCGGTCACCGGCAGCGGGCTGGAGCGCCACAGCGGGGCGGGGTCGAGGGTGTGTCCTTCCGCCAGCCAGGCGCCGAGGTGTTTCAGGACCGTCGCGGGTTTGATGCCCAGTTCCGTGGCGATTTCCGTCACCGTCCGGCCCGCGGCGAGCTGTTCGCCCACCATTTCCTGCCGGCGTTTTTCGCCGGTGCGCCAGACGGTCCGCTCCGACGGCGGAGGCGGGGCCGGAGCCGGCGGTTCGGCGCCGCGGGGCGCGAGGCCGCGTGGTTCGCAGTATTCGCGGATGGCCCGCAGGAAGGTCTCGCCGTAGTGCGCCAGCTTGGCCTGGCCGACGCCGTTGATTTCCAGAAATTGCGCCTCCGTCCGGGGATAACGCGCGGCCATCTCCACCAGGGCGCGATCGGTGAAGATGATGTAGGGCGGGAGGTTGGCGGCGTCGGCCAGCTCGCGCCGAAGCTGGCGCAGGCGCGCGAACAACTCGGCGTCGTGCCCGGGCAGGGCGGCCGCGCGCCGGGAGGGCGTCGGGGCGGCCTCGGTGGGCACGCGGGCGCGGACGGGCGCGCCCCGAAACACCTCCCAGGCTTTCTCGGTGAGGCGCAGGCCGCCGTGTTGGAGGTCCTGTTCCAGCAATCCCTGCTCGATGAACTGCCGGGCCAGCTCGCGCCAGGCCGTCGCGGAAAGGTCCTTGCCGATGCCGTAGGTGCTGAGCCGGTCATGGCCCCGGTCGAGGACGCGCTGCGAACGCGAGCCGCGCAGCACGTCAATGAGGTGCGCCGCGCCGAACCGTTCGCCGGTGCGCCGCACGCAGGAGAGGAATTTTTGCGCCGCCTCGGTGACGTCCGTCGTTTCGACGGGCGCCGCTTCGGAACGGCAGTTGTCGCAATGCTCGCACCGGCCGGGGTGGGTTTCGCCGAAGTAGGCCAGCAGGGGCACGCGGCGGCACTGGGTGGTTTCGGCGTAGCGGATCATCGCCTCCAACCGGGCCTGGCGACCGGCGGCCTCCGAGGCCGCGCCTTCGTCAATGAAGCGCCGGATGGTGATCGCGTCGCGGCGGCTGTGCAGCAGGAGACAGTCGGCGGGCAGACCGTCGCGCCCGGCCCGGCCGATTTCCTGATAGTAGCTCTCCAGGTCCTTGGGCAGGTTGAAGTGCAGGACGAAGCGCACGTTCGATTTGTTGATGCCCATGCCGAACGCGATGGTGGCCACCATGACGGCGTCGTCCGCGCGCACGAATTGTTCCTGATTGCGACGGCGCGTTTCGGGATCGAGGCCAGCGTGGTAGGGCAGGGCGGGCCATTGCCGCTCCTGAAGCTCGGCGGCGAGCCGGTCCACCTGCTTACGGGTCGCGCAATAGATGATGCCCGCCTGCTGCCGGTGCGCTTCGAGAAAGGCCAGCACCTGGCCCAGACCGTCCCGGCGCGGCAGGACCGCGAGCGAGAGGTTCGCGCGGTTGAAGCTGGCGACGAACTCGCCCTCCTCGGGGATGTCCAGCAGGCGGCGGATGTCCTCCCGCACCCGCCGGGTGGCGGTGGCGGTGAGGGCCACGCAGACCGCGCGCGGAAAACGCCGGCGCACCGCTTGCAGCTCGCGGTATTCCGGGCGGAAATCGTGGCCCCACTCGGAGATGCAATGCGCCTCGTCCACGGCGAAACAGGCCAGCCGGCCGTGGGCGAGCAGCTCCAACGTGTCGGGCCGCAACAGCGTTTCCGGCGCGACGTAGAGAATCCGCGCCTCGCCCCGGCGCACCTGACGGGCGATGGCGCCGTATTCCGCGCGGGCCAATGAGCTGTTGAGAAACGCGGCGGGCACGCCCAGCTCGTGAAGCTGGCGGACCTGGTCCTGCATCAGCGCGATCAGCGGCGACACCACCACCGTCAGCCCGTCGAACAACAGGGCCGGAAGCTGGTAGCACAACGACTTGCCGCCGCCGGTGGGCATCACCACCAAGGTGTCGCGCCGCGCCAGCAACCGCTCGATCACCTCCGCCTGCAACGGCAGAAACTCGGAGAAACCGAACGTCTGCTTCAGCACCACGCGGGCTTGGGCGGGGTCCACCGGTTCGGGCGGCGGCCCGGCGGAAGATTCTTCTGCGGCTGACACCGCGGGCGGAGTCGCGGAAGCGGGCGATTCGCCGGGGCCGGCGCGGAACTCCGCCGCCGGGATGGCCGTGGCCCACGCGCCGGGCTCCGGTTCGGCGTCCGGCGGCGCGGCGGCGATCTCCTCCGCTCCGACCGGCAAAGTCAGCTGCCCGCCGGTGAGCCGGTCCATCACCTGGGTCTGGGTGAGCAGTCGGCCGTTTTCGTCCACGTGGCGCACCGGCAGCCCGAGCGCGTCGAGCGCCGCGCCGATGAGCCGGCTGCGATGGCATTGCTCGGGGCGTTCTTCGCCGCACATGAGCGCCACCCGGCGGCCCTGTTCATACGCCTTGCGCAGCCGCGCCAGGCCGGCCTGAAAGAAGGGCTGCTGCCGGACCTTCGCGTAATCCACCTCGCCGTCGGTGAGGCATTCCGGGGCCCCGGGCCGGCCGCCGAGCGCGTCGCCCATGAACACGTAGCGAATGCCCGCCGCGCGCAACGCCGCCGCCAGCGGTTCCTTGTTGAACTCCGGCTTGAATTTCGAGCAGGGCGCCGACCGGACATCCAGCAGGAACTCGACGCCGTGTTCCCGCAGCAGCGCGAGAAACTCCGCCCCCGACCGCTTCCCGTAACCGACGGTCAACAACGCCGCCCCGGAAGAAGCGGCAGGGGACGGCGGGGCAGGGGAGGGACGGACGTCATCACTCATCGGCCCGCCACTTTTCCCCCCGTCCCGCCGGATTTCAATCCCGAAAACCGGCGCGCCGGCGCCGCGCCCGGGGAACTGCCCGCGCGCGGCGGCGGGCGGACGCGGTCCGACGTCGGGAGGGGGAGATTCGCGCTGGCGTCGCGCGGGAAGTGGGGGCAGAGTGGCGGGACGGACCGGGCCGCGATGAATGTTCGCCCCCAGAAGTGGAACCGAATCAAGCGTTGGTCGCGCGGGTTGTATCGCCGGAATCGGGAACGGCTGTTGCAATGGCGTCAGCGCTGGTCACGGCGTGAGGAGTCGTTTCACCTGTTGCTGGCCACGGTGGTGGGCATCGTGGCGGGGCTGACGAACGTCCTGTTCTACCTGACCACCGAAACCCTGAAGCTCATCACGCTCCATCATCCCGGCGACGTGGTGGAGGCCGCCGAACGCATGCCGCCGGGGATGCGGGTGGTGGTGCCGTTGCTGGGCGGGCTGGCGGCGGGCCTGGTGCTGCAATACGGCCTGCGGGTGGTGCGGCGGCAGGGCACGACCAACATGCTGGAGGTGGTGGTGGCGGGCGATGGCCGGCTGCCGTTGCGGGCCACGCTGGTCAAGGTCCTTTCCTCCCTGCTGAGCATCGCCACGGGCGCCTCCATCGGGCGCGAGGGTTCCATCGTGCACCTCTCCGCCATGTGGGCTTCGAAAGGCGGACAGGCGTTCCGCTGGCCGCCCTACCGGCTGCGATTGCTGGTGGCGTGCGGCGCGGCGGCGGGGATGTCGGCGGCTTACAACGCGCCCTTGGCCGGGGCGGTGTTCGCGGCGCAGATCGTGCTGGGCAATTTCGCCATGCACCTGTTCGCCCCGTTGGTGTGCGCCTCGGTGGTGGCCACGATGGTGTCGCGGACGTTTTTCGGGCTGGAGCCGCTGTATCAGGTGCCGGTGGTGGAATTCACCCGCATCACGCAGCTTCCCTGGTTTCTGGTGCTGGGCGCGCTGGCCGGGGTGGCGGGCGCCGTCTTTCTCAAGCTCATGGACCTGTGCGAGAAGGGGTTTCAGCGGACCCGGCTGCCGGTGTACTGGCGGCTGGCGCTGGCGGGCCTGGTGGCGGGCCTGGTGGCCATCTGGTTTCCCGAGGTGTGGGGCAACGGCTACGCCGCCATTTCGCGCCTGCTGGCCCACCCGGAAAACTACTCCGTGCCGCTCGTGCTGGGATTGTTTCTGGCCAAGCTGACCTGCACGATCATCAGCGTGGGCGCCGGCACGGTGGGCGGGGTGTTCACGCCCACGTTGTTCGTCGGGGCGTCCCTGGGCAGCGTGTTCGGCCTGCTGCTGCAACGGCTCGGCTGGGTGGGTCCCGAGGTGCCCATCGCGGTGTTCGGCCTGGTGGGCATGGGCAGCGTGCTGGCGGCCACCACCCATTCGCCCCTGCTGGCGATGCTGATGGTGTTCGAGATCTCGACCAATTATTCGCTGGTGCCGCCGCTGATGCTGGCCTGCGCGGTGGGCACCCTGGTGGGCCGGCGGCTGCACGAGTCCTCGGTTTATACCGAGCCGCTGCGGCGGAAAGGCATCCTGCCGGAGGAAACCACCCGCTTGGGCGGCGCGCTGGAGCAGACCGTGGCCGACCTGATGCGCGACCCGGTGCCGCCGGTGCGGGAAACCGCCACGCTGCACGAGATCGCCGACCGCTTTCTCCACACCCCCGGCAATTTCATTCCGGTGGTGGACGACACCGAACGCCTCATCGGCGTGGTGGCCCTGCAGGACTTGAAGGAGTACCTGAACGCCTCCCAGGGCGATGAATTGCGCATCTTCATCGCCCTGGACTTGATGCGTCCGCCGCCCCGCTGTCTCACTCCCAGCCAACGCCTGGCCGACGTGCTGCCGCACCTGCTCACCACCGAAATGCGCCGCGTGCCGGTGGTGAACAATCTCACCGAATACCGGTTGATCGGCTCGCTCCACCGCAACGAAGTGCTGGCCATGATCTCGGAGGCCATCGCCGTCCGGCGGGCCGCGCACTGAGCGCGGGACGGGCGGTCCCGTTTTTTTCGACAGGCTCTTGGACGTTCCGCGCGCGCCGGGTCGAATGGGGGGGGGCGCCGCCCAAATCGGACTGGTCGGCGCGCGGAAAATCCGTATGCTGGCGGGAGCATGGATACGGAGCAGGCAACAAATGGAAAGACGCCCCCCGAGGTGGTCAGCCAGCAGCTTACGCGGGCCTTGATCGAGCACCCGGCGGTGGTCGAAGTCAGCGTGGTGCCCTGCCAGAGCGCTTCCGGCGGGCGGCAGCAGGTCGCTTTCGTGGTGGCCCGGGGCGCCTGCTCCGAAGAGGATCTGCAACGGCACGCGCGGGCGAAGTTGGGCGCCGACGCCCGCTTGGACAAGGTGGTCTTTCTCGACGCCCTCCCGCGCAGTGTTTCCGGCAAGGTGGACCGGCGCCGGCTGGAGGCGGGCGAGTTCAGCGCGCCGCCTCCGTCGGCTTGAGCGGCGCGCCGTTTCCCAATTGCCCGCTTCCCCCTTCCGGCGCGGACTTCTTCATGGCGTGCCGCTTTTTTCCCCGGGCGGGCCGGGGGCGCGCAACGTCCACAGCACCCCGTTGAGCAGCAGCCGGCGGAAGGCGGGCTCGGAAAAGTCCTCCGGGTGGCCCAGCGCGGTGTAGAAAATTCGCGCCTGCCGGGGGCCGTGCAACCGCATCCAGGCCACCGGTTCCGGCGGTTGACCGGGAATGCGGCCGAGCAGGAGGGGCGTGGCGTCCGGCGCCAGCGGCCGCACGCGATACAACGAGCCGTGGCCCACCAGGCCGGCGGGATCCACGCCGCGCAAAATCGGCTGCTCCGCCGCGCCCCCGGCCGGCGTCACCGTGACGGGCGGGCCGGGCGGGTGGTGATCGTGGTAATGACCGCCCAGCACGGTGGCGTCGAGTTCCGGCCAGTGCGCCAGTTCCGGCCGGGCGTCCAACCGGGCCCGCTCCTTTTCGTCCCGCACCCAAAAGGCGTGCGAGGCGGTGCGGATGCCCGCCAACCCGCACCCCGCCGCGAGCCGGGCGCGCAGCAGGTCGAGCATCTCACGCGGCGCGGCCCGCCGGCGCGCGCTGAGCAACACCCCGTCCGCCCGCGCCAGGGCCCGCCAGTTGGCCCAGGCGAAGTCCCGGGTGTCGGTCGAGGAGGTGACAAATTCCACCCGGCAGTCGTGCGGAATCAGTTCCCGCTCGGCGAATTCCGGCAGGGTCTCCCACGTGTGATATTCGTTTTCGCCGATGACCAGCGCCACCGTGGGGCGGTGATCCGCCGGAAACCGAAACGGCGCGCCGCCCACGAAATCCGCGCTGGTCAGGGTGGGGCACCAGTATTTCTCGACGTGCGCCACCACCAGATCGGTGCCCGCGAAATGGCTGACGCGGGGCGGGCGGCGCGGGTTGTACATCGTGTCGGTCAAATCCCGCATCAGGGCCACGCGCAGGCCCTGGCGGACCAGTTGCCGGATGCCGAACGGGCGTCCCAGCACGCACATGTTCAGGTGGACGCCCATCACGATCACGTTCGTGATGCCGCGCTGACGCATCAGGTAATAGGCCTCGGCGGAATCGGTGATGGCGTCCTCCGGGGCGATTTCGAGTGTGGCGATCTGACGGGTGTACACCCGGACGGCCCGGCCCGGCGTGGCGTCGTCGCAACCGCCGTCGGAATCGTCAATGGGCAGCGGCGGTTCACGGGCGGGATCGAGCGGACACCAGTTTTGCAGGGGCGCCTTCGGTTCCACGCGGGGCGCGGCCCGGGCGCGCCGGCGCTGCGGGGTGTCGCGGTAAAACGCCATCGTGCCGCTGGGGCAGTGAATGATCAGCGCGCCGCGTCGGCGGGCGGCCTTGAGCACGGCGTTCATCCGGGGCGCCATCGCCGCCACCCGCGCCGTGGCGTGGCGGCACCAGTGCCGGTCCCACATGTCGCACACCACCACCGCCGTGCGCCGTCCCTCCCAGCGCTCCGTGGACTGGACCACCGCGTAGCGTCCCGTGCCCGGCGCGGTTTCGACTCGCTGCCGCAAATGCACCTCCAGCGGCGCGGCGCACAAAGCGGACATGGCCCATCCCGCCAGCGCCAGTCCGCCGGGGAATCCGATCCGGTTCGAGGATTTCATGCCCGCCACTCTCCCAAGCCGACGGAGGAGCGTCAATGCGCCGGGGGGCGGCGACCCGGCGGTCCATCAGGCCTTCTTGCCCTCGTTATGAAAAAAACGCATGACCGGCGGGGGTTTTTGCTTGCGCGTTCCGGGAAAGGCGGTGAGATTGACGCCGCTGGTTGTCGTGTTTGACGTGCGGAAAGAAAGGCGAATCATCATGCGCGCTGTTGTGGCAAAATTTGCGTTGTTCGGCGGAGTCCTGCTGGCGCTCTCTCCTTGTCAGGCGTGGGCGTTTGCGTATTCCTTTGCCGGGGATACTTACTTGGACATGGTTACCCATCCCATAGGTTATACCGGGGCGGGGGGGGAGCTGACCATCACCGTGGGTATTGATCCGACCAGCGCCAATGCCGCGGACATGGTGATCCCCACCAGGAATGTAATTTATACGTGGAATCATTTGACGCCGACCACGGGCAATTTGAATCCCTCGGCCATTCCCTCAACCAGCTACGATTTCGAATCGGTTCTGCTCCATGAAATGGGGCATGCGCTCGGATTGACGCATCCCAATCTGGCCACCGAAAGCGGACTTTCGGGGAGCGATCAAAACTACACCAAAACCACGAAAGGCAGCAATGGCTCCTACGACCTTGGTGCGGGAGCCGATGGCTGGATCGGTTCGGCGGATGATCTCCGGGGGGATGATGTCAATCTTAACTGGTTTCCCACGGCCAACAACGATCCCTTCACCATTGCCGGGACGGTGGATTCCACCACTTACAGCAGGGACATTGCTGATCTTCCTGGCGGGAACAATTTTTCCACCAATCCGGATCGCACGGTGGCGGAGCATGTTTATGGGTTGCTCAATACGGAAGGGGTCATGCAGCAAGGCACTTATAATGGCGAAACTCAGCGGACCTTGGGGCACGACGATGTGGCGGGCATCAAATACGCCATGTCCGGCTGGGATGAACAGGCCGGCACGGCGGATGATTACACCATTCAACTGACTTATGCGGGGTTGGATGCCACGGCGGACATCGTGCTGGATTTCGATGACACCAAGACCTCCTTTGCCACGACTTATACTTCCGCGAGCATCAATACGACCACACAGCATGCCACCATCTCCTCGGGGGTTCAGACTTATTTCGCCACCACTCCGGTGACGGGATATACGTGGTACTACAACACCGTCCTGATCCCCGAGCCGGCCGCCACCGCGTTGGGAACGGCCTTGGCGCTGGGCGGGGTGGCGTGGATGCGTCGCCGCCGCGGCCGGAGTTCGTGAGCGTCGCGACGGTCATCCCCGCCGGGGACGGGTTTGTCCGGGCGGGGACACCCGTTTCAGACGCACCGGCGCGCCCGCGGTGAGTCCCAGGCGTTCGGCGGCGCTGCCCGCGTTGATGGCGATCTCCAGCCAGCCTGCCGAACCCCGCACCACCAGCGGCTCGCCGGGCGGCACGGCGGCGTAGTACTCCCGCAACAGAGCGTGTTTGCGGCCCGGCAGGAGGATTTCCCAACTGCCGGGCGGATCCCCGCCCACGCAGGCGTTGGGCAGGTTGGTGAGGGCGTTGCCGAAGACGTCGAGGTGGATCACCTCGCCCACCCAGTCCCGGCCCTCCTGTTTCGCTTCCGGCCAGGGGAGGGGATGCAGCTCGGAAACCCGCGGGCCCAGACGGTGAAACGCCCCGCCCCGGGCCAGCCAGGCCGCCGTCGGCGCGAAGACGTCCCGGCCGTGGAAGGTCGCGCTGAGTTCCGGCAACCGGGCGGCGGCCCGCTCGATTTTCCGGGCGGTCCAGCGTTTTGCCTCCCGCAGGACCAGCTCGAACACGCCGTTGTCCGGCCCCACCAGATACCCCTTGTCGCAGCGGATGGCCAGCGGGGCGCGCGAGCTGCCCACGCCGGGATCCACCACCACCACGTGAACGGCGTCCGGCGGGAAATGCGGGCGGATGCTTTTCAGGGTCAGGGCCGCCGCGGCCACGTTGCCCCGGGGCAGGCCGTGGGTGATGTCCACCACCCGCGCTTCGGGCGCCCGGCCGAGAATCACGCCCTTCATCACGCCGACGAACCAGTCCTGGTACCCGAAATCCGTGGTCAAGGTGATCAATCGCATGGGGCAAGCGTAGGAGCAGATCCGCCGCCGCGACAATCTCCGCCGCGTCCGCGCGTCACGCCAGTTCGACGATCGTGATGCCCGGGTTGGCGCGGTTGCAATCGGAATCCCGCCGGAGGCCGGGATGCCGTTGCAGCAGTTCCCGGCCCTCGAGGGCATCGGCGGAAAAACGCTCCCCCGGCACGACGAGGCGGGCGACGCCCTCCTTGACCCGCAACCGCAACGAACGGCGGATGGCGGGGCCCAGTTTGCCGCCCTCGCCGCTGGAGCCCCAGCCGTGAATGATTTTGAGCACGCGAATCCGCCGGGCGCGCGCCGTCCGCAATTCCTGCAGCAGGCGGCGGCGGGCCTCGTCCACGGAAGGAAAACCGCTTTCCAGATTGATCGTGTACATGGCGCTTTTGAGAGCCTCGGTCGCGGGGGGATATAGCACGCCGGCGCGGTTTCGCCCATCCCGCGGCGGCGCGACGGGCGCTTGGCGGCGCGGGGGAGAACCGGCTATGCTCGTCGCCTGATGAAATCCCTGTTCTGTTGCTCAAGGTTTCCCCACGGGGGAAGATGGTTGCTGCTGGCCGGCATGGCGGGTTGTCTGCAGGGCGCGCCGTTGAAACCGCTGCTCCTCTGGCCGGAGGGCGCGCCGGGCGCCCGGGGAGACGCGGACGTGGACCGCCCGACGTTGACGCCTTATCTCGTGGCGCCGGAAAAGGCCGGCGGCGCGGCAATGGTGGTGTGCCCGGGCGGCGGCTACGGCGGGCTGGCCCCGCACGAGGGGCGGGATTACGCCCTGTGGCTGAACCAGCAGGGGATCGCGGCGTTCGTGGTGAAATACCGGCTGGGAAGCCACGGCTACCGGCATCCGGCCATGTTGCGGGATGCCGCCCGGGCGGTGCGCCTGGTGCGGCATCACGCCCGGGAGTGGCGGGTGGACCCGCGCCGGGTGGGCATCATGGGCTCCAGCGCCGGCGGACACTTGGCTTCGACGTTGCTGACCCATTTCGATGCCGGCCGGCCCGACGCGAAGGATCCCGTGGAGCGGCAAAGCTCGCGTCCGGATTTGGGGGTGCTGTGTTATCCCGTGATCACGATGGGCCGGTTCACCCACAAGGGATCCCGCCGGAATTTGCTGGGCGAGGCGCCTTCGCCGGAGCTGATCCGGCTGTTGTCCAACGAATTGCAGGTCACCGCCGAAACCCCGCCCTGTTTCCTCTGGGCCACGGCGGATGATCCGGTGGTGCCGGTGGAAAACAGCCTGCAGTTCGCCGCGGCCCTGAAGCGGGCGGGCGTGCCGTTCGCCCTGCACATTTACCAGCACGGCCGGCACGGCCTGGGGCTGGCCGACAAGCCGCCTTTCGCCCATCCGCACCCCTGGGTGGCGGATTTCCGCTACTGGTTGAAGCAGCAGGACTTCATCCGCTGACGACCGGCCGGAAAAAGAAACGCGCCGGACCGCGGAAAAACGGTCCGGCGCGTTGTGTTTCCGGGGCTTCACGGACGCGAAACCCGCCGGCGGGGGGCGGAATCAGGCGACCATCTCGGCCACGTCCTGCTCGGGGGTGCCGATGCCCTTGATGTCGAAGTTTTCGACGAGCACCTTGGCCACGTTCGGGGAGAGGAACGCCGGCAGGGTGGGTCCGAGGCGGATGCCCTTCACGCCCAGGTGCAGCAGCGCCAGCAGCACGGTCACCGCCTTCTGCTCATACCAGGCGATGTCGTAGGCGATGGGCAGCTTGTTGATGTCGTCGAGGCCGAAGACTTCCTTGAGTTTGAGCGCGATGAGCGCCAGCGAGTAGGAGTCGTTGCACTGGCCGGCGTCGAGCACGCGCGGGATGCCGCCGATGTCGCCCAGGGGCAGCTTGTTGTAGCGGAATTTCGCGCAACCGGCGGTCAGGATGATGGTGTCCTTCGGCAGCAGCTTGGCCACCTCGGTGTAGTAACCGCGCTCCTTCTGGCGGCCGTCGCAGCCCGCCATGACCACGAACTTCTTCACCGCGCCGGACTTGACGGCGTCCACCACCTTGTCGGCGAGGGCCAGCACCTGCTGGTGGGCGAAACCGCCCACGATCTTGCCGGACTCGAGGGGCTTGGGCGGGGCGCAGGTCTTCGCCTGCTCGATCAGCGCCGAGAAGTCCTTGTGGCCGTTGGCGTCGGGCTCGACGTGCTTCACGCCGGGGAAACGGACCATGCCGGTGGTGTAGATGCGGTCCTTGTAGGAATCGCGCGGTTTCTGGATGCAGTTGGTGGTCATGAGGATCACGCCGTTGAAATCCTCGAAGTCCTGGTTCTGCTTCCACCACGCGTCGCCGTAGTTGCCGATGAAATGGTCGTAGCCCTTGAACTTCGGATAGAAGTGGGCGGGGAGCATTTCGCCGTGGGTATAAACGTCCACGCCGGTGCCCTTGGTCTGCTCCAGGAGCATCTCCATGTCCTTCAGGTCGTGGCCCGAAATGAGGATGCCCGGGCGGTTGCCCACGCCGATGTTCACCTCGGTGATTTCCGGCGCGCCGTAGGTCGAGGTGTTGGCCTTGTCCAGCAGCGCCATCACCTTCACGGCGGTCTCGCCGGTCTCCATCACCCTGGCGATCAACGTCGGCACGTCGAGGTTCTGCGTCGTCGCGGCCAGCAACCGGGCCACCGTCCGGTAGATTTCCGGCTCCTCGTAGCCGAGCACCTTGGCGTGTTCGCCGTAGGCGCCGATGCCGCGCAGCCCGTAGATGATCAGCTCGCGCAGCGACCGCACGTCCGCGTCGTCGCTCTCGCCCAACGTCACGGCCTCGGCCTTGGCCAGCAGGGCCTCGCGGCTCTCGGGCGTCCAGTTCACCGACTCGTGCATCCCCTCGCCGCTGATGCCGTGCTTCGCCTTGAGGGCGTCGCGCAGTTTCAGGGAGTCTTCGATCCGGGCGATGAGCACGTCGTCGTCGAAGTTCACGTTGGTGATGCAGGTGAACAGGTCTTCGAACAAACGCACGCCCGTCGCGGGATCCACCTCGCCGGCGGCGTCGCACACGCAGGCGATCCCCTTCGAGACAAAGGTGAGCAGATCTTCGAGATCGGCGGTGGTTTGCTTCTTCCCGCACACGCCGTTGCGCACGCAGGCGGTGTTGTTAAGCGCTTCTTGGCACTGGTTGCAGAACATTGATTTTCTTTCCCGTGGTTACTGGTTATCCGCCGGTTGACGACGCCGGCTCTCCGTTGAAGCGACGCCGAGGACGGCGAGTCAAACGAATGACATAACTGACCAAATTTTGCAAGCGGTTTGTCAAAATTGTTCACCTCCCCGGGCCGCGTCGCTCGGCGCCGGGCGTGGCGGGGGGCAGTCGCGGCGTTCGAAGAGGCGGAGGGGGAGTTGTTCGGGGGGCACGTCGGGGAAGCGCGCGCCCAGAATCCCGCGCGTGCGCTCGCTGAAGCGCGGGTCGGCGGCGAGTTGCGCCGCCACGGGACGCCGGGCCCGCACCAGCACCCAGCGCGCGCCGATGGCGGCGAAATCGCCGGGCGTGGCCCGGGGGCGGTCGCCGTACCACGGCTGCTCCAGAAACCACGCCACGAACAGGCCCACCCGATTGCCCGCCAGCAGACCGGACCCCGCCACCGGGCCGGGGCGTTTCGTGGCCCGGATGCCCGCCGCCAGCTCGCGGGCCACGATTGCCGCCGGGTGAGGCAATCCCGGCAGGGCCAGGGCGGCGTTGAGCAGGATCGGCGTGGCGAAGGAGATCGCCACCACCGACCCGGCCAGTCGCGCCACCAGCGCGGCCCGCCCCACCAGCCAGCGCCGCAGCAAACTCGCGCCCGCCACCGTCGCGGCGAACAGCAGCGGCAGGGCGGCATAAAAATAACGCTGATCCACCCGCTCCAGGTACCCCGGCAGATACACCCCCGCCAGCCCCGCCAACAGCAGCGTCGCCACCCCGCCGACCCACGGTTCCCAATCCCCGTCTTCCTCACGCGGGGCGGCGCCCCGCGCCGCCCCGTTTTCCTTTCGGCTTTCGGCTTTCGGCTTTCGGCTTTCCTTCGGCCCTCCGGCCCCCGGCTTTCGGATTTTCCCCACCCCGCCCAGCACCCCCCACAGCACGGCGCTGAGGACGCCCAGATGGAGCAGGTCGAAACTGCCCAGCAAATATCCCGCCGTGCCGATGTTGCGCGCGATGACGCCCAGTTGATGCCGGAAATTCCGCGCGCTGGCGAACGGCGACCACGTGGCGTAGGGGAGGCTGGTCGGATCTTCCCACGCCGTGATCCGGCCCGGCTCGGGATGGTACAGTTGGCGCGCGAACGGGTGATACCGATCCTGATCCTTCGGCCCCACCACGGCGTGGGCGGCCCGGGCCGAGGTGGAAAAGGTGAAGCGGCCGTATTTGAGCGAAAGCGTCGCGATCCAGGGCGCCGCCACGAGCGCGCACGCGCCTCCCATCAGCAGCAACCGCCGGCCCAACGTCGCGACCGGTTCCCGCCGGCGCCACCACCAGGCCGCCGCCGTCAGCGCGCCCCAGCCCGCCGCCAGCGGGAGGGCCACCGCCTTGGCCAGATAGGCCACGCCCCACAGTCCGCCCGCGAGGAGCGCCCGGCGGTTCGCGCCGTCGGCGTTCGCTTTCAGCCAGACCGCCAGCGCCAGCAACATCAGCCCCGCCACCAGCAGGTCCGGCGAGATGAACTCGACCGACCACGCCACCGCCGCCAGCGCCGCGAGCGCGCTGCCCGCCAGCGTCGCCGGGCGCGGCAGGCCGAGCGCCCGCAGGAAAGCCGCGCCGCCGGCGAGATACACCATTGCCGTGCCGGCCATCACCATCCGGGCCGCGATCAACGGGGCCACGCCCGCCGCCAGCAACGGCGCCAGCAGCCAGCTCAGCAGCGGCCCCCAGTAGCCGGACACCGCCAGAGGGAGCGGGCCGTGCGCGTAATAGTGCGCCAGCCGCAGGTAGGCGATGCCGTCGGTGTTGAGCTGGTCCGTGTTCCGCGCCGCCGCCACGAGCAACAGCGCCAGTTGCCCGCCGAACAAGGCGACCCAAGGCCGCCAGCCCGTGAACCGTGAGGGAGGGGGATTGCTCATGGGCGGCTCACGACAGGGTGAAGGGGAGCGCGCGCGCCCTCGCGTGCGGGGTTTGGCGCCCCGCCAAACCCAAAGCAGCGTCCGAAGCGGCCGGGCGGTGAAACGGCGGAAGGAGCGTCGCGAGGGACGGGCGGGCGATCCGGGACGAGGGGAGCGGCCGCGAACCTCGGACGCGGGGACCGATCGGCGGGGGCGCCGATCGGCACACGCGGGGGCGCGTGTGCTCCCCTTTGCGATTTCGAGCGTTGTCGGGGCCGGAGGGAAGAAAAACAACGCGGGAAGAAACCGTAGCGCAGGCTTCCAGCCTGCTGTATCGCCGACTTCCAGTCGGCGGAGTGTCCGAAGGCAGACCGGAAGTCCGCGCTACGGGGAGGACGCTTTGCCGGCGTTGGGGCGGGGGAGAGGACGGAGGCAAAACAGGGTGGGTTGGGCGTTCGGGGGCGCGTCGTTGGGGGGGGCGTCCGCGTGGCCGGACAGGAGCCGGCGGAACCGGGCTTCGTCCAGGACGGGCACGCCGAGCTGGCGGGCCTTGTCGAGCTTGGAGCCGGGATTCTCGCCGGCCAGGACGTAGTCGGTGTTGCGGCTGACGGCGCTGGTCACCTTGCCGCCCGCTTCGCGGATCAATGCCGCGGCTTCGTTGCGGGACAGGGTGGGCAGCGTGCCGGTGAGGACGAACGTCTTGCCGGCCAGGGGCGCGCCGCCGTCTTGGTCCGCGCGTTCGGCGGGCCGGGGGCGGATGCCCAGCTCCCGCAAACGCGCGAGCACTTTTTGGCCCGCCTCGGAGGCGAAGTAATTCAGCACGCTGTTGGCGATCACCGGCCCGATCTCCGCCAACGCGGCCTTGAGGGCGGGCTCTTCCAGCCGGGACTTGAGGGCCTTGATTTCCGCCGTCAGTTCGGCGTAGCGCGCCTCGCGTCGGGCCTTGTCCGCGTCGTCGCGGGGCGGGTGTTTGCGGGAACGCGGATTCACGCGCCGGCGCTCGGCCTCTTTTTCGGCCAGGTCGCGCAGGTCGCGCAGGATGGGCGAATCGGCCAGCGCCTCGATCGAATCGTGCACCCGCGCCAGTTGCAGCGCCGTCTGTTCGCCCACCTCGGGGATGGCCAGCGCGAGGATCCAGCGGTGCAGCGGCAGCTTTTTCGCCCGCTTGAGCGCCGCGATCACCTTGGCGGCGTTTTTCGCGCCGAACACGCGGGGCTCGGTCTCGGTGCCGAGATTGAGGGCGGCCAGTTGTTCGGCGGTCAGGTCGAACAGGTCCAGCGGCTCGCGCACTAGGCCGCGCTCGACCAGTTTCTCCGCCACGATGCCGCCCACCGACTCGATGTCGAGCGCCTTGCGCTGGGCGAAATACTCGACCCGCCGGGTCAGTTGGGCGGGGCAGCCGGCCACGTTGGGGCAGCGGTACGCCACCTCCTCGGCCGTGCCGCCGGCGATCTTTTCCCGGACCACCGGCCCGCCGCAGGCCGGACAACGCCCGCCGATCGCGGCCACGAGGTCGAACGGTTTCGCCCCCCTGGGCCGCTTGGCCTTCACCACCTCGACCACTTCCGGGATCACCATCCCCGCCTTGCGGACCACCACGGTGTCGCCGACGCGGATGTCCTTGCGGCGGATTTCGTCCTCGTTGTGGAGGGTGGCGCGGGCCACGGTCGAGCCTTGGACGAAGACCGGCTCCAGCTCCGCCACCGGCGTCAACACCCCCGTGCGTCCCACCTGCACGGTGATGTCCCGCAACCGGGTTTCGACGGGCGTGATCCAGTGGACCGGTTTGTGGACGATGGCGTAGCCCGGCGCGCGGGCCTTGGCCGGAATGCGGTCCCAGTCGGCGAGCGTGTTCACCTTGAGCACGATGCCGTCAATCTCGTACGGCACGCGCGTCCGCAGGTCGCGGGTTTCGTCGTAGTCGCGGACGATTTCCTCGCGGTAACAGCGCAGCACCTCCTCGATGCCGTCGCACACCCATCCCTCGGGCTGGACGGGCAGGCCGAACTCGCGCAGCGTCTCCAGCACCTCGGCGTGGGTGGTGAACGTGATTCCCTCGCAGACGCCGAGTCCGTAAAAGACCGCCCGGAGGGGGCGCGCGGCCACCAGTTGGGGATCGAGCTGTTTCAACGTGCCGGCGGTGGCGTTGCGCGCGTTGGGAAAGGGCTTTTCGCCGGCGGCCTCGAGGGCGGCGTTCAAGGCCGCGAACTCGTCGGTGCGGATGTAGGCCTCGCCCCGCGCCTCAAATCGCGCCGGCGGGGAGGCGGTCCGCAGGGCGAGCGGGATCGAGCGGACCGTGCGCAGGTTGGCGGTGATGTCGTCGCCGAAACGTCCGTCGCCGCGCGTCACGCCCAGCGTGAGCCGGCCGTTTTCGTAGGTCACGCCGATGGAGACGCCGTCCACCTTCGGCTCGATGAGGTATTGAATGCGCTCCCGCCCGAGCTGCTTGCGCAGGGTGGCGTCCCAGGCGCGGAGCTTCTCCACCGTGCGCTCGTCCTGCAACCGGTGCCGCCGGACGCGGTCCGGTTCCTCCTCGCGGGTGGGGTGGTTGGCGGCCTCGATTTTTTCGAGCGACAGCATCGGGACCTGGTGCCGCACCCGGCGGAAGCCGCTCACCGGCGCGCCGCCGACCCGTTGGCTGGGGGAATCCGGCGTGACCAGCTCGGGGAACTTTTTTTCCAGATCGAGCAGCTCCTGGTAGAGGCGGTCGTACTCGTAGTCGCTGATGAGGGGCCGGGCCTCGACGTAGTACGCGTGGTCGTGCCGGCGGATCTCCGCGACCAGTTCCGCGTGACGTTGGCGGGCGGTGTCAGCAGTCATGCTCAAATCCGGGCGCGGTCGAACAACCGTTGCCACGCCGTGGGCCAAGGATACCGGAGGACGGTCTGGAGCATCAACGCCTTCACCTCGCGCCGGGAGATTTTCACCCGCCGCGCCGGGTCCAGCGCGTTCGCCGTGCGCAGCCGGGCCAGCGTCCGCGCGCCGAACAACACCGGCCAGGCGCACGCCAGCCGCACCCGGACCTGCCGCCGGGGGAGCATGTTCGTGTAGCTCCAGCCCGCCGCCAGATGCGCCTGGGCCACGTCCAGATACTCGCCGTACAACGGCAGCAGGCGCGGCATGACGGCGGGGTCGCGCAAGGCGGACGGCGTCAGGCCCAGCGGTTCGAGCCGTTCGCGGGGCAGGTAACAACGGCCCGTCGCCAGGTCGCGCGGCAGGTCGCGCAGGATGTTCACCCATTGCAGCCCCTTGCCGAAGCGGACCGCCCGCTCGCGCAGCAGGGCCTCGTCCAAGGGCGCGTCCGGGAACAGTCGCGCCCGGCAGAGGTCCGTCCAAAACTCGCCCACGCAGCCGGCCACCCGGTAGGTGTAATCGTCCAGCTCGGCGTCGGTGGCCAGCGCCACCGGCGCTTCCGCCGACGCGCCGCCGAACCGCCGCAAGTCCAGCGTCTGGCCGCTGGTGATGATTTCCAGCACCCGCCGGATACGCGCCCGGTCCGCCGGCTCCGCGGCCGCCAGCAACGCCAGCGCCTCGCCGATCCGGACCAGCAACGTCCGCTCCGCCGGCAGGCTCTGGCCCCCCGCCAGCTCCGCGAGTTCCGGGGGCGCGGCGCCGCCTTCCTGAATGGCGCGGTTCAACGCCGCCAACGCCGCCAGCCGCCGGTCCACCGGGATCACCCCCGTGTCCGCGATCGTGTCGGTGGCCCGGGCCAGCAGGTACGCCAGGCCGATGGGCCGCCGCACCGCCGCCGGCAGGACCCGCACCGTCAGATAAAACGAGCGGGACACCGCCGCCAGCAGCTCGCGCAACAAATCCTGGGACGTCTCGGTCATTGGTCGGCCCCGCCCAGTCAACCGCATTTTCCGCCCCAAGTCAGCCGGGGAGTTCGAGGGCCAGGCGCCGGACCACGTGGGCGGCGAGGGCGAAGCCGAAGGCGCCGGTCACGAAACAGGCCGTGCCGTAACGGCGGGCGGGCGGCAGGGAAGCCCCGTCCGCCGGGGCCTCGTCCGGGGCCGGGAAGCCGGGCGGTTCCGGGGAAAACACGCATTCCACGCCCAGCGGGCGGCCGGCGGCGGGAAAGCCGTGTTCGCGCCGGAGATGGCGGCGCACCCCGGCCAGCAGGCCGTCGTGGGTGGCGTCCGCCAGGTCCGCCACCTGAATCCGGGTGGGGTCGCGGCGTCCGCCGGCGCCGCCGGAGAGGATGACGGGCAGCCCGCGCGTCCGGCATTCCGCCGCCAGAAGCGCCTTGAGCGCGGGCGCGTCAATGGCGTCCACCACGTAGTCCAACGGCGGCGCCAGGAGGGAGTCGGCGGTGGCCCCGGTGAAGAAGAGTTTTCGCGGTTCGATGTCCGCCTCCGGATGAATGGCCCGCAGGCGTTCGGCCAGGACCATCGCCTTGGGGCGTCCGACAGTGGTGGTCAGGGCGGGCAGCTGGCGGTTGAGGTTGCCGGCGGCGATGGCGTCCTTGTCCACCAGGCGCAGTCCGCCCACGCCGGAGCGGGCCAGCGCCTCGGCGGCCCAGGAACCCACGCCGCCCAGGCCGATCACCGCCACCCGGGCCGCCCGCAGGCGCCGCAGGCCGGCCCGCCCCCACAGGCGCGCCACGCCGCTCCATCGTTCCGCCGCGTCATCCATCGCGCCGATCAGGGGCGGGGGGCGGAGGGGGCGCAGCAGGATTTCGCGGTGGCGGGCGGGCGTTGTACCTGCTGGATGACCGAGGCGCGGTCCTGTTCCTCGACGGGATGCTCCTGCTGCAGCAGGCGGATGAGTCCCCGGACGAGCGAGGGCCGGAGCACGTAATAGCAGCGCAACGGCCCGTTGATGTGGGAGGCCACCAGCCCCGCCTTGCGCAGGGCCGCCATGTGCTGGGAAAGGTGGGGCTGGGAGATGTCCACCAGGGCGTTGAGGTCATTGACGCACTGGGGGCCCTTGCAGAGGACTTCCAGCACGGTCAACCGCACCGGATGGGCGATCGCGCGGAGCAGCCGGGCTTCCTCCCGCCAGGACTCCGCGTTCTTTCGAGTTTCGTGTTCCATGGGCGTCCACCCGCCGGCGGGCGGGCTTCTTTCCCCCACCGCGCGCCGTCGCGCCGCCCCGTCTCCTTTCCGTCGCCCGGGGAGGGGAGGGGAGGGGAGCGCGGGCGGAAGGCGGCTAGTAGCTGACCACCGCGTCCGCGTTGAGCAGCAGCTCGTTGTAGGTGGCGGCGGCGATGGGGATCACGCCTTCGACGAGGTGATCCTTTTCGTCATAGCCGCGGCTCTTGAAGCAGGGGGTGCAAAGGTAAAGTTTTCCGCCCAGCTCGTGGAAATTGGTCATCAACTCGTCCAGCGGCGGTTTGCCGGGCTGGCGCACGTGCCGGGCCGTGCCCTTCTGGGCCAGCATGACGGCGCTGGCCATGAGCACGATGGAGGCGTCAATTTCGGTGGCCAGCGCGCCCACCGCGTGCATGAACGGCAGGAGGGCGATCTCCGCGTGCTCGGGGCCCTTGGTCAGAACGTAAACGATGCTTTGTTTTTTTTCTTCAGCCATAAGCGCAACCTTTAAGGGGAACCGGATTCAAAGGCAAATGAACTTTCCTCCGGCCCGCGCGCAACGGGACCGGGGGGCGGACAAGTCGCTGGAGGCAAGGAGGTTCACGGGTTCGCGCGCGTTTTTTCCTCAGATGAACAGCGAGCTTTTGGACTGGGTGGCCGCGCCGATGAAGGTGGCCACGCCGCCCACTTCCACGCCCTCAATAAATTCCTCGGTCTCAAACCCCATCACGTCCATGGACATGCTGCACGCCACCATCCGCACGCCGGCTTCCCGGGCGCTCTTGATCAGGTCCGGCAGGCTGTACACGTTCTTTTTCTTCATGACCCACTTCATCATGCTCGTCCCCATGCCGCCCAGGTGCATCTGGGAGAGTTTGAGCTTCTTGGCGCCCCGCGGCATCATCCCGCCAAACATCTTGGAGAGGAAATCCTTCTGAGTGGTGGGCGGGTTGTGCCGGCGCAACACGTTCATGCCCCAAAAGGCGAAAAACATGGTCACCTTCATGTCCATGGCCACCGCCCCGTTGGCGATGATGAAGGCGGCCAGCGCCTTGTCCAAATCTCCGGAGAACAGGATGATGCTGAGCTGATCGGTTTCGGGCTCGATGGGCAGGGGGTCTTGGGGGGTCGTCATACGGTAACATTCATTCCCTCTCACGAGGGATTCCGCGCGGCGGCGGCTTCTTTCTCAAAGGCAATCAGCAGGGCCAGCGGGCGGTAGAGGACGTGGGCCAGTTTGGTGAGGGTGACCAGAAGCACCAGTTCCAGCGCCATGACGGTGTGCACCAACAGCACGATCTCCTGGACCGCGCCCTGCCAGTGAAAGCTCACCGCCAGCTCCAGCCAGAAGCCGGTCACGGCCAGCACGAGCAGAAAGATCAGCAGCCACCAGTCCGCCAGCACGGAGTGTTGGTAGGGCGGATCCTGGTTTTTCATCCGGCGCGCCAGCGAGATGCTCACGCCGTAGAGCATGACCAGCCCGGACACGGTGCCCAGCACGCGGGCCGGCAGGAACCACGGATGCTGCATCAGGTAGCCCACCACGAAATCCCACGTGGTCGCGCCCAGCAGACCGAGGAAACCCCACATGATGGTCCAGTGCACGAGGCGCGGGGTGAGATACCACGGGGTGGCGGTGTCCCCGGGATCCTCGCAGTTGCCGTGCCGGCGCATGGTCACCAGCTCGCCGGCCAGTCGTTTCAGGGCCTGCGCGTGTTGCGCGGCGGGAATTTTTTTCAGCGCGCCCAGTCCGCCCAGACTCGCGGTGAAGCGTCGCAGGGCGTTGACCACGCCCAGCGCCATCAACACCACCAACACCGCGCCCACGCCGAGGCCGATGTTGTGGATCGTTTCGTAGGGAATCCACGTGAAGATCCAGTGCTCCGGTCCGCCGTGCGCCGGGGCCGTCAGCAGAAAGAGCCCGAAAATGACGGCCAGCAGGAGGGTCACTCCCACCGCCACCGCCGGGTAACGGAACATGGCGAGGGAAAGTTTCGTGGGATCCGCCTGGGCCACGGCGTAGCGCCGGGCGGCGGCCATGAACTCGCCCGGTCCCGCCTGCCGGGGACAGGTGGCGGTGCATTCGCCGCAGTAGTAGCAGAGCCACGGTTCCGGGGACTCGGCCAGCCGGTCCGCGAGCCCCAGTTGGGCGTACCGGATGACCTTGCGCGGGAACACCGAATCGCCCTCGGTCAGGCGGCAGACGGCGGTGCAGTTGCCGCAGTTGAAGCAGGCCTCGAGGTCCTCGCTCCCGAGGGCCTTCAGTTCCTTCACCAACTTGGGATTTGCCACGGAAGCCATGATGCGCTCAGTGCTCGGATGATGGTTTTTCCTGCTCCGGCGCCACGTACTCGTACTGCACGTAGTCGCCGTCCTGGCCGGCCTCGCGCGCCCGGCCGTATTTCCGCAGACCGGCGAGGTGCCACAACACCTGGTCGGCGGGCAGTTTCGCCCGTTCGGCCAGTTGGGGGATCGTCGCCGCGCCGGCCTTCAGCGCGCCCTCGACGGCCTTCCGCGCCTTGCGGAAGGCGACGGCGTGCTGTTTGGCGGCTTCGGCCACGTCGCGATGACGTTCGCGAAACTGTTTCAGAGCTTCTTTGTGGGCGTCGGTCAGGGCAGCCATGATTGCGCGCGAAAAAAGGGTTAAGCGGTGGAGTCGGCCGGTTGGGGGGCGCCGACCAGTCCGTCCACCATGGCGTCGAACTGTTCGAGGGTCCACCCCTGCAAATCAATGGCGCGGGTCGGGCACACCGGCACGCAGGCGCCGCAGCCCACGCAGAGGCCGGGGTTGACCTTTGCCTTCTTGACGGTCTTCCCGTTCTCGGTGACTTCCTCGGGCACCAGCGCGCCGCTGTAGGCGCACTCGGCGAAGCAGAGGTCGCACCCGATGCACCTGGCCGGATCCACGAGCGCCTTGAACGGCTCCAGCTCGACGTGTTCGCGGGCCAGCAGGGCGGCGGCCTTGGCGGCCGCGGCGGAGGCGGAGGCCAGCGTCTCGGTGATGGTCATGGGGGCCTGGGCCGTGCCCGCCAGCAGCACCCCGTTCACCGAGGTTTCCACCGGGCGCAACTTGGGATGCACCTCCTGCAGGAAGCGATCCGCCCCCACGGGCACCTTGAGTTGTTCGATCAACTGCTTGATGTCCCGCGGCATCATGCCCACCGCCAGGACCAGCAAATCCACCGGCACGATGATCTCCTCGCCCCAGGTCAGCCAGTCCTTCACCCGCACTTGCAGGGCGGCGCCGTTGCTGCCGGGCTCGACCGCCGGCGGTTCGTCGGCGTGCCAGCGGAGGAAGGTCACGCCGGCCTTCGAGGCGCGGGTGTAGTAATCCTCGTGTCCGGGGCCGTAGGCGCGGATGTCCTGGTGAAAGTCATAGACGTGGACGGCGGGAAACTTCTCCTTCAACGCGAGGGCCTGTTGCAACACGGCGGTGCAGCAGGTGCGCGAGCAGTAATCGTTCACCTTGCCGTCGCTTTGCGGGGGATTGACCCCTTCGAGCTGGCGGCTGCCCACGCAGTGCATGAAGCCCACCTGCCGGATGGGCCGCCCGTTCCAGACCAGCTCCGCGCCGTCCAGTTGGGCGAGGCGCTTGATGAATTCCGGCAGGGTCACCACGGTCGGCTGCCGGCCGAAACCGTATTCGCCGTCCGCCGGGGTGTAGGGATCAAACCCGGTGGCCAGCACGATGACCCCCACCGCGGCGGTGATCTCGCCGGTCCGGGCCGGTTCCACCGGCACGCCGGCAAACGGATCCGCCGCCGGCGAGGAGGCGGGCGGTTCCACGGCGATCTTCACGTCGTAGTTGCCCATGAAGCCGCTCACCGAGGCGAGTTTGGCATGGGTGAAAATCTGGATTTTCGGGTGCTCGCGCGCCTCGTCCACCAGCCGCTGCACCAGCTCGCGCCCTTCCTCTTCAGTCGGATACACCCGCGACAACGCCGCCACCCGGCCGCCCAGATAGCCGCTTTGTTCCACCAGCAGGACGGGCAGTCCCTTGCCGGCCAGGTCGGTGGCGGCCTTCAAGCCCGCGATGCCGCCGCCGATCACGAGGGCCTGGCGGTGGTTGGTCAGCTTGATGTTTTCCAGCGGCCGGACATGGGCCAGCTTGCCGATGGCGGCCGCGATGGCGCGCATGGCCTTGGCGGTCGCGCCGGCGGGATCGGACTTGTGCGCCCAACTGCTCTGCTCGCGGATGTTGACGTGCTCGTAGAGGTAGGGGTTGAGTCCGCCGCGCTTCACCGCCGTGCGGAAGGTCAGCTCGTGCAGAAACGGCGAACAGGAGGCCACCACCACCCGGTTGAGTTGGTGCTTTTTGATGTCCTCGGCGATCATCGCCTGCCCCGGATCGGAGCACATGAAGGTGTGGACCTGCGAGATGACCACGCCGGGAAGGCCCTTCATGGCGTCGGCCACCGCCTGCACGTCCACCACGTCGCTGATGTTGCCGCCGCATTTGCAGACGTACACCCCCACCCGCGGTTCTTCCGGGGCGGTCTCGGGCGCGGATTCGGAAGAAGTCCTGATCATGATTGGCTCACCGGTTCAGGTTGGCCGGCCGCCGCCGGAGCCGCGGCCGGGGTTTGCGCAAGATAACGGGAGGCCTCCATGGCGGCGGCGCCGGCTTCCACGATGGTGTCCACGATGTCCTTCGGTCCCGCGGCCACCCCCGCCACGAACACGCCGGGCGTGCCGGTCCACGCCGGGCGCGCCCCGTCCGGGCGCCGCACGAATCCGTCGGCGTTGCGCGCCACGGCGAGCTGATCGCCGGTGTCGGGCTGCGGAATGATGCCCTGGGCGAGCACGACCAGATCGTGCGTGGCCTCCACCACGCGCCCGCCGTTCTCCTCGTCCTCGAACCGGACCCGGAGGTTGTCGTCCTCCGCCGGTTCGATGCGGGCCACCTTGCCCTTGACGAAGTTGATGCCCATGGCCTTGGCGTTTTGGTAGAACTGTTCGTAGCCCTTCCCGAACGCCCGGATGTCCATGTAGTAGAGCGTCAAATCCGCCAGCGGCAGCGCCCCGGAGAGGAGCATGGCCTGCTTGATGGAATACATGCAGCAGACCCGCGAGCAGTACGGCACGCCGATGCTTTGATCGCGCGAGCCGGCGCACAGGACGAAGGCGATGTTGTCCGGCACCTTGCCGTCGGAGGGACGAAGCACCCGGCCGAAGGGTCCGTGCGGCGCCAGCAGCCGCTCCAGTTGCAGCGGGGTGATGATGTTCTTCGAACGATGCGCGTTGTACTGCGGCTTGAGCCGGGTGGAATTCAACTGGAACCCGGTGGCCACCACCACCGCGCGCGCCTCGACGGTCAGCGGCTCCGGCTGCTGGTCAAACACCACCGCGTCGGTCGGACAGGCCCGGATGCAGGCGCCGCAGGTGATGCAGTAATCCGGATTCAAGACCGCCTTCTGCGGGATGGCGTTGGTAAACGGCACCGCGATGGCCCGTTGCGCGCCCAGCCCCTCCTCGAACGGGTCCGGATACTCGACCGGGCAGGCGTATTCGCACAACCGGCAGCCGATGCAGAGGTGGTTGTCCACGTAGGTCGGCTGCTTGACCAGTCGCACCCGGTTTATTCCGTCCTGGGGCTCCACCGCCTCGACGGTGGTCGAGGTCAAAATCTCAATGCGGGGATGATGCGCGGCGGCGGACATCTTGGGCGTGGTGATGCAGCTCGAGCAGTCCAGGGTGGGGAACACCTTGCTCAGGCTGATCATCTTGCCGCCGATGCTGTCCGACCGCTCGACCACCAGGACGTCGTAATCCTGATCGGCGAGGTCCAGGGCCGCTTGCAGACCGGCAATGCCGCCGCCGATCACGACGGCGTCATAGGAAGTTCGGGGCGAGGCGGAAGTGCTCATGGGTTCTTCACAAACGGGGCATCACGCCGCGACGGACGCCGGCGGTTGGGTCAATTCCGCCCGGGCGGCCTCCCAAAGCACCTTCGCCTTGTCGCGGTCCACCGGGCCGAGCGCCGTCAATTTGTCGTTCAACTGCCGCACCTCCTTCAAAAAGGCCTTGGTGCAGACCGTGCAAATGGCCGTGAGCCGGATGCGCTCGATCTCCAGCCCGCCCGCCTTGAGCCGGGCCACCACCCGGTCAATCCGCCGGGACAACTTCGCATAGACCCCCTCGTACGGGCAGTCGGTGCCGCACGAAGCGATCAGGATGCCGTCCACGCCTTGGGCAAAGCAGCGCAGATAAAAATCCTCGGGAAACAACACCGGCGAAGGCACCCGGAAGATGTTGGTGTTGGCCGGGTATTCGAGGTGGGCCTTGCCCACTTCGTCCGCGCCGGGATAGGCGCAGGCCGTGGTGGCCAGCACCAGGAGGGTGGGTTGAAATGAGGCGCTCATCGGCAAATCACGCGGGCGGGACAACCCTCCGCCCCCTCCCCGGGAGCGGAGCGGAAGCCGGTTGCGTCAGGAAAAACGGGGCCGCCGCGCGGCAGCCCCCCGGACCCGAGCTACTTCTTGCGGCGCAGCAGGTGACGGTCGTAACCGTCGGCCTCGATGCATCCGAGATACTCGTGCCCCACCTTCTTGGCCCACACCGGAATGTCGTTGCGGGAACCGGGATCGTTGGACTGGATTTCCACCACCTCGTTGACGGCCACCGACCCGATGCCCTTCTTGGCCTCCAACAGCGGGCCCGGACAAGCCGAACCCCGCGCGTCCACGACTTTGGCGGGTTGCACCGTGCTCAGATCAATTTCACTCATGACGTTTCAACAATACCTGTTTCAATCTCCGTTTGCGGCTTCCGATCGCGCCGGACCTCCTTTTCCCGCGGTCTGGGAGACCGCCGGACCGATTCCCGGCGCATTAGCCGCGGGACATATAACGACTTTCTCATATTACGTCAACGTGAATTCGTCCGATTCCCGAAAAAAATCGCCGCCGCCTGTTGCCCCTCCCCATTCCGCCCGGTTTCGGAGGCGCCCGGAAAAGCCCGCTGGCGAAAACTGTGCTGGGCGTGGACGGAGAAAAGGAAAGCAGGGTGGGGGAGGGGCGCAACCCGCGGGCGCGGAAACCCGGAGGAGCGAAGGCCCGGGGAACCGAAGGCCCGAAGGAAATCCGAATCCCGAAAACCGAAAGAAAGGAGCCCTCCCCGCGTAGCGCAGGCTGGCAGCCTGCCGTATCGCAGCGTGGCACGCCGCGGGGCGTTCGGCTTCTCCCGCGGCCCCCGAGGCAACGCGGCGGCTCTTCCGTAGCGCGGACTTCCAGTCTGCCGTGTCGCCGGCTTCCAGCCGGCCAAGCGGGCGAGCAACAGCGGCCGCCGCGTAAAAAGGAAAACCCGGCAGATTGGAAATCTGCGTTACAGCAGGCTGAGAAGCCTGCGCTACGGAAATGCCCCCCTTTCTTTCGGAATTCGGAATTCCTTCGATCTTTCGGGCTGTCCCTGCTCCGTTTCGCCGTTTCCGCGGCCACTCGGGGAGCATTCGCGAGACGCGGGGGCCACTCTGGGCAGGCCAATTCCCCTTCAAGCAGAAGGCGCAAAAGCAACGGCAACCGGCATGAAAGCGCCGGGTTTCCCAAGCCGGCGTTTTCCGCCGGGCTCTCAGCCGGCGGCCAGTTTTTCGATTTCGGCGGCGAGGATTTCGAGGGCCTCGTCCGCCTCGGCGGCGGTGATGTTCAAGGCCGGCAGGAGTCGCACCACCCGCGTGCCGGCGGGGATGGTCAGCAGGCCGGCCGCGTGCAGGCGTTCCACCATTTGCAGGGAGACCGGTTTTTCCCCGCGCGCGAGGGCGGGAATGTTTTCCCGCGGCGCGAATTCGATCCCGATCATCAGTCCCAGCCCGCGCACCTCGCGCAGCAGGGCGGGGTGTTTCATCACCAGCGCGCCGAGCCGTTCCTTGATCCGGGCGCCCAGTTCGCGGGCGTTTTGGTCCAGGCCGTCGCGCCGGATCACTTCGAGCACTTTCAACGCCGCCGCGCAGGCCAGCGGCGCGCCCCCGTAGGTGCTGCCGTGGCTGCCCGGTCCCAGGAGGTCGGCGAGGGGTTCCCGAATCCAGAACGCGCCGATCGGCATGCCGCCGCCCAGGGATTTCGCCATGGCAATGGCGTCCGGCAGGAAGTTTCCGCCGTCGGGGACGTCTTCGAGGAGGCGCTGGTAGCTTTGGAAGCGGCCGGTGCGGAAGTGGCCGCATTGCACGCCGTCGAACAGCAGCAGGAGCCGGTGTTCGTCGCACAATTCGCGCAGCCCGAGCAGGTATTCCGGCGTGGCCGGCGTGATGCCGCCCTCGCCCTGCACGCCTTCGATCAGCACCGCCACGGTGGCCGGCGAGATGGCGCGCCGGACGGCGTCGAGATCGTTGAACGGCACGTGGCGAAAGCCCGGCGTCAGCGGCCCGAAGCCGGTTTTCACCTTTTCCTGGCCGGTGGCCGCGATGCCCGCCAGCGTCCGGCCGTGGAAGGAGTTTCGCGCGGTCAAAATCTCGAACCGGCCCTCGTCGTGGCCGAACCGGCGGGCCAGCTTGAACAGGCCCTCGTCCGCCTCGGCGCCGCTGTTGCAGAAAAACACCTTGCCCGGCCCGATCCGGCGGACCAGCTCCCGCGCCAGCCGGCCCTGCCCTTCGTGGTAGTAGAGATTGGAGACGTGAAGCAGCGTGCGCGCCTGTTCGGCCAGCGCCGCGGCCAGTTCCGGATGGGCGTGTCCGAGGCAGCACACCGCGATGCCGCCGCCGAAATCCAGGAAGCGACGCCCTGCCGCGTCCCACAAACGGCTGCCTTCACCCCGCGTGAAGGCCAGCGGAAACCGGCCGTAGGTGGGCACGACGTATTGCTCGAACAGCTCCCGCGTTGTGGCGAGGGAACCCGGTTCGGACGGCGACGCGGCGGACGGCGCAAAATCACTCATGGCCGCGAAGCCTAAAACTCCTGTCGCATTCGGCAAGCAAACAGCGCCGGCACGGTGGGGGGCACGCGCTCCCGACGCATCGGGGCAGGGCGGTCCGCCGACACCCCCGCCGCGAGTCCGGCGCCGTCAGAGCCGGTCGGAAAACGGCGGGTTGGGGAACCCGGTCCCCCGTCAGGGGACGTGCTTCTTCCTTTCCGTTGCGGTACCCAAAAAATGCCGCCCGGGAATCGAGGTTCCCGGGCGGCAGGGGGTCGAGATGACGGTCTTACTTGATCAGGCGGAAGAATTTGTCCGCCGTGCCGAGGGTCTGGGTCACGACGAAGTTGCCGTCCACCACTTCCGGAGTCTCGGTTACCGGCGCCCACTGCGGATTCGACAGTGAGGCAGTTTCCTGCAAGACGAAGTCCGTCGCCTCCGCCGGCCAGGAGATCAGGATGTTGTCGCCGTCCACCGCGATGCTCAGCGTCACGTCCTGCGGCGCGGGCTTGCAATCCTCCAGCAGGTTCACCCCCTGGTTGGGACCGCACGGACGGATGACCGCGTATTTCACCGAGGTGAAGTAGATCTTGTCCGAGAGGAAGAAGCGCGCGGCCGCCTGCGGACCCTGGTTGACGCCGGTGAACTTGATGTCGGGGATCTCCCAGTAGGCCGTGCGCCACGTGTCGGTGCCTTCGAGGGTGACGAAGAAGCTGTCCGGCGTGAACCCGAAGGTCTCCACGCCGTTGACCATCGTCTTGTACACCTCGGGCTTGAAGCGCGCGCCGATGAGGTTGGGATCATCGTAGTAGGTCACGCAGATGGCGAGGTGGGCCGGCGGTTGCGAGTTGGGCCCGAGGGCCTCGTCGAGGATGGCGAAGTTGAGGTACTGGTGGGCGAACCCCGGCGTGCCGTCGTCCCGGGCCGGGCGCACGGCGAGGCGTTGATCGTCCGCCGGGCCCGCTTCTTCGACGATCATTTCCTGGTCGCCGCCGCTGGTGCCCACGTCGAGACCGTTCCGGATGTCCTTGTCCAGATCCAGCTCGGCGTAGTTGCCGTAGGCGTCGGTGCAGATGTTGGGGTCCTCGACGCAGTCCGCCAGGGGATCCTGCCCGGCCAGCGGATGATCGCCCGTCCGCAGGACCGCCAGTTGGAAGCGGGAGACGTACACCTGGCCGTTCTCGGAGACGATCCGCGGACCGGCGGTGTATTCCCCGGCGTTCACGCCGAAGAGGTTCACGTCCGGCACCGTCCAGGAACGGCGGATCCATTTGCCGGTGCCTTGAAGCACCTGCCGCTGGTCGGCGGGATAAAAGCCGATGCCGCCCTGGGCGTCGGTGGCGTAGGCCTCCGGGCCGAAGCGCACGTCCTGCCCGGCGAAGGCCGGATCATCGTAGAACTCGACGCAGATTTTGACGGTGCGGGGATCGTTGCAGGGTTTGCCGAGGTAATTGTCGGTGATGCCGAAGTTGAGGTACATCCCCTGCGGCGCCACGGCGTGGCGTTGGTCGTCCGCCGGGCCGACGTCGGCATAGACCACCGTCTGGTCGCCGTCGTCCATCACCACCATGTGGTCGGCGGTGCCGGCGTCAATGTCGATGCCCGCCAGGTTGGTGTTCGGCTCGGGATCGCAGGAATCCGGCGGGAAGAACTTGTTGACCTGCTCCGGTTCGCCAAAGGCGCCTTTCGGGCCGAAGGCGACGGCGCGGACGATCAGGCCCGGCACGCCTTCGAAGCGGATGGTGCCGCCGTTGACGCCGCCGAAGGCCGCGTCGCCCTGGGCGTTGTCCGGGATGCTGCCCACGAAGCGCGAATCGCCCGAGGGCCGCATCTCGTTGGGGATGCGGAAGAGCACCCAGTTCCACTTGCCGTTCTTGGCCTCCGGCGGAATCTGGCCGCCCACCACCCAGTTCAGGTCCGGCAGCACGCCGGTCAGGAAGGTGTAATCGCGCGCCTCGCCCTGGGCGTTGAGCAGGGCTTCGTTGCCGTACACCAGCACGAGGATGTCAATGGTGTCCTGGTCGGCCCAGTCCTCGAAGTAGTTGTCCGCGACGTTCAGGAAGTTGCCGGTCACCTTTTTGCCCTGGTGCCCCCCGATCGTGATGTCTTCAGTCGCCTGGTCGCCGCCGCTCAAAATGCTGAGACCGTCGTCGTACCAAAGGAAACCCGGCGGCGTCAGCGCGCCTTCCACGTCCACGTAATGGACGATGACGTTGGGGTTGACCGTGGCCGGCCAGTTTTCGGGACTGAAGGGGCCTTCCTGGGCCCGAGCGGCGGGCAGGGCAAACAACATCCCCGCCACCCACCAAAGATAATTTTTCTTTTTCATAAGCCTGTTTTAAATCGGAACAGAAGATATGCTAACCCTTTGTGATGCGACGGACAACTCCAAAAGTCTTGAAAGGGAAGGCGCGCCGGCGGGCCGTTTCCGGCGAAACGGACACCGGGGGCGTTTTTTCGCGGGGGCCGGCGGCGCGCGGGCTGTTGCTGGCCGTGCTGCTGGCGGGCGGGGGAGGGGCGCGGGCGGAGGAGCAGATCAATCCGCCCCTGGGGCCCTACATCAACCTGACCGAAGAGCACTTCGCCGGGGTGCCCACCTGGACGGCCACCAACCGGCTGGTGCTGACGCCGTACTTCTACTGGTACGACGTGTACACCGGCGCGCACATCACCAATCCCGACGGCTCGGACGCGCTCACCGATCATCCGGCCACGATGGAGGATTTCTCGTTCCGCTCGGAGGCGTGGCACGCCGGCCAGCTCCGGGACATGATGGCCGCCGGCATTGACATCGTGCTGCCGGTCTATTGGGGCGCGCCGTCCGAGCGGATTCCCAACCAGCCCATCAGCGCGCAACCCTGGAGCTACTCCGGCATCCCGCCCCTGCTGGCGGCCCGGCGCGCCCTCGTGGCGGAGGGACTGGAACCGCCCCGGATCGGGATGTTTTATGACACCTCCACGTTGCAGTACAACCACGGCAATCACGGGGGCGAACATATAGATCTCACCACCCCCTACGGCCGCCAGTGGTTTTATGAAAGCGTGCGGGATTATTTTTCGCTGATCCCGCCGGAGCATTGGGCGATGATTGACGGCCATCCGGTGATCTTTCTCTACAGCGCCACGTTTGCCGTCCAGCACGACCAGTCCTGCATTGATTACCTGCGCAGCGAGTTCGCCAGAGATTTCGGCGGGCGCACTCCTTATATCGTCCGGGAAATTTCCTGGAACGTGAATACGGAAAATGCCTACGTCTGGGGCGGCGCGCTCGGACTGAAAAACGCCGGCGTGGCCTCGCTGGGACCGGGCTACGATCACTCCGCCGTGCCGGGCCGGGAACCGCTGGTGGTGGACCGGGAAAACGGCGCGTTTTTCGAGCGCAACTGGGTCAACTTCCTCCATCGCCCCTCGAACCTGGTGTTTGTCGAGACGTGGAACGAATTCCACGAAGGGACGGACATCGCCGCGTCGCGCGAATATGGCCGGCAATATATCGAGCTGAACCGGCATTTTGTTGAAATGTTCCGCAAGGGCATCGTGCCGCCGCGTCCGCCCGGCCCGTACTCGAACTTCAAACGGGTGCAAATGGATCTGGCCGCCACCAATCACACCCAGGGCCTGGTGCAGGTGGAGACTCCGGACGGCGCGACCGAACCGGCGGAAATCGGCGGCAGCCCCTGCCGGGCGTCCAAGGAAACCATCTATGCCGGTCGGTACATTTATTTCCGCGTGGACGATTCCTTCAAGTGGGCGGACCGGATGCTGGTGGACGTGGTGGTGGAATACTTCGATCATCCCACCGGCTCGTTCACGCTCGAATTCGACGGCAGCGACACCAGCGCGCCCTTCCAAGGGGCCTACACCCCCACCCGTCGCTACATCACCCTGCGCGGCACGAAGCAGTGGCGCACCGCCACCTTCCGGCTCACCGACGCCCGCTTTTTGAACTCCCAAAACGGCGCGACCGATTTCCGGCTGGCCATCCTGGCCGACACTTTTCACGTGCGGCACGTCGAGGTGATCCGGCGGGGGCTGCCGGCGGAAGCGGGCGCGGTTCTGCCCGGCAAACAGCCCGCCATGAACGAGTCCTGGAGCGACGACTGGCGGGTCACGGACCATCCCGCCGCCGTCACCCAGACGGCGGGCCTGCTGCAACTCACCGGCGGCGCCCACCCGCCCCAGCTGCTCCTGTCCGCCCCGGAAATCACCGGCGGCGTCCAGGAAATCCTCGCCCGCGTGCGCGTGCGCCGGACCGCCACCGCCACCGCGCCGGTGGGGGGGCTGGTCCTCGCGGACGCGGAAACCGCGACCCCGAGGGCGCGACTCGATTTCCTGCCCGGCCCGACGCCCGCCCTGCGTCTGCGGCTTTCTCCCGCCGGCCCGGAAACGAGCGTGGCCTGCGCCTGGCAACCCAACACGTGGTACTGGCTGCGCCTGCGGTTCGCGCCCGATGATCTCCCGGGCGTGGCCGATCTCTGGGCCCGCGTCTGGCCGGCGGACGGCGAAACCCGCGAACCCGCCGGCTGGCCGCTGCACCTGGATTACTTTCCCGCCGCGCCCGCGCTTACCGGCCGGGCGGGCCTGCGGGGCGGCGACGCGCCGGGCGCGGTGCTGGCGAGCGACTTCTTCCTGCTCACCACGCCGGACGCGCCGGAGGTCACCGTGCTGCTGCCGCCTTTTCAAGCCCCGTGGCTGGAGCTGCATTCCCCCCGGTTTTACGCCGCTCGCGGCTTTCAACTCATCCTCGAAGGCGGGCCGAACCGGGCCTACGTCGTCGAAGGGGCCTCGGATTGGCAGCACTGGAGCGCCGGGGAAACCGTCGAGACCGATGCCCAAGGCCGGGCGCTATGGCGCGATCCCTCCGCCGCCGGCCCCTTTCGCTTCT
>CAZRPT010000094.1:0-20566 GCA_964601985.1 uncultured Verrucomicrobiota bacterium
GGACACCGACAACAACCCCGCCACCGGCCGCAGCAACGCCGAATACGAGGGCAATCCCACCGGCGTGCAAAACCCCATCGGCGCGGAGCGCATCGTCATGATCGGCTGGCGCGACGGCAAACCCAACGGCGTCGAGGTGTACGACCCCACCAACGAGGACGTGGCCCTGATCTCCGACTTCCGTTACCAGGCCTCCGGCAACACCCTCGTGGCGGTGATCCCGCTGGCACAGCTCGATCTGACTCCCGGCCAGACGATTGCCCTCTCCGCCTTCCAGGAAGGCTCCTCCGACGGCTGGGCCACCGACTGGGTCGAGTCCGACACCCTCGCGCTCGACCCCGTGACCTCCGGGCGGATGAAGATTGACGGGCAGTTCGCCGACTGGGCGGCCGCGGCCGATGCCGGACTGGTGGCCGCCGTGGATGACGCCCGGGACATGGCCGATTCCAGCGGCGACCTGAAACGCATCGAGGCCACCGTGGAAAACGGCTACCTCTACCTGCGCATGTCCGTGCACGGCATCATCATGCCGTCGGTGGAGGAAACCCCCGAGGGGATGAACAACCGCTACTACTATCACTGGCTGCTGGACACCGACAACAACCCCGCCACCGGCCGCAGCAACGCCGAATACGAGGGCAATCCCACCGGCGTGCAAAATCCCATCGGCGCGGAGCGCATCATCATGATCGGCTGGCGCGACGGCGAACCCAACGGCGTCGAAGTCTATGATCCCCTGAACGAGGACGTGCCGCTGCTCGAGGATTTCGAGTTTCAGCACGACGGTGATTCCGTGGAAGCCCGCGTGCCGTTGGACGTGCTGGACGTGGCCGTGGGCCAGACGGTCGCCCTCTCCGCCTTCCAGGAAGGCTCCTCCGACGGCTGGGCCACCGACTGGATGGAATCCGTTTCGTTCACGCTCCAGGCCGGCGGCGGCGACACCCTGACCCTGGAAGCCCTCTTCGCCGGCAATCCGTACGGCTTCCGTATCGAGGTGACCGACGAAGGAGACGGCATCGTGGATCCGGCCACCGTGACCGTGCAATCCGACGGCACGCCGGTCGCCGCCACCGTGACCAAGGAAGGCGGCGTCACGACCATCGTGGGGCGGCATCCCGCCCTTTTGCCGCCGGACACGGTGCACACCGTCCGCCTGGCGCTCACCGCGGGCGGCGTGCCGCAGACCAAGGAGTTCGTATTCAAGGTCAACCCCTACACCGTCCTGCCGCTGGAAACCCGCTTTGCCTCGCTGGACGAAAGCAACCGCGGTTTCGTGGCGCAGGTCTCCCAGATCAGCAACTTCCAGACCCAGGAAGCGGACGTTCATCACAACGAAGCCGGGCTGGCGGAAAAACAGCAGGCCGGAGAAATGAAGGATTCCAACACGAATCTGCCCTATTACAACGAAGTGGAGGAGGAGTTCACCAAATGGCAGATCACGCCGGTCGTCGTCGAGGACGTCGTCAACTGGTACGAACTGGCGCCCGGCGAAAGCGCCAGCATGAACTTCCCCGACGACCAGCCCTTCCCGAAACTGGACCGGCTCCCGGCATGGGGCCTGCCGGTCGAGGGCGACGTGATCGAAATCCTCACCTACCTCAAGCTCAAGGCCGGCTTCCATCAATTGGGGCTCTACACCGAGGGCGGCCACAAGGTCACCGCCGGCTTCAACCCCGACGATCCGCTCCTGAGCCTGTTTGACAACAGCGACGGCGTGGACCGCGTGCCCACCTACTTCGCCCGCAACCAGTTCTTCGACCTCGTGGCGCCGGAGGACGGCTACTATCCCGTCCGCTGGCTCTGGTTCCAAAACCACAAGCACAAGGAAAAAGGGCTGATTCTGGAACTGTTCTCGGTGGAAAACCGCGAGCTGCATCTGCTCAACAAGGCCGACGACCCGCTCTCCCTCAAGGCCTTCCGCGCGGGCGTGCTGCTGGATCCGGACTTCGTCATGCCGACCCTCAACATCACCCGGGACGGCGCCAACGTGATCGTACGCTGGACCGGCATCCTGCAAGTGTCGGAGAGCGTCACCGGCCCGTGGGAGGACTTCGCGGACGACAGCAAGAGCCCGCTCACCTTCCCCACGGAACTGCCGGCCGCCTTTGCCCGCGCCCGCAGTAAATAGAAGCAGGCCCGGCGTCCCCAACGCCCCCCGCTGAAGCGCCCCCCCCGCGGTCCGCGCGGCCGCGGGGGGCTTTCCGTGGCCGCCGAGATGACAAGGCGGAAGGCCCGGAGGAAACCCGAAGACCGAAAAAGAGCGCCGGGTGGCACCCGCGTCTCGCGGGTCGGCTTCGGCGTCCCGCCGAAGCCTGCCCTCCCGGTCTTTGATCGTGGCCGTTTCGATGATCTCACGCGCGGCGGAATGCCCGGGGCCACGAAGAACGCGTGGACGGAACAAAGGATTCTTTTCCCCCACGTCGGAGAGGCGGGCGTCCCGCCCGGCTCGACCCGCGAGACGCAGGCCACCCGATGCTCCTTTTCGGGATTCGAATTTCGGTTTTCGGATTTCCCCCGGGCCTTCGCTCCCTCGGGCCTGCGGATTTTTACGGGCCGCCGAAGGAAACGCCGGGGCATGCCGCGGAAACCGCGCTCAGAACTGGCGCAGGAATCGCACGTCGTTCTGGTAGAAGAGCCGGATGTCGTTGATGCCGTACCGGATCATGGCGATGCGTTCGATGCCGAAGCCGAACGCCCAGCCGCTCCATTCCTCCGGATCGTAGCCGACGTTTTCGAACACTTGCGGATGCACCATGCCGCATCCGGCGATCTCGAGCCATTCCCGGCCCATCTTGCGGGTCAGGGCGCTGGAGAAATCAATTTCGAAGCTCGGTTCGGTGTAGCTGAAATAGTGCGGGCGGAAGCGAATTTTCGTCTCGGGTCCCATCAGCTCCCGAAAGACGAACTCCACCGTGCCTTTCAAGTCGGACACCGTCACGCCGTGATCCACGTAGAGCCCCTCGACCTGGTGGAAGGTGGGATTGTGGGTGGCGTCGGCGGTGTCGCGCCGATACACCCGGCCCGGCACGATGATGCGCACGGGGGGCGGCTGCTGTTCCATGACCCGGATTTGCACCGACGAGGTGTGGGTGCGCAGCAGCAAGCGGGGATCGGTGGGCAGGTAAAAGGTGTCCTGGGTGTCGCGGGCCGGATGGTCGGCGGGGGTGTTCAGGGCGTCGAAACAGTGGACGTCATCCTCGATTTCCGGCCCGTCCGCCACCACGAACCCGATCTTGCGGAAGCTGCGGACGATGTCCTCGGTCACCCGGGTGAGGGGATGCAGCCGTCCGAGCGGCCGGCGGCGGCCGGGCAGGGTGAAATCGGTGGCCTCCCGGGGCATGGCGGCGGCGATTTCGAGGGCTTCGCGCCGGGCCGCCAGGGCGGCTTCCAGGGCGGTCTTGGCCGCGTTGATGGCCCTGCCGGCGGCGGGTTTTTCCTCGCGCGGCAGCCGGCCGAGCTGTTTGAGCAGCGCGGTAAAACGCCCCTTGGCGCCCAGGTACGTCGCCTTGACCCGTTCCAACGCCGCCAGATCGCCGGCCTGCTCGAAGTCGCGCAGGGCGGCCTCCTTCAGCGGTTCGATTTCGTCGAGAAATGCAGCCATAACCGTTTCGTTTCGCGGCGGGGAGCGTAACCCCAAACCGCGCCCCAAGGCGATCAAATCCGGTGTCCTGAAGGAGCGCGGAAAAACGGGGCCGCGAACCGCCCGAAAAAAACGCGGCCGCCGGAAAGGCGGAACCGCGCCGGAAAAACCGCGCGCGAAGGCGCTTGGCGGGCGGGGACGGCGCGGGGATAGTGGCGGCCATGCCGGACATCGTGCTGGCCACGTTGAACGCGAAGTTTCTCCACAGCGCGTTCGGGTTGCGCTGTCTGCGCGCGAACCTGGGCGGGCTGCGGGCGCGGTCCCGCATCGCCGAGTTTGATCTCCAGCAGCGGCCGCTCGACATCGCCGAGGCGCTGCTGGCCGACGCGCCCCGCATCGTGGGGCTGGGGGTCTATATCTGGAACGTCGCCGAATCCACCCGGTTGGCGGCGGTGTTGAAACGGCTCCGGCCCGACCTCACGCTGGTGCTCGGCGGGCCGGAGATCAGCCACGAAACGGCGGAGCAACCGATCACGCGCGAGGCGGATTACGTCATCCCGGGCGAGGCCGACCTGGCCTTCGCCGAATTGTGCCGGCGGGTGCTGGCCGGAAATCCGCCCGCGGAAAAAATCCGGCCCGCGCCGCCGCCCGAGCTGGACCGGCTGGCCCTGCCCTACGACGAATACACCGACGCCGACCTCGCCCACCGGCTGATCTACGTCGAGGCCTCGCGAGGGTGCCCGTTCACCTGCGAATTTTGCCTGTCGTCGCTCGACGCCGGGGTGCGGACGTTCGCGCTGGATCGTTTTCTCGCGGCGATGGAACGCCTGTGGCGACGCGGCGTGCGCCATTTCAAGTTCGTGGATCGCACCTTCAACCTGAACCTCCGGGTCAGCCAGGCGATCCTCGACTTCTTCCTCGACCGGCTGTGCCCGGAATTGTTCCTCCATTTCGAGCTGGTCCCGGACCGCCTCCCCGCCGGGCTGCGCGAGCGGTTGCGCCGGTTTCCGCCCGGCGCGGTGCAATGCGAGGTGGGCATCCAGACGTTCAACCCCGACGTGGCCGCCCGCATCCGGCGGCGCCAGGACTTCGCGGCGGCGGAGGCGAACCTGCGGTTCCTGCGCGAAGAAACCGGCGTGCACGTGCATGCCGACCTGATCTTCGGCCTGCCGGGGGAAGACCTCGCGAGCTTCGCGGCGGGGTTCGACCGGCTGGTGGCGCTGGGACCGCAGGAGATCCAGGTGGGCCTCCTCAAACGGCTGCGCGGCGCGCCGATCCGCCGGCACGACGCGGAGTGGGCGGTCGTGTGGTCGCCGTTGCCCCCCTACGAGCTGCTGCGCAACCGCCTGCTGGATTTCGCCACCGTGCAGCGGATGCGGCGCTTCGCCCGGGCATGGGACCTGCTGGCCAACAGCGGCAACTTCCACGAAACCACCCCGCTGCTCTGGGGCGACGGCTCGCCCTTCGCCGACTTCCTCCGCTTCAGCGACTGGCTTTTCGCCCGCGCGCGGCGCACCCACGGCATCGCGCTGCCCCGGCTGGCCCGCCAGGTGTTCGACTACCTCACCACGGAACGCGGCCTGGCCCCGGCGGAAGCCGGCGCGGCGCTGGCGCGCGATTACCAACGGCCCGGCCGCCGCGACGTGCCGCCCTTCCTCCAGGAATGGGCCGTCCGTCCCCCGAAGCCCGCCGTTTCCCGCCGCCCCGGCGCGCGGCGTCAGAGCCGGCATCAATCGGCGGATTGAGCCGCCCGGAGGGGGCGTTTTTTCGGACTGGCCCGGCGGGCGGGAAGCATTACCTTGGCGGCGGTCTCCCCGGCGTCGGCATCCGGGGAGGTCGCGAACATCAACCGCACGACGATCTGGCAACCACGAACATGAACAATCCCATCTGGGTCATGACCTCGGCGTTCAAGCCGCTGACCCGCGAGCAAATCATCGAACACACCCGGACCCTCAACGCCCAGGGCATGGAGCTGTGCGTCTTCCGCCGGGGCGGCACCCGCACCGACCACGTGGCCACGCATCTCGATTACGAGACCTTCGGCCCGGAGGAGGCGCGGCGTTTGATCGGGCAGTGCAACGCCGCCGGACTGCATTTTTCGGTGGGCGCCTATGAAAATCTCATCGGCGGCGACCCGGCGGAGCGGCGGGCCAACCAGGATCATTTGCTGCGCCTGATCCGCATCGCGGCGCTGTGCGGCGGCGACGCCAACGGCGTGCGGGTGGGCACCTTCGTGGGGTACAACCACGAGCTGGGGGTGCAGGACAACGGCTTCGAGAAAAACCTCGACGAATACGCCCGCGTCTTCACGCCGATCATCCGCTACGCCGGGGACCTCGGCGTGACGGTGATCTACGAAAACTGCCCGATGGAAGGCTGGATGCCGGCCACCACCCCCACCACCTACAACAACCTGCCCGGCACGCTGGCGGCGCGGAAGTTGATGTACGCCCTCATTCCCAGCCCCGCGCACGGGGAAACCTACGATCCCTCGCACGACGTCTGGCAGAACATTGACCCGGTGGAGGTGATCAAGGCCAGCGACCTGAAGCGGATCAAGCACGTCCACGTCAAGGGCACCCGGAAGCTTCACAACGCGGCCCGGGTGCATTGGGGCGCGCTCTACCCGATGCAGGCCGTGCGGCGCGAGCTGGCCGAGCAGGCCGGCGTGCCGACGCCGGCCAACGAATGGGACCGCCACCACTACGAGCCGATGCTGCCGGGCTTCGGCGGGTACGACAGCATGGACTGGCGGGCCTTCGTGGAAACGCTGATGGAGCGCGGTTTCAACGGTCCTTTCGTGATCGAAAACGAAGCGGCCAACTCCGCCCACACCGGCAACCTGGGCGCGACCCTTCAGGGATTCGCGGCGACGGTGATGGGCTTGGCCCCGCTGGTCTGGCCGCTGGGGCCCGACGGCTACGCGTTGGACCGCTCGCAGCATCCGCCGTTGCGGGAGCCGGACGGCAGGGACCTGCCGGTGGTCACCATGGAGCAGTTGACGTGACCTTCCTCCCCGGTGGAATCCCGGGGAAATGCGGGCGCTACGCCGGGCATTCCCCCGGGAAGCCGTTTTGGCGGAGGGCTTCGTAGAGCACGATGGCGACGCAGTTGGCGAGGTTCAGCGAGCGGGAGGCGGGGTTGAACATCGGCAGACGAAGCCAGTGATCACGCTGTCCGGCCAGCAGGGCGGACGGCAGGCCGGCGGTCTCGCGACCAAACACCAGGTAATCGTCGGGGCCGAAAACGGCTTCCGAATAACGCCGGGGCCCTCCGGATTCGATGAACCACACGCGGGGCCGCCGTCGTCCGGCGGAAGGGGGCGACTTTGGCGCGGGCGGCGCGATTTGGGTTTCCCAAAACGCCCGCCAATGCGGCCAGCGACGCCACTTCACCTGCCGCCAGTAATCCATGCCGGCCCGTTTGAGGGTGGTGTCGTCCAGGCGGAACCCCAGCGGCTCGACCAGGTGCAGCGGCGTCCGGGTGGCGGCGCACAGCCGGGCGATGTTGCCGGTGTTCGGCGGGATTTCCGGTTCCACGAGAACGACGTGCATGGGGTGATGGTTCGCTGTTTCGGACGCGCCTTCTTCCGCGACCGGCCCGTCTTTTTGCGCGACGGGCCCGCCTCGAAAGCGCGCCGACTTATAGACCGGAGTCGCGCGGAAGACCAGCCCGGCGGACGAAAAGCCCTCCGGCCCCGGAGAAAGCCCGGGCGGCGCGGCGCGGAAAAAAGCGGCCAGTTTGCACTTGCGGGAGGGGACATCCGGGGCTATAGGTGCGGCGTCGTTGCGCGTGGCGGTGGTCCCGCGGAGCGGATTCGGACGGGGTCGTAGCTCAGTTGGTAGAGCGTCGCGTTCGCAATGCGAAGGTCAGGGGTTCGACTCCCCTCGGCTCCACCAGAATCCGGCGCAGCGTTGCTTGCAACTTTCAGCCAGACAACACGCACCATGGAACCGTCGGTCCAGGTCACGATCTATCACTTGCCTGGCTGTGCCCGCTCGGAGGCCATCCGCATGTTGCTGGAGCGCAGCAACGTAGCCTGCGAAACCATCAATGTGCTGACCCGCCCCTCAGTCATGAACGGTTTGCCCATGAGCGTGAACACCCCCTTTCCGACCGTTCGCATCGGCTCCCGGACCCTCCTGAACGCCACGCCGCACCGGGTGACCGCCATTTTGAGCAAGCTGCCCTCCCGCTCCGAAGCGGAATCGCCGCGCCAAACCCCCGCGTCCTGAAGACCTGGCGGGAAAGACGCCGGATTCCCCAGCCTCCCGCCGGGCGGCATCCGCTTGGCCGGTCGGAAGCCAAGCGTCACGGCAGGCGGGAAGTCCGCGCCACCGAAGCGCGCGCGCTTCTCTTTCGGGATTCGGAGTTCGGAATCCCTTCGGCCCCCGGTCCTTCGGTCCTTCGGATTTCCCCTCGAAACCTCCGCTCCGTCACCTCGGCGACCGCCGGGGCGCGTTTTGCGGCGGCTTTTCGGCGGGCGCGTGGGAAGCGGAGCGCGAGTTTTTCGCGGGGGCGGAATCGGCGGCGGCGGGCGCGGCCCGGCCCTGGAGGGCGTCGAGCTGCATCCGGGCCATGCCGCGGGCCAGGCCCACTTCGAAGGCGCTCAGGCCGGCGGCGGCGGGATTGATCGAGACGGCGGCGAGCCAGCGGACCCGGCCGGGACGGTAACCGAGGGCGTCGCGCAGCCGGGCTTCGAGGTCCGCCATGTGACCGGCGCCGTAGAAGATGGCGATGGATTTCGGCCGGGGGCGACGCCGGATTTCGCGGCGGACGTCGCGCAGGACGACCTGGTTGCGGGCCTCGATCAGGCCGGCCATGAGTTTTTGCATTCCTTCCGGAAGACCGCCGATGTCGGCCAGGTTGGTCGGCAGGTTGCCCAGCATCTCGATGAGCGCGATGCGGGTGGTGGCTTGCAGCCGCGGGCTGGCCGCCAGCGCCGCCACCCCCATCCGCGCCAGCCCGCCGAGCAGGCCGCGTCCCTCCATGATTTGGACGAGGGCGTTGAACTCGGCGTCGCCGGAGGGAGCTTCGGAGGCGGCATCGCCCGGGACGGCTTCGGCGGGGGTGTCTTCCGCGGTTCCCGTCTCCGCCGCCGGGGTGGCTTTGCCGCCGGCGTCCTGCTTGCGCTTTCCGTCGGTCACGGGCACGGCGGGGGGGGTCGCGTTCACCGCCCCGGCGGCGTCATCGCCCTCGAACAGCGCCGCCAGCGCGGCGTAGTCGAGGTCGCTGTTCTTGAAATTCGGCCGCTGGTAGTCAATGGCCTTGAGTTGAAACGCCAGCCCCAGCGCGGCGGCGATGCGGTCCTGAAGGGAAAACTCGTTCGTTTGCAGGTCGAAGTGGCCGTCCTTCGCGCCGATGCCCTCGAACAGCACCACGTCCTGCCGGTCGAGAAAGCGTTGCAGGGCGGCGTAGTAGTTGGTTTCGCCCAGATGAATGACGCCCACCAGCCAGAGCCGCGGCCACTGTTTCTGCTTCGCGGGCGGCAGCAGCTCCCGGATGGCGACTTCCAGTGAAAGCGTGCCGTTGCTGCTCGTCACGGAGCGGAAGTAACGGGGAAGCGCGGCTTCCGCCGCGCGGGAGCGGAGCAGGCCCGCGAAAACCAGCAGGCCCGCCAGAAGGAGGCATCCGGGCCGGACAGCGACCGTCGCTTTTCGTGCCGTCGTTGCCTCCCCTGCCCCGCTCGTCGCGCGCATCAAATCACCTCGCGATACACGTCCGGGTGCGGCCGGGAGATGACCACCGCGTTGACCAGCACGCCGGCCTCGCTGATGACCTGCCGCCCGGCGGCCACGGCGGCCTGCACGGCGCCCACGTCGCCGGTCATCGTGCAGAACGCCTTTCCGCCGAGGGCCATGGCGAGCCGGACTTCCAGCAGTTGGATGGCGGCGGCCTTGGCGGCGGCGTCGGCGGCCTGGATGAGGGTGGCGATGTTGAAGGATTCGAGGATGCCGAGCGCGCCGTTGGGTTCGGGCGCCTGGGTGCGGGCCAGGGCGGTGAACACGTCGGGGTGGACGCTCGGGATGACCAGCCGGTCAATCAGGCAGCCGTCGGCCTCCTCGGCGCCCGCTTCGACGGCGCTCTGCACGGCGGCGGTTTCCCCGCCGATCAGCACCATGTATTTGCCCGAGCAGATCGAGCGGGAGAGCAGCAGCCGGACGTTGCCCGCCTTGAGCATGGTGTCGGCCACGGCGAACCCCGCCGCGACGCTCGAAAGTTCAATCAGGCCAATGGATCGCTCGTTCATCAGATTCGTTCGAGAATGATCGCGGGGTCCACGGCGCGGACCCGCGCGGCAAAGGGGGCGTGCAGCGGCGCGCCCAGCGCCTTCTCCGGCACCCGGCCGATCAGTTGACCGGGCCGGACCTCGTCGCCGGGTTGCACCACCGGCTCGACCGGCGCCCCGGCGTGCTGCTTGAGCGGGAGGGTGACCCGGTCGGTTTCGAGCGGCTCGGGATGCAGCGGCGCGGGCACGTCGTAATCGAGCACGTTCAACTTGCGCGCCAAACTCCGGATGGGCACCCGCCGATCTTCGCGCAGGGGATGGACCTTCACCTCGCGGGGGCCTTCCCACTTTTGCCCGGCGGCCCGCATCGCGGCCTTGGCGTCGTCGCAGGCCTCCTTGGGAAACAGTTCCTCGGGACAACTGAACAAGGTGCACAACCCGCAGGCGCAGCAAAGGGCGGCCCATTGGTTCCAATAATCCCCGCCGGTGGCGGTGAACGCCAGGCTGCGCATGACCTGGTGCGGCTCGACGGGATAGCCCAGCAGAAACCGGGGGCAGCGCTCGGTGCAGTAGCGGCACTGGTCACAGGCGGATTTGCCGATTCGGCGCTGGGCCTCCGCGGGCCGCAACCGCCGCTGGATGAGCCGGTGCCCGCGCGGCAGCACCACCACCCCGGTGGTCGTCTTGGTGATGGGCGCGTCCAGGTCCTCGCTGACCCGGCCCATCATCAGGCCGCCGATCATGTACACCGGATCGGCGATGGCGAACCCGCCGGTGGCCTCGATGGCTTCCCGGAAACTCATCCCCACCGGCACGTCGGCGGTCACCGGCTGGTTCAACGCGCCCGCCAGGGTGACCAGCTTGCGCGTGACCGGGCGTTCTTCCGCCGCCGCGACCACGTTGACGAGGGTCTCCACGTTGTTCACCACCACGCCCACGTTGATGGGAATGCCCCCCGGCGGAATGAGCCGGCCGGTGACGGTGTACACCAGATCGTATTCGTCGCCGGCGGGGTAGTAATCGCCCAGCAACTGCACCCGCACCCGGCGGCCTTGCACGGCCTCCTGCACGGCGGCCACGGCGGCCTTTTTCTTGGCCTTGACCGCGATGATGCCGTCGGACGCGCCCACGGCATCCATGACCAGCTCGACTCCCCGGACCAGCGCCGCCGCGCGGTGCTGCATCACCGCGGCGTCCTTGTGCAGCAGGGGCTCGCACTCGGCGCCGTTGGCGATGACCGTGTCCGCCTGGGCGTTGAGCTTCACGTGGGTGGGAAACCCGCCTCCGCCCGCGCCGACCACGCCCGCTGCTCTGACTTGTTCCGCCAGCTTCATTGAAGGCGCAAGGATACGGGATGCCCCCCCGAGAACCAGCGCAAAAGTTGTTCGCCGGCGTCCGAAATTCCCCGTTCGGCGGGGCGCGGCGCCGGCCCTTTCCTCCGGGCGGGAAGGACTTGTCGTCCGGCGGGCGACGAATTAGCGTCCTTCCATGCGCGAAATCCGAACTTGCCCCGAGCCGACGGCGACGGATTGGGATCGGCGGGGATTCCTCAAACGCTCTTTGGCGGGCGTCGCGGGAGCGATGGCGGCCCTGAGCCTGGAGGAACAGGCCCTCCTCGCCGCGCCCCGCGAAACGCCCGCCGGGCAACCCGGCGCGGCGGGAGCGATGCCCTGCGGGCGCATCGGCCAGCTCCGCGTCAGCCGGCTCATCTGCGGCGGCAACCTCATCAGCGGCTACGCGCACGCCCGCGACCTCATCTACATGTCGCGCTTCCTCAAGGAATACTTCACCGACGAACGGGTGATGGACACGTGGCAGACGTGCGAGGAACACGGCATCAACACGATGATCATCAACCCCGACGACGAGCACGCCATCGAGGTGTTCCAGCGCTACCACCGCGAGCGCGGCGGCAAGATGCAGTGGCTGGCCCAGGTCGCGCCCGGGGAGCAACCGATGAAGGACGTGATCCGCAAGGCGGTGGACAACCAGGCCGCCGGCGTGTTTCTGGTGGGCAACCTGGGGGATCGCTGGTGCATGGATCACAAGGTGGACCGGGTCGGCCGGTTCATCGAGCTGGTGCGGCAGGAGGGGGTGGTTGCCGGCGTGGCGGGGCATTCCCTGGAAATGCTGGAGGCCGTCACCGCCGCCGGCATTCCGAACGACTTCTTCATGAAGACCCTCCACCACCACCGCTACTGGTCCGCCCCTCGCTCGAAATCCCCGCGGGCGGTCATCGCCAATTACGCCACCGACAATTACTTCGACCGCCAGCCGGAACGGACCATCGCCTTCATGGCGCGGGTCAAAAAGCCGTGGATCGCCTACAAGGTGCTGGCCGCCGGGGCCATTCACCCCCGGGACGGGTTTGACTACGCCTTTCGCAACGGCGCCGATTTCGCCTGCGTGGGCATGTTTGACTTTCAAGTGGCCGAGGATGTCCGACTGGCCCGGACCATTCTCTCCCGCCACGCCCAACGCGCCCGTCCCTGGTACGCCTGACCGCGCGCCCCGCCGCGCGCGTCGGGGACTCCGGAAGAAGAGCGGGCGGAAAAGCGGCAGGAGATCGCCGCAGTTCCAAAACGCGGGCGCGCGGGCGGAAGCTCCCTTTCGGATTTCGGGATTCGGATTTCCTTCGGCCCTCGGCTCCCCCGGTCCCTCGGATTTCCGCCGCCGGGGGAGCGGGGAAGTGAGATCGGCGCGGCGCTCCGCCTTTCCGGAACGGGGAGGCGGGGCAAAAAAAGGGGGGCCGGCGGGAGCCGGCCCCGTGGTTGGGGAAGCGTATGGAAGCGCGGCGGGGCTTAGTAGCCGCCCATGCCGCCCATTTCGCCGCCGCCCGGGTTGGGGGCGGGCTTCTCCTTCTCCGGAATCTCGGTGATGAGACACTCGGTGGTGAGGAGCAGTCCGGCGATGGACGCCGCGTTCTGCAGGGCGGTGCGGGTGACCTTCTTGGGATCCACCACGCCGGCCTTGACCAGGTCCACGAATTCGCCGCTGGCCACGTTGAAGCCTTCGTTGCCCCGCTTGGCCTTGATCTGCTCGACGATGACCGAGCCTTCGAGGCCGGCGTTGTCGGCGAGGGCGCGCGCCGGGAATTCGATGGCGCGTTTGACGATGTCCACGCCGATGCGCTCGTCTTCGTTGCTGGTCTCGACGGCGTCAATGGCCTTGAGGGTGCGCAGGAGCGCCACGCCACCGCCGGGCACGATGCCTTCCTCGACCGCCGCGCGGGTGGCGTGGAGGGCGTCTTCGACGCGGGCCTTCTTCTCCTTCATCTCGCTCTCGGTGGCGGCGCCGACGTTGATGACGGCCACGCCGCCGGCCAGTTTGGCGAGGCGTTCCTGGAGCTTCTCGCGATCGTAGTCGCTGGTGGTCTCCTCGATCTGGCGGCGGATCTGGTTGATGCGGCCCTGGATCTCGGAGGGTTTGCCGTGGCCTTCGACGATGGTGGTGTTTTCCTTGTCCACCACCACGCTCTTGGCGCGGCCGAGGTCATCGAGCTTGAGGTTCTCCAGCTTGATGCCGAGGTCCTCGGAGATGAACTTGCCGCCGGTGAGGATGGCGATGTCTTCGCACATGGCCTTGCGGCGGTCGCCGAAGCCGGGCGCCTTGACGGCGCAGACGTTCAGGGTGCCGCGCAGCTTGTTGACCACGAGGGTGGCCAGCGCTTCGCCTTCGACTTCCTCGGAGATGATGAGCAGGGGCTTGCCGACCTTGGCGGTCTGCTCGAGGATGGGCAGGAGGTCCTTGAGGTTGCTGATCTTCTTTTCGTAGATCAGCACGTAGGCGTCCTCCAGCTTGCACTCCATCGCCTCGGCGTCGGTGACGAAGTAGGGCGAGAGGTAGCCCTTGTCGAACTGCATGCCTTCGACCACTTCGAGGGTGGTCTCGATGGACTTGGCTTCCTCGACGGTGATGGTGCCGTCCTTGCCCACCTTGTCCATGGCGTCGGCGATGATTTCCCCGATGGTCTCGTCCCAGTTGGCGGAGACGGTGGCCACCTGCTTGATCTCTTCCTTGTCCTTGACCTTCTTGGCGATCTTGGCGAGCTGCTCCACCGCGCCTTCGACGGCCTTCGTCACGCCCCGCTGGATGCCAATGGGGTTGGCGCCGGAGGTGACGTACTTGAGGCCCTCGCGATAGATGGCCTCGGCCAGGACGGTGGCGGTGGTGGTGCCGTCACCGGCGTTGTCGCTGGTCTTGCTGGCCACTTCGCGCACCATCTGGGCGCCCATGTTCTCGAAGGGATCTTCGAGTTCGATCTCCTTGGCCACGGTCACGCCGTCCTTGGTGACGGTCGGCGAACCGAATTTCTTGTCGAGCACCACGTTCCGGCCCTTGGGACCGAGAGTGGCGGCGACGGCCTGGGAGAGTTTCGACACGCCGCGCAGGATGGCCTGCCGGGCGCTCTCATCAAACAACAGTTGTTTTGCTGCCATAATTCTTTCCTTCTACGCAGATCGGTTGGGTTACAGGAGGATTGCCAGAATGTCGTCGCTGTTCAGGAGCTTGTACTCCTTGTCGTCGAGCTTGATCTCGGTGCCGCCGTATTTGCTGATCAGCACCCGATCGCCCACCTTGACTTCGAACGGAATTTCCTTTCCGTCGTCATCCTTTTTCCCCGTGCCGAGGGCGCGCACAACGGCCTCGGTGGGCTTTTCCTTGGCGGTATCGGGAATGATGATCCCGCCTTTTTTGACTTCCTTCTCTTCGACCGGCTCCACCAGGACCCGGTCCCCGAGGGGTTTAACCTTCAGTGCCATACTTTTCTGTTTCTCTCTCTGGGTTTGTGGTTTCGTTGGATGAATCCACGCCCGCCGCACTCGCGACGGAAACGCTGTTCTTCAAGGGCGGGGAAAAACGCCCGCGCTCGCGCGCCGGCGTTCCGCCCCGCCCCGAAAAGCCCTATTTTTTCTCTTCGTCCACGACTTCGGCGTCAATGATCGGCCCGTCCTTGTCGGACGCCTGGCCCCCGGCGCTCTCGCCTCCGGCGTTGCCGGCTGCTCCGGTCGCGCCACTTGCGCCGGCCGCGCCCGCGGGGCCCCCGGCGGCCTGACCGGCCTGGGCCTGCCCGGCGGCGGCCTTGTAGAGCTCCGCCGACACCGCCTGCCAGGTCTCGTTCAGCTTGTCGGTGGCGGCGCTGAGGGCGGCCACGTCGCTGCCCTTGAGGGCCTCCTTGAGCGCGTCAATGGCCTGCTGGATCTTGGCGCGATCCGCCTCGCTGATCTTGCTCTCGTTCTCCTTGAGCATCTTCTCGGAGCGATACAGCGTGGCATCGGCCTCGTTGCGCTTCTCGATTTCCTCGCGCCGTTTCTTGTCTTCCTCGGCGTGCGCGTCGGCGTCCTTGCGCATGCGCTCGATCTCTTCCTTGGTGAGCCCGCTGGACGCCGTGATGGTGATCTTCTGCTCCTTGCCGGTGCCCAGATCCTTGGCGCTCACGTGCAGGATGCCGTTCGCGTCAATGTCGAAGGTGACCTCGATCTGCGGCACGCCGCGCGGCGCGGGCGGAATGTCGGTCAGGTGGAACTTGCCGATGGTCTTGTTGTCCCGGGCCAACTGACGCTCGCCCTGCAGGACGTGAATCTCCACGCTCGGCTGGTTGTCCGCCGCCGTCGAGAAGATCTCCGACTTGCGGGTGGGGATGGTGGTGTTGCGCTCGATGAGCTTGGTAAACACCCCGCCCAACGTCTCGATGCCGAGCGAGAGGGGCGTCACGTCGAGCAGCAGCACGTCCTTCACGTCGCCCTTGAGCACCCCGCCCTGGATGGCGGCGCCGATGGCCACCACTTCGTCGGGATTGACCCCCTGGTGGGGCTGCTTGTTGACCAGCGTTTTCGCGGTTTCCACCACGCGCGGCATGCGGGTCATGCCGCCCACCAGCACCAGCTCGTCCACCTGGTTCGTTTCCAGGCCGGCGTCGCGCAGGCACGCCTTCACCGGGCCGACCGTCCGCTCGAACAGGTCGTCGCAAAGCTGCTCCATCTTGGCCCGCGTCAGGGTCAGGCTGATGTGCTTGGGCCCGCTGGCGTCCGCCGTGATGAACGGCAGGTTGATCTCATACTGCTGGGCGCTGGACAGCGCGATCTTGGCCTTCTCGGCCTCTTCCTTGATGCGCTGCATGGCGTCCGGCTGGTTCCGCAGATCCATGCCCTGGTCCTTTTTGAACTCGTCCAGGATCCAGTCCATGATCTGGTTGTCCCAGTCGTCGCCGCCCAGGTGGGTGTCGCCGTTGGTGGCCTTGACCTCGAACACCCCGTCGCCGATTTCCAGCACCGAGATGTCAAAGGTGCCGCCGCCGAGGTCGTACACCGCGATCTTCTCGTCCTTCTTCTTGTCCAGCCCGTAGGCCAGCGACGCCGCGGTGGGCTCGTTGATGATGCGCAGCACCTCGAGACCCGCGATGCGGCCCGCGTCCTTCGTGGCCTGACGTTGCGAGTCGTTGAAGTAGGCCGGCACGGTGATGACCGCCTGGGTGATCTTTTCGCCCAGCCGCCGTTCGGCATCGGCCTTCAGCTTGGACAGGATCATGGCCGAGATTTCCTGCGGGCTGAACCGCTTGGTCTCGCCGCCGGTTTCCACCTCGATCCACGCGTCGCCGTTGTCCCCCTCGACCACCTTGTAAGGCACCCGCTTGGCCTCCTCGGTCACCTCGGCGTATTTCCGGCCGATGAACCGTTTGATGGAGTAAACCGTGTTGCGCGAGTTGGTGACCGCCTGGCGCTTGGCCGCCTCGCCGACCAGCCGTTCGCCGTTCTTGGTGAACGCCACCACCGAGGGCGTCGTGCGCCGTCCTTCCGAATTTTCCAATACGCGGGGTTCGCCCCCCTCCATGACTGCCATGCAGGAGTTCGTCGTCCCCAAGTCAATTCCCAATATCTTTGCCATAATCAAAAATCCTCAAAATCTTGCGCCCCTTTCAGCAGGAGTGATGCCGAATGGGAAGGCGTGTTTTCATCTTGCTGAGGATCAATGAGTTGCAGCTTGAATGGCGTTTTGAAGGCCAACCGGAACCCATCCTGGGTGCGCCACCTTGTCGCGCCACCGTGTCACAAGTGGGACAAAAAAACGAACGTCCCGGCACGCGCCGTGTCCCATCACCGAAAACAATTTGCTCTCCGAAACGTGGCGTTTGGGGAGCACCCGCGTCCCCCGGTTCCCCGCCGCGCGTGAAGCCGTCGAAACGTCCGCGTTCAAAGACCGGGGGAGGGCTTCGGCGGGAGTTTTTCTCCTCTTCGTATCCTTCGCACGCTTCGTGGTGAAATCCCGCTGACTTTTTCTCGGGTTTCGGTTCCTCGGATTTCCGCGGTCGCGGACGGGTGTCCGGGGTCGCGGAGCGCGGTGTGCCCGCGGCGCGGATTGGGGCTGACAGGGGCGGGGCGGGGGCGGTAGGTTCCGGGCCTCAAGCCATGAAAAACAAGTCCTCGCAGATCAGCGCCGCCCGCGCCGCAACGGAGCGGAATGTGAAGTCCGAAGCCGCCACGAGCCCTCCGGAATCGGGCGGCGTGCCGCGCCGGGAGTTTTTGCGCCAGACGGCGCTGGGGTCGGTGTCGCTGGCGTTGCTGGGCCGGGCCACGCCGGCCATGCAGGCCGGCGACGGTCAGGTGCATCTGGCGCCCGATCATTTCATCCCGGTGGACAAGCAGCTCAAGCCGGAGTGGGTGAAGGCCCTGTTCGCGAAGGGCGAGCCGGAGTGGTTTTCCGGGCGCGACCTCGACACCATCGGGATGCCGGTGGGCGGGATTTGCGCCGGGCAGGTGTATCTCACCGGCGACGGGCGGCTGGTGTATTGGGACATCTTCAACCAGAACATCAATTCCGGCTACGGCGCGGTGAACTGGAAGGAGGGACGGCTGCCGTGGGAGAAGGTGGTGGGCAACAAGCTCCGCTTCGACGAACCGGTGCGCCAGGGGTTCGCCGTGCGGGCGCGGCGGCCCGACGGTTCGACCGTCCTGCGCGCGCTGGACAAGCTGGGGTTCCCGAGGGTGCGGTTTCGCGGCGAGTACCCCATCGGACGGGTCGAGTATCGCGAGCCCGGCTTTCCGGTGGAGGTGTCGTTGGAGGCGTTTTCGCCGTTCATCCCGCTGAACGCGCGCGACTCGGCCATTCCGGCCACGCTGCTGCATTACACCCTCAAAAATCGCGGCGCCGAACCGCTGGAGGTGACGCTGGCGGGCTGGTTGTCCAACGCCGTCTGCCGCCACAGCGCGGGGAACTTTGCGGGCCGGTTCGAGCGGACGGCGGCGACGGTGCGCGAGCCCGGCTTGGAGGGGGTGCGGATGGGCGCGCGCAAACGCGAGACGGCCGGCGCGCCCCAACCGCCGACGGTGTTCGCCGATTTCGAGGGGGACGGTTACGGCGACTGGACGGTGGAAGGGAAGGCGTTCGGTCAACAACCGGCGAAGGGCACGCTCCCCAACCAGCAGAAGGTGAGCGGGTTTGCCGGGAAGGGGCTGGTGAACACCTTCCTCGGCGGGGACGCCCCGCACGGGCGGCTGGTGTCGCCGGAGTTCACCATCGAGCGGCCGTTCATCGGTTTCCTCATCGGCGGGGGCGGTCATGCGGGGGAGACCTGCATGAACCTGCGGGTGGACGGCCGGGTGGTCCGCACCGCCACCGGCAAGAACAACGAACGGCTCGCACCGTACACGTGGGACGTCCGCGACCTGCGCGGCAAACGGGCCCGGCTGGAGATCGTGGACCGCAGCTCCGAGGGGTGGGGGCACATCAACGTGGACCAGATCGAGTTCCGCGACGAGCCGATGTCGGGACCGGTGGGCGCGCTGGAGGAGCAGGCGGATTTCGGCACGATGGGGCTCTTCGCGCTGACCGGGGAAGGGGTCGCCACCGCCCGCCGGATTCCGGCCGCCGGCGACACCCGGGCCTTGTTTGACGCGGAAGGCGCGGAAGGCGCCGATGCCGTGGTGCGGGTCGCGCGTTCCCTGGCGCCGGGCGAACAGGTCACGATCACCTTCGCCGTGACGTGGCATTTCCCGAACCTGTATCGCGGCTCGACCTGGGTGGGCAACCGTTACGCCCGCCACTTCCTCGACGCCCGCGACGTGGCGCGTTACCTGAGCCGGGAACAGACGCGACTCAGCCATGAGACCCGCCTTTGGCGCGACACCTACTACGACTCGACCCTGCCGTGGTGGTTGCTGGACCGGTTGCACTCCACCGCCGCCAACCTCGCCACCACCACCGCCCAATGGTGGGAGAACGGCCGCTTCTGGGCGTGGGAAGGCTGCGGCTGCTGCCACGGCACCTGCGGCCACGTGTGGAATTACGCCCAGACCCTCGCCCGCTTGTTCCCGAATCTGGAACGCAGCGTGCGCGAGATGCAGGATTTCAAGGACGGCGTGGGCCTGCACCCGGACGGCTCGATCGGTTTCCGCGGCGAAGGCTGGAACCTCTGGGCGGGCGATGCCCAGGGCGGTTACGTATTGAAGGCCTATCGCGAGCATCAATGCGCCTCGGACGACGCCTTCCTCCGGCGCAACTGGCCGCAAATCAAGCGCGCCGTCCGGTTCCTCATCCAGCAGGACGGCAACGCCGACGGCCTCATCGAGGGCCGGCAGCACCAGACCTACGACGAGAATTACTACGGCGCCAACACCTTCGTGGGATCGCTGTACCTGGGCGCGTTGCGCGCCGCCGAGGAGATGGCGCGCGAGGTGGGCGACGAGAAGTTCGCCCGCCAGTGCCGCGACATCTTCCAGGCCGGCAGCCGGTTGTCCGTCATCCGCCTCTTCAACGGCGAATACTTCATCCAGGAGGTGGACCTGAAAAAGCATCCCGACTGGCAGTACGGCGACGGCTGCCTGGCGGACCAGCTTTTCGGCCAGACGTGGGCGCATCAGGTGGGGCTCGGCTACCTTTATCCCGACTCAAAAGTGCGCACGGCGTTGAAGTCGGTCTGGAAATACTGCTGGACGCCGAACGTGGCTCCGCAAAACAAGGCCCACCCGCCGGCCCGCTGGTTCGTCTCGCCGGGCGATCCGGGTCTGTTCACCTGCACCTGGCCGCACAGCAAGCACCTGGGGCCGAAATCCACCCGCTACCGCAACGAAATCTGGACCGGCATCGAATACCAGGTGGCCTCGAACATGGTGGCGGAGGGCCTGCTCACCGAAGGGCTCGCCATCTGTCGCGCCGTGCATGACCGCTATCACCCGCGCCGCTTCAACCCCTACAACGAGGTCGAATGCGGCGACCATTACGCCCGGGCGCTGGCGAGCTGGGGCGTGCTGCTGGCGCTGGCGGGATTCGAATACCATGGCCCGCGCGGGCATCTCGGCTTCGCGCCGCGCCTCACGCCGGAGCGCTTCCAATGCGTCTTCACCGGTGCCGAGGGCTGGGGCACGCTCGCCCAGCGGCGCGAAGGCGGCCGGCAGACGAACACCATCGCCCTGAAATGGGGCCGGCTCCGGCTGAACCGTCTGGCCTTCGAGGTCGCGGATGCCGCGGTGCCGCAGCGGATGACCCTGCGTCTCGGCGGACGGGAACTGGCCGGCCAACTCAACCGGCAGGGCCGCCGCTGCGTCTTCCACCTGACCGAGCCGTTGGAACTCCGCGCGGGCGAGACCCTCACGGCCACCCTGGCCTGAACCGCGAGCGGATGAAAAGCACCATGAAACCAACCAAAAGGAGCGAAATGCGAAAGAAAGATGCGGGAAAAATGGCGCGCGGGCGCACCCCCCATCGGGGCCGGCGGGACCGGGAACCCGTGTTGAGGAGGATTCGAGGAGAAGAAGAAG
>CAZRPT010000095.1:0-4699 GCA_964601985.1 uncultured Verrucomicrobiota bacterium
AAGCGACGCGCGGCCGCCGTTGGAACCCGGGTTTCCTGACCCGGCGTGGGGGAATCGGCGTTCCGCGCCGAACAGGTGTCTCAGTCCCGGGACGCGCGGGGGCGCAGGATGATCACCTTCTTGGTGGTGCCTTCAACTTCGACGCTGTAGGTCTCGACGGCGGGATCTTCCTTGAGGGTTTGGTGCACCACCCAGCGCTCGAAGCTGTTCATGGGCTCGAGTTCGACGATGTCGCCCCACTGCCGCACCTTTTCCGCCGCCGCCCGCGCCTCGGCCTCCCGCGCCGCCCGCCGGCGGCCGCGGTAGCCGCCCACGTCGAGCGTCACCCGCGCCTGCTCGCGATCCTGGGCGAAGATCATGCGGTTGATGAGATACTGCATCTCCTCAAGGTTCCGCCCTTCATGGCCCAACAGCAGCTCGGCGTCCTCGCATTCGATGTTCAGCAGGGCGCCGCCGTCGGGCAGGGGCTGTTCGGTGACCCGGGCGTCGAATCCGAGCCGGCGGAGGAACTCTTCGGTCAGGGCTTTGCCATCCATGAGCGTTTGCGCGCGGGTGAGGAACCTTCAGGAACGCCGTTTGTTGCTCCGGCGGCGGGCCGAGGTCACCGGCTTCACCACCTTGGCCGGCGCCGGGGCGGGGCCGGCCGGCGCGCCGGGGGCGCCCGGTTTCGGGGTGTCCGGGAGGTTCTTGGTGAGCTTCATCTGGAGGATGGTTAGCAGGTTTTGCACCGTCCAGTAAAGCGCCAAACCCGCCGGGAAGTTGTAGAGGATGAAGATGAAGATCACCGGCATGTACTGCATCATCTTCTGCTGCATCGGATCCATGCCCGGCGAAGGCGGCGTCATGCGGGTCTGCCAGAGCTGGCTGGCGCCCATGATCAGCGGGAGGGGGTTGATCGGGAACCCGAAGACTGTGGCGATGGTGTCGGGCTGGGAGAGGTCGCAGGCCCAGAGAAAACTCGCGCCCCGCAGCTCGATGGCGCTCTGCAGCATCTGGTAAAAGCCGATGAAGACCGGAATCTGCAACAGCATGGGCAGACAGCCGCCCAAGGGACTGACGCGGTTTTCCTTCATGAACGCCATGAGCTTGGCGTTCATCTTGCGCGGGTCGTCCTTGTATTTTTCCTGGATGGCCTTCATCTGCGGCTGCAACGCCTGCATCCGCTTCATCGAGCGCGTGCTGGCCTGGGTCAGCGGCCAGAACAGCGTTTTGATGATGATGGTGATGACAATGATGGCGATGCCGTAGGGCAGGCCCACCCCGTGGAGGGCGTTCATCGAAAGCAGGAGCGCCTTGGCGAACCAGCCGAAGATCGAGCGGAAATTCATCGCCAAGTCCTGCGATTTGCCGAGCTTGGCCAGGGTGTTGTACTCCTTCGGCCCGGCGAACAGGACCACCTTGTACACCAGCTCTCCGCCCGCGGGCACCGTGGTGGAGGGGTAGAGCAGCGCCGCCTCGTAGCCCCGGTCCCGCTGGCCCCGCTGGGCGGCCAGCTCCGGCCAGTCCAGCTTCACCTGGCGGGCCAGCAGTTGGTAGCCGGGGTTTTCCGGCGCGGCGATCATGGTGAAGAAGCGGTTGGGCACCGACGCCCAGACGATGTTGCTCATCCCCGGACTCCGAAACTCCGAACGCGGCGTGCCCGGCAGACAGCCGCAACCCATCATGTGGTTCGCAAACCAGCCGGCGTTGATGAAGTGGCTGGATTTGCCGTCGAAGTACTGCACCCCCAGGTAGCGCGGCTGCTCCTTCGGCTCCAGCGGCGCGGCGGTGCCGACCGTCAGTTCCGTCTCCGGCAGGGTGATGGAGGTGTTGGTGGCGTTCCGGATTCGGAGGGTGAGAATCAGCTGGTGGTTGGTCGCGGGAACGAATTCCTTGACGATGCGCAGGCCGTTGGTCAGCGCCTTTTCCGCTCGCACGCCGGCGGCGGTGCGCTCCAGGGTGTAGGGCAGCGAATCCTGCAGGGCCGCCCCGCCGAACAGGGCCAGCGCCGGCACCCGGGCGTGGGCGTTCAAGGTGGCAAAGGCCGTGTCATTGGTGGACTTGCTCCCCCGGCAGTGAATTTCCGCCGGATAATCCTTCAGCTCGACCAGTTCCAATCCGCCCCCGTGCGAGGTGAACACGTAACGGGCCTCCGGCGTGTCGAGTTCGAGCCGCTGCTCGGGTTGTTGCGGCGGGTGCCAGCGTTCCACCGGGGTGGTCGGCGCGGCGCTGATGGTGGGAGGCCGATCAGTAGCGGCCGGCGCGTTGGTCGCGCCGGGGAGGGCTTCCGGACTCCGGGCGCCGTGCACCCGGTTGGTCTGCTCCGGCACCGGAATCGGCGGATAAATCTTCTGCACCAGCGGCCCCACCAGAATCAGCAGGATGAAGCAGACAATCAGAACGGCAATGGATTTTCGATCCATGAGCTCAGGAAGTAAAAATCAGTCAGACGATCCGCGGGCGGCGGCGCCCGCCCACTTTTTCGGATGTGGCGCGGGCCGCCGTCGGGCGGGCGCCGGCGGCACGGGATCCTCCCCGCAGCCGCCCCAAGGGTGACAGCGCAACAGCCGTTTCACGGCCAGCCACGAGCCGGCCAACGCGCCATGACGGCGCACGGCCTCCAACGCGTAGCACGAACACGTCGGCGTAAAACGACACCGCCCCAGCGGTCCGAACAGGACCGCTTTGGCCGGGGAGAGCACCAACTGGTAGCCCCGCAAAAGCAGCACCAAAACCCATTGGGCGGGATTCACGATCGTTGCGGCAGCAGCCGGGCTTCGCGCAGCGCGCGTTCCACCTGGCGGCGCACCGTTTCGCCATCCTGGTTTCTGATGGAATTTCGCGCCACGAGGACGATGTCGGAGGGCGGTTGAATTTCCGGTTGCAGATGCCGGAACGCCTCCCGCAGCAGCCGCCGGGCCCGGGAACGGGTCACGGCCGGGCCCAGTCTTCGACTGGTGACCACCCCCAAGCGGGAGTGCGACAGGTCCGGTCGGGGCCGCCAGTTCAGAATAACGCACCCCCGCGCCAGCCGCCGCCCCCTCCGGCGGGTCTCCGCGAACTCGCTCGACCGCTGAAGCCGCATCGAGCGGGAGAGGCGAAAACGCTGGGGCGAAACCGGCATGCCGACCGGTTTACACCGGGGTCAGGCGCTTGCGACCGGCGCGACGACGGCGCGCCAGAATGGCCCGCCCGCTCTTGCTCGAATTGCGGCTCAGGAAGCCGTGCTGGCGCTTCCTCCGGATTCGGGAAGGTTGGTACGTTCGTTTCATGTCGATCTAAAAACGGTTCCGGCGGCGCTGCGTTCGCAAGACCGGGCCGGGCTCCGCCAAGGCGGAAGGCGCAGCATACCAACGTCCGCCCGTTCGTCAAGGCTCGCGACCGAAAAAAAGACGCCGCTCCGAAGAGCGGCGTCCTGAGAGCAGAAAAAGCAGATCTGCTTACTTGCGGCGACGGAGCAACAGGGCGCCGATGCCGATCAGACCCAGCGCGAAGGTCGAGGGCTCAGGGATGACCTCGCCCGGCTGAAGCTGGAAGCCTTGCAGACCCACGAGGTTGGCCGGAAGCGCCGGCGGAACCCCGTCACCACCCAGTTTCACCGGGATGATGTTGGAAACGCCAGCCGGACCGCCCGCGGCAACCGCGTCCGCATAGGAAGCGCCGTCGTTGGTGTTCCACGCCTGCATCTGGATCCAGACGTTCTGGCCCGCCATGTCGGCGATGCTCTGCACCCCACCATTCACATAGCCGTACTTCACTTCCTTGTCGCCATAGAAGGAAACGACGTCGCCAAAGGGGGTCATCGCCCCGCCTTCGGTGGCGGTGTAGGCGAGCTGCGCCACGAAACCGTCCGCGCCGCTCACGGGATTGCCGTCAGGACCCAGCACGCGAGCATCAATACCCGCGATGGTCATCCGGTTGTTGAAGTTCACCGTGCCATCCGCGCCGAGCGCGACGACCGCCGTGCCCACGCAGACTGCCAGAGCTAGTAACTTTTTCATAGGTTGTTCTCTGTTTTGCTGTAGTTGTACAACTAACTTCCTCCGCGAACTACTCGTTCACCGAGAAATCCCGCGTCCATTCCACCGCATTGGCGGTCAGGATCCAAAAGCCTTCGCCCACTCCAATGGAGGGCTCGGACGGACTCCACTCGTCGAAACCAGCATCATAGGTGCTGATCACGTAGCTGCCATTCTCCCACTTGTAAACGGTGTCGCCATCAGCCACCGGATAACCCAGGTCGGTCACCAAGCCGCCGGCTTGAGGGACGATCGAGCTGATCAGGTTGATCCCCGCGGCAATCGGATTCACCAGCGTGCCTTGAGGAACTTCACCCACCAGCGTCACCGTGGTGTCTTCCGAGACGCCCACCCAGAAGCCCTCACCCGGGCTCAGGCTCATCGTGGCATCGCTCCACTCGTCAAAGGAAGCATCGTAGGTGTTGATGGTGTACCCCGTGTCAGGGGAGAACTTGTAAACGGTGGTGCCGTCCGGAACACCGGCCAACACATCAACCACCGTGTTGCCGTTGCCATTGTCCAACTGGTTGGCCACCAAGTTGAGGCCGGCTTTCAGCTCCAAGTTGATGTAACCCACCGCGTTGACGGAGTAAACCTGCGCATTGAGCGCCAGCGTGCTGGCGGCCCCGATCGCAGCCGTAATCAGTAGTAGTTTGGTTCTCATTGTGTGTCTTTACGTTTCCGTGTGCGCCGGCAGCATG
>CAZRPT010000096.1:0-7817 GCA_964601985.1 uncultured Verrucomicrobiota bacterium
GTGGAGGTATTCGCGGATGATGGGAAAGGCGCGCCACATGGCGAACCCCTTCAACGCCAGCAAAATCCGGCAGCCGGTGCGCTCGATGACCGAGCGGAGCACCGCCAGGTTCCGGCGAAGCTGCGTTTCGTCCACCACGTAGCACGGCGTGGGCAGATCGGCGTAGTCCGGTTTCATGCGTCCACGGGCAGGTCCCGGCTTTCCCACGGCAGCCCCATCGGGCCGAGGAGCTCCAGGAACGGGTCCGGATCGAGCTGTTCGGGGTTCCACACGCCGGGGCGGTTCCACGCGCCGGAGACGATGAGCCGCGCGCCCAGCACCGCCGGCACGCCGGTGGTGTAGGAAATGGCCTGCGTGCCCACCTCCGCGTAGGCGGCTTCGTGCGACGAGACGTTCCAGATCATCACCCGCCGGGGCGCGCCGTCCTTCACCCCCTCGAGCAAACAGGCGATGGAGGTCTTCCCCCGGGTGCGCGCGCCCAGGTCGCCCGGGTCGGGCAGGACTTTTTTCAGCAACCGCAGCGGCACCACCGGCACGCCGTCGTAATCCACCGGCTCGATGGCCGTCAGCCCGAGCCCTTCCAGCACCTTCACGTGGGTGAGGTATTCCTCGGTGAAGGTCATCCAAAACCGCGCCGTCCGCACGCCGGGCAGGAAGGCCGCCAGCGAGATCAATTCCTCGTGCGCCATCAGGTAGGCGCGCCGCCGGCCCACCTCGGGAAAATCAAACTCGCGGCTCACGGAAAACGCCGGGACCTCGCGCCATGCGCCGTTCTCGAAATGCAACGCCGGCGCGAGCACCTCGCGAAGGTTCGTCTCGGGATCGAAATTCGTCGCGAACGGCAGCCCGTTGCTGCCCGCGTTGCAGTCAATGATGTCAATCGTCTCGATCCGGTCGAGCAGGTGCTTCCGGGCGTGCGCGCAAAAGACGTTCACCACGCCGGGATCAAACCCCAGGCTGAGCAGCCCGGTGACGCCCGCCCGCGCGAACCGCTCCCGAAAGGCCCACTGCGCCTCGTAATCGTATTTGACGCAGTCCGGCGCGTCGTCCATCGAGGTGTCCACGTAATGCACCCCCGTCCGGGCGCAGGCCTCCATGATGGGGAGGTTTTGGTACGGCGACGCCACGTTGATCAGGACCGCCGGACGCTCCCGCTCGATCAAGCGCGTCACCGCCTCGACGTCGTCGGCGTCCACCCCGGCGGTGACGACCGGCACGGCGCGGTCGGCGGGCAAATCGCGGACGATCCGCTCGCACTTGGCCGGCGTCCGGCTGGCGAGGCAGACGCGGGAAAACACGTCCGGAAGCCGGGCGCATTTGTGGGTGACCACGCGGCCCACGCCCCCGGCGCCAATGATCAATACCTGGCTCATGGTTCAGCGGGCGCCGGACCGCCTCGACGGTCGCGACGCGCGCCCCACCTTGCCCGCCCCGCGCCCCGGAGGCAAGCATGGGGCGGCCGTTCCGGACGCGCGGCCGCGGAAACGAAGCGCGGCCGGCTTTTCGCCGGACGGACGAAAGGCGGACGCCGGACGGCGCGCGGTCGCCGGGGAGTTGCCGCTTGCCAGAAATCCGGCGGCCGGCCACTATCGCGGCGTTGTCGGAGCGTAGCTCAGCCTGGCAGAGCGCCAGCTTTGGGAGCTGGATGTCGCAGGTTCGAATCCTGTCGCTCCGACCATCTTTTTGCCGGACTTCCCCGCCGAAACCGCCCCCTCGACAAATCGCCCCGTCCGGGCGGGGGAGCGACGCCTTTTTCGCGCCGGGCGGACCGGCGCGCAAGGCATTGACTCGCCCGGCCAAGCCGGCGGAGAGTGACCGCCGTGCGCCGTTCCGTAAAATCATCCCGTCCCCACCCGGACGCGGCGGAAAATTCCGCTCCGGCCCGGGGCGAAATCATCGCCCGGGAACCCCGGAGCGGCCGCCTGCTGCGAGTGCGCTGGGAGGAGGGACGGATTCACGCCCTGGAACCGGTCGGGCGCCCGCTCCCCTCCGGCGCCGGGCCGCCGTGGCTGGCGCCGGCGTTGTTTGACCCGCAGATCAACGGGTTCGGCGGGGTGGATTTTCAACGGGACGACCTCACCGCCGAGGCGCTCCGGCGCGCCGTCCGGGGGTTGCGGCGCGCGGGCTGCACCCGGTTTTTGCTGACGCTGATCACGGCTCCGTGGGAAACCATGCTGGAACGGTTGCGGCGGCTGCGGGCCTGGCGGGCCGGCGATCCGGAACTGGCGGCGGCCATCGCGGGCTGGCATTTGGAAGGACCGTTTCTCTCCGCCGCGCCGGGCTATTGCGGCACGCACGATCCGGCGCTCATGCGCGATCCCCGTCCGGAAGACCTCCGGGCCTTGCGCGCCGCCGCCGGGCGCGACCGCGTGCTGCTGACCCTGGCGCCGGAACGGGCGGGCGGCGTGGCGGCCGTGCGGGAGGCCGTCCGGCTGGGGTTCCGCGTCAGCCTCGGCCACACGAACGCCTCCCGGGAAACCCTGGCGGCGGCGCGGGCGGCGGGGGCCGGAGGATTCACGCACCTCGGCAACGGCTGCCCGCAAATGCTGGACCGCCACGACAACATCCTGTGGCGGGTGCTGGACACGCCGGGACTGACCCCGAGCCTGATTCCCGACGGGCTGCACGTGACGCCCCCCCTCTTCCGCCTGCTGCGTCGCGCGCTGCCGGACCGGAAGGTGATCTTCACCACCGATGCCATGTCCGCCGCCGGCGCGCCGCCCGGCCGATACACCCTGGGCGCCCTGACGCTGAACGTGGGGCCGGACGGAGTCGTGCGCCGGCCCGGGCGGACGAATTTTTCCGGCTCCGCCCTGACGCCGGTGGCGGGGGTGTTTCGCGCGGCGGCCATGGAACGGCGACCGTGGTGGCGGGCCTGGGCGGCCGCTTCCACCATCCCCGCCGCGTGGCTGGGCTTGCGCGTCGGAGTGACGCCGGGCCGGCGGGCGGACTTCTGCCTCGTGCGGGTGGACGCGACCGGGCGGCTCCGGGAATTGCGCACCTTCAGCGCCGGCCGGGAGGGCGAACGCCTGCTTCCGCCCGCGCATGATTAGGCGCCGCCCCGCTCCCTCCCGGCGGCCAGGTCCCCCGCCTCCCCGCCGTTCGCCGGTTTTCCCGCCGCCCCGCCCGCGGAAAATTCCCGCAAATCCACGCTTGCCAAGCGTTCCGAGTGATGGCTAACTATGCGGCTCTTTGGGCAACGCGGCCTTGGGACCGCGCCGGTGCCCGTTGATTGAATGACATTATGGTTCGAATCCGTTTGAAGCGAGGCGGGGCCAGCAACAACCCGTGCTATCGCGTCGTGGTGGCCGACAGTCGCAACCGACGCGACGGTCGGTTTATCGAAGAAATCGGCTACTACAACCCGCTCCAGAAAAAGGACGAACTGTCCATCGACATGGAGCGCGCCCGTTACTGGCTCAGCCGGGGCGCCCAGCCGAGCGAGACGGTGGCCTCCTTTTTGAAGAAGCTGGAAAAGCAGGCGCCGCGGGCGGAAGAAGCCCAGGCCACCGCCTGATTTCCCGGAGCGGAGCATGCTGCGGGACTGGCTCGAATTCGTGGTGCAGGGCTTGGTGGACCGCCCGGAAGACGTGGAGGTCATCGCCATCCCGCGGGCGGGCCAGACCCTTTACGAATTGCGGGTCCACCCCGAGGACGTCGGCCAGGTGATCGGCCGGCGGGGCGCCACCATCAACGCCCTGCGCGCGCTGGCCCAGGCCGGCGCGGCCCGGCAGGGCGAAAAGGCCGTGGTGGATCTGGTGGACGACAAGGAATCCGCCCCCGAACGGCGGCGGGACTAGAACCGAACAGGAATTTTGGGGAAAGCGGGCCGGCGGCGCCGGCCCGCGCGCCCGGAACGGCCATGCGGATCGATGTGATCACCCTGTTTCCGGGCATGTTTCGGGGACCGCTGGACGAGAGCATCGTTCAACGGGCCCGGGACGCCGGAAAGCTGGATCTGCGGATCCACAACCTCCGGGATTACACGCATGACCGGCACCGGACGGTGGACGACCGCCCGTTCGGAGGCGGCCCGGGCATGTTGTTGAAACCGGAACCGATCTTTGAAGCGGTGGAAGCGCTGCGGACGGACGCCTCGCGGGTGATTTTGCTCAGCCCGGCGGGGCGGCCCTTCACCCAGGCCCGCGCCCGCGCGCTGGCCCGGGAATCCCACCTGCTGCTGCTGTGCGGCAGTTACGAAGGGGTGGACGAACGGGTGCGCGAAGCGCTGGTGGACGAGGAACTCTCGATCGGCGACTACGTGCTGACCAACGGCGCGCTGCCGGCGATGGTGGTCATTGACTGCGTCACGCGCCTGCTGCCCGGCGTGCTGGGCGACGCGGAAAGCGCGGCGGACGAATCGTTCAGCGGCCCGCGGCTGGAGCATCCGCAGTACACGCGCCCGGCCGTGTTTCGCGGCATGGCCGTGCCCGAGGTGCTCCTCTCCGGGCACCACGCGGAAATCGCCCGCTGGCGGGCGGAACGCGCCCGCGAACGCACCGCCGAACGCCGCCCGGACCTGCTCGGGCGGGACGCGAACCAGGAGCAGGTGAACGACGACGACAACGAAAACTAATTTGGCGATATGAACCAGGCACTGCTGGATAAAATCGAAGCGGCGGACCTCCGCAAGGAGCCGCTCAAGTTCAACGTGGGCGACATGGTCCGCGTGCACACCCGCGTCATCGAAGGCGACAAGGAGCGCATCCAGGTCTTCAGCGGCCTGGTCATCGGGCGGCGCGGCCACGGCATCAACGCGACCTTCACCGTCCGCCGGATCAGCTACGGCGAAGGGGTCGAGCGCGTCTTCCCCGTCCATTCACGTCGCGTGGAAAAGGTCGAGGTGGAGCGCGAAGGCCGGGTGCGCCGGGCCAAGCTCACCTACCTGCGCCAGCGCATCGGCAAGAGCGCCCTCGCGGTGAAGGAAAAGCGGCGGCGCGTGGCGAACTGATCGGCGGCCCCGCGGCGCCTTCGCGCACAACGCGGCTTCGGGAATCACGCCCGACGCCGCGTTGTTGCGTGTACCGCGCCGTTGCCGGGCGACCCCGGCTCCCTCCCCCCCGCGACCGCGCTTGGCGGAGGTGGGAACGGTCCTCAGGCGCGGAAATCCGAGGGACCGACGCAGCAAAGCGCCGGGGGAAAGTCCGAATCCCGCGATCCGAAATTCAAAAAAGTTCCCCCCGCCATCACGGTGAAAAGGGGGCGGACTCCGCCGCCGGACGGGGGCCGCCGACCCGCGGCCGGAGGAACGACGCGCGGCGGTCCCGCCCTCCCCCCCCGGCGTTTTTGCCGGGGCGTTTCCCGCCAAATAGTTTTCGTTGATAGTGCCATAAATTTTTTTGAATTATCTCTGAAGGAAAATCAGATTTTTCACCAAACAGGGCTTGCGCGCCTCCCTTGACTGGGCTTAAATTGGCCTCGGCACGGCAAGTTATGCGTGGTTGATCGGCCGACGCGGCCCGTGACCGCCGCTGCTTCCGGCGAACGCAACGATGAATACCAACGGCAAAAATCTGGTGGCGACGCTGACTCAGACGCAGCTTTTCCGTGATTACAGCCGCTCGTACAACCGGATCACCGGCCTCGCGCTCACGTTGCGGCCCGCGCAATCCTGGCAGCTCCCCTATCACGGACGGCCCAACGAAAACGGCTACTGCGCCCTCATGGCCGCCAAAAGCAGCGCCTGCGCCTACTGCCTCCAGGCCCAGCAGCGGCTGACGGAATGCGCCTCGCGGACGCCCTTCACGCTGACCTGCGCGTCGGGACTGACGGAAACGGCGGTGCCGGTGCGGCTGGGGGACCAGCTCGTGGGCTTCCTGCAAACCGGCCAGATGTTTCGCCGCCGCCCCACGGAGGCCCAGTTCGAGCGGGTGGCCCGGCAGGTGGCCGCCTGGGGGTTGGACGTGGAACGCTCCAAACTGCGCCGCGCCTACTTCGGCACGCCGGTCATCAGCCCGGGCGAACATCAGAGCATCGTCAGCATGCTCAACATCTTCTCGCAGCACCTCGCCCTGATCAGCAACCAGGTGTTGGTGCGCCAGGCCTCCCCCGACCCGCCGATGATCGCCAAGGCCAAGGCCTACATCGAGGAGCATCAGGCGGAAAACCTCCGGCTCAAGGAAGTGGCGGCGGCGGTGAACACCAGCACCTTCTACTTCTGCAAGATGTTCAAAAAGGCGACCGGCCTGAACTTCACCGACTACGTCTCCCGCATCCGGATCGAGAAGGCGAAAAATCTCGCGCTCAATCCCAACCTCCGCATCAGCGAGATCGCCTTCGAGGTCGGATTCCAGTCGCTGACGCATTTCAACCGGGTGTTCAAGCGCATCACCGGCATGTCCCCCACCGCCTTCCGGGCCAAACTCCCCGTCACCTGAAGCCCCCTCCGCACCCGTCCGCCACAAGGAGGCGGAAGCGGCGCTCCGCGACGCGGACTTCCAGTCTGTTGATTTGAGCCGCTGGGGAACGGCGCAAGGGATTCATCCGGCGGAACTGAGGCCCGCGCGAGCAGGGCGAAGCACGCCCCTCGTCCCCAAGGCGCAAGCCGCCGTCAGGACGACCACCAAGGACGCCCGGTTCGCCCGCCCGCGCACGCGGCACGTCACGAGGAAATTCCATCCGCGGGCAACACCGCAAAATGACGCCTTGGGAAAACCGGATAGATCGTGACCCTTTTGAGGCTTGAGAGAGGGGAACAATCCCGCCCGCCGGCGGGCCCCGGCACCGTGGGACCGGGGGAGCGTCATCCGCCCCTCCCCCCCCGGGAGGCTGAGGAGCAGAAAGATACAAGAAGGCTTCGGCGGGACGCCGAAGCCGACCCGCCGGAGGCGGGTGCCACCCGGCGAGGGGTTTTCCCTTCCGCTTCGTGCCCTTAGGGGGGAAATCGCGCGGCGGGAGAAACCGAACGCCTCGCAGCGTGCCACGCTGCGAAACGGCAGGCTGCCAGCCTGCGCTACGAGGGGAGCGCACGCGCCTCGCGTGCCCCGGGGGGCGCCCCCGCCCCTCGGTCCCCGCGACCGATTTCCGCGGCCGCGCCAATCCCGCCCCCTGTAGGCCGGGTCCCCTGCCCGGCGGGACCCCCACCGGCCCCTGAAGCAGCGGAGCGGGGAAAGCCGAGGGACCGAAGGCCCGAGGGCCGAAGGAAATCCGAATTCCGAATTCCGAAAAAGGCGGGCGTTTCGGTAGCGCAGGCTTCTCAGCCTGCTGTAACGCAGATTTCCAATCTGCCCGGCTTTCCTTTTTACGCAGCGGCCGCTTTGGCCCCTCCGCCGGGCCGGTTGGAAACCGGCGAAACAGCAGACTGGAAGTCTGCGCTACCCCAGCGTGCGCCCTTCTCTTTCGGATTTCGGTTTTCGAATTTCCCTCCCGGGGTAGCACCCGCGTCTCGCGGGTCGAGCTGGGCGTCCCGCCCGGCTCTTCGACGCGCGGGAAAAGGATGCTTTGTTTCGACCGCGCGTCCTTTGTGGCCCCGGAGGTTCCCACGCGCGTGACGTGGTTGGAACGACCGCGAGCGAAGGTCGCGGGGAGGGCTTCGGCGCCCCGCCGAAGCCGATCCGCCAGAGGCGGGTGTCACCCGGGGAGAGGCGGGAATCGGAGCGGCCGCAGGAATCGGTCGCGGGGACCGAGGGGCGGGGGCGCCCCTCGGCGCACGCGAGGCGCGTGCGCTCCCCCCCCGTAGCGCAGGCTTCTCAGCCTGCTGTAGCGCAGATTTCCAATCTGCCGGGCTTTCCTTTTTACGCGGCGGCCTCTCTTCCTCGTCCGCGGGCCGGCTGGAAGCCGGCGATTGGCTCGCGCGTGCCTACGCGCTCGGCCCTGCG
>CAZRPT010000097.1:0-4395 GCA_964601985.1 uncultured Verrucomicrobiota bacterium
ACGGCCCGCTGGGAGGACCTGAAACTCACCGGCGCCCACCGCGTGCGCGACCTCTGGCGGCAGAAGGATCTCGGTCGCTACACCGGCTCCTTTTCCAGCCAAGTCCCGCCCCACGGCGTGCGCCTGGTGCGGATTTGGTAAGAATCCGTCTGAAACGAGAAGGACCACGCGTACGAACACGCGGCCTGCAGAAACCCGGATTGCACGCCTGCTTTCCCAACCGGCTCCGGCGGGTCGGGCCGGGCGCCCCATCCGGCATCCGGGCACGCGGAAAACCGTTGAAGCGGCCGCGATCAGGGAACGGGGGAAGGCTTCGGTAGGACGCGGGCGCCACCCGGGCAAACAAAACCGCCGGAGCCCGTGAGAGCCCCGGCGGTGAAGAGGGGAAACTTCGCGTTTACCGCGCGCCCAGCGAACTCCGCCACACGCGGTAGAAGCGCACGGCGGGAGCGCCGGCGAGGTCGTCCGTCCAGGACAGTTCCTCGACCGGCTGGGTCGGGACCCGGATGCCGCCGGGCACGTTCGTCCACACGGCGCCTTCCTCCAGGCTGTCGGCGGTCTGGACCTGATAGCGGTATCCCTCCCGGCCGGTCCAAGTGAGCTTCACGCCGCCGGCCTGGGGTTCCACGCTGAAGGCCACTTCGAAGCCCAGCATGGTCTGGAGTTCGCGCGCCCGCTCCTCGGGATAGCCGAGGGCGAGGAAGTCCAGCCGGCCGCGCGGGGTGTGGCAGTCGGCGCACGTCAGGGCCTGCTCCTTGGGAGCCACCATGTGATTTTGGATCCAGAACATCTCGGTGTCCACCCAGCCCAGCTCGCCGCTGAACTCGCGCCCCGTGGCTTCCATGCCCGCCGCCAGCGAGCGGAGCCAGTCGAAGCCCATCCAGTAGGCGTCCGTGTCGTCGGGCGAACGCGGGAACAAGTGGGGCGCCGCGAGGGTGCCGCGCCCCGCGTCATAGGGCTGGCGGCCGGTGAAATGCTTGACCGGCACGATGCGCGCCCGGGGATCGTTCACGTCGCCCATCAGCTGGTTGATCGTCACCACTTGGTCCGGATTGATCACGTCGTCCAACGTGGTGAAGCGCACGTCGCCGTTAAACCAGCGATATTCCGGCTTCACGTTGGCTTTCCAGACAAACGAACCCTTCTGGGTGTGGTAAATCACGTGCCCTTCGTCGTCGGTGATGATCTTGAAGCTGCCGTCCTCGTTGAACTCGCCGGCGGTGGACCAGTCCCAGTGCATCTTGGTGGCCACTCCGCCCCGCGCGAACTCGGGGACGTGACAGGTCTGGCAGGCCACCCGGGCGGTGTGGATGTTCAACAGGCTGCCCGGGCCCGCCGGATCATGCGGATCGTTGGTGTGGCAGTTTTCGCAGAGGGCGTTGTCCGGCGCGGGCTTCGAATACCGCGAGCCCCGCACCTGATGCTCGCCCTCGTCATGACAAAACGCGCAATTGTGATTGCCGCCGTCGGTGCCCATGTGCACGTCCACCTCGCGGGTGGGCTGCCGGAGCGACGTGTCAAGGTCGCCATGCTTCACCGCGTCGCCGCCGCCGAAGAAATGGCAGTTGCCGCAGGTTTGCCGGCTGGTCGGCCCGACGTGCCGCGCCACGTAAGTGAGATCAATGTCCTCCGGCGGGAAACCCGCGAACGGCTTGCAATGCTTCTCGTACGTGCCCGTGGTATCGTGACAAACCAGGCAATCCACGTTCTTCGGGTCGCTGAAATCGAACGAATCGTCACTCCATCCCAAGCCGATGTGACAGCTCGAACAGAGGTACTCATTGGAGGGGGTGGCCATGCAGAAGTCGTTGACCATCTTGCGTTTGCCCAGATCCTGGGTTTCCCCCGTGGAGAGCCGGTTGGTGTGCTCCCACGTCCAGTGGATGGTGTGCATCACCTCGGCGGCCTTGTCGCCGGTGATGCCGTCCTCGCCGTGACAGTTGAGACACGTCTGGGTGCCGGCATACTCGTCAATGACCAGACTGTGATCAAAGCCCGCCCACGCCGGAGAGGTTCCCAGTCCGACCGCCAGCAGACCGCCACCGATAAGCAAATGAGAAAACAGAGAGTGAGATGACAAAGTTCGATTCATAGTATTCAACGCGCGTCCATTGCGCCCGTGATAATTAGCTAAACCACTTAATGATTACAGAAAAAACTTTAACATTTGCTTAAGTAGTAATTTTACTGATTCAGTATGTGAGCAGAATTGTTTTCGCCCCCGTCGGACGGCGGAATTTCACGCCCGGCGCGCGAAAAGAACCGCCGTCAGCAAACCGCGTCCCCCACCCCGGACCCGGAACCGCCGAGGTGACACGACGGCGGGCGCGCGGGAAAATCCGAGGATTCGAGGGAGCGAGGGCCGAGGGGAATCCGAATCCCGAATTTCCTCGCGCCGGAGGCGCGAAACCCGGATGACCCGGGCAACGCGCCCGGGGGAACCGTCCGAACCTTGATTCCCCCGCCCTGAAGGGGCGGGACCGGGGCGGCCGCGGAAATCCGATTTTCTCCGGCGCAAATTCACCACAAAGCGCACGAAGAGGAGGAGGTGTCTTGCCGGGCAGCACTCACCGGCCTTCGCTCGCGGCCGTTTCAACCACGTCACGCGTTCATTGCAAATGCAGCCTCCCCTTCGAACCGGACGTGCGGCTCTCCCGCATCCGGCCCTTCGGTCGGCAGGTTGCCCTTTTTCGGAGACTCGTTGCTTCTTCCCACGCTTGCACCAGACCATGCCGCCCGAGTTTCTCGCAGCGGCGCTTCGGCCAATTCACCTGGTCCAAGATTGGGGGCCGCCGAGATGTCCCGGGGGAACGGTGCGTGGGCTTGCCGCGGCTCAAGCTGATGTAATAGGGTGGAGGAACCTTCGCCGCCTTGCTCCGCGCGAAAGCGCGGGCGCCGGACGGCGGGAACTTGTCCATTGCACCATGAAAACGATGAAGACTCTTGCGCGCGTCCTGGCCGTGAGCGGTTTGCTCGGCGTTGGCGCGGTTTCCCTCATGAGCCAGACCCCGAGCTCCGCCTTTCAGACGAAGTCCTTCCGCACCACGCTGACCCAGCCGGTGCACCTCCGTTACCTGCTCTTCCTGCCGAAGGAGTACGGCAAGGATCCCGCCAGGAAATGGCCGTTGATGCTGTTTCTGCATGGCGCGGGCGAACGCGGTGACGACCTCTGGAAGGTGACCGTCCACGGGCCGCCCAAGCTGGCGAGAAACGACCGGAATTTCCCCTTCATCCTTGTTTGTCCGCAGTGTCCGACGGGCGACCACTGGCACGCCGACGCGCTGGCGGCGCTTTTGGACCGGGTCATCGAAACCCACGCGGTGGACACGCACCGGGTGTATTTGACCGGCCTGAGCATGGGCGGCTACGGCACGTGGCATCTGGGGCTGACCCATCCGGATCGCTTTGCGGCCATCGTGCCCATCTGCGGCGGCGGCAACACGGAGGACGTGTTGCTGGCCTCGCCCCGGCACGCCGAGGCGCTGCGCAGCCTGCCGGTCTGGGCCTTTCACGGCGCGAAGGATCAGGTGGTGAATCCGGAGGAATCCAAGCGCATGGTCAAGGCCCTCAAGCGGTTCGGTTGCCGGGAGGTCAAGCTGACGATCTATCCCGAGGCCAATCACAACTCCTGGGACGCCACTTACAACAACCCCGAGGTCTTCCGCTGGATGCTCGACCATTCCCGCCCGTAGGCCGTTTGTGTCCGCCGCCTTCAAGCTGACCCGCATCCCGTCGCTGAAGACGGTGGCGGCGTTTCGGGCGCACGTGGCCGCGTTGGGGCTCGACCTGCCCTGCGAGGACGCCGTCGAGCCCGCGCCGGATTCGCCGTTGGCGCGGCCCGTATCGGATTGGCGGATCAACGGCCGCGTCCCCGGCAACCGCTGGGTCATCCACCCCATGGAAGGGTGGGACGGGACCGCCGACGGGCGGCCCACCGACGAAGTGCGCCGGCGCTGGCGGCGGTTCGGCGAAAGCGGCGCCAAACTCATCTGGGGCGGCGAGGCGATGGCCGTGCGCCCGGACGGGCGCGCCAATCCGCGGCAGCTCATCATTCACGAGGCCACCCGCGAGGATCTGCGGGCGTTGGTGAGCGAGCTGCGGCGCGTGCATCGCGAATGCCACGGCACGGACGAAGACCTGGTCGTGGGGTTCCAACTCACCCACTCGGGCCGTTTTTGCCGGCCCCGCGACGCACGCCGGCCGGAACCGCGCGTGGCCTTCCGGCACCCGCTGCTCGACGCCAGGTTCGGCGTGACGAGCGACGACCAGGTGCTCACCGACGCCGAAGTCGAGGCGCTGATTCCCTGCTACGTGCGGGCGGCCCGGGTGGCGCGGGAGGCCGGGGCGGATTTCGTGGACCTGAAACATTGCCACGGCTATCTGCTGCACGAGTTT
>CAZRPT010000098.1:0-24217 GCA_964601985.1 uncultured Verrucomicrobiota bacterium
ATTTTTTCCGGTCCGCTTGGCCGGCTGGAAGCCGGCGAAACAGCAGACTGGAAGTCTGCGCTACCGAAGAGCCGTCTCCTCACCACGGCGGCACGGGGAACGCTTTCGGAATTCGGAATTCGGATTTCCTTCGGCCCTCGCTCCTTCGGGACCCCGGATTTCCCCTCTTTTCCCTGGCATTTCCTCCACACCCGCAACCCCTTAACCCTCCCATGCCCAATATCGCGAAATTGATGAAACAGGCCGCGCAGATGCAGCGCGACGTGCAAGCCGCCCAGCAAAAGCTCGCCGAGACCACCGTCGAGGCGGAGGCCGGCGGCGGCGCGGTGAAGGTCGTCATGACCTGCGCCCACCAGGTCCGGAGCCTCACCATTGACCCGAAACTGGTCGCCGAAAACGATCCCAAGCTCCTCGAAGACGTCATCCTGGCCGCTCTGCGGCAGGCCGGCGAAAAGGTCGAGGAAGTCACCAAGACCGAGATGGGCCGGGTGACCGGCGGGTTGAGCCTGCCCGGTTTGATGTAACCCGACCCGCTTTCGCGACGGTTGCCGTGGCGACGCTCCCTCCCACCTTGCAGCGGCTCATGGCCGCGTTGAACCACCTGCCCGGCGTGGGTCCCCGCTCGGCGGAACGGCTGGCGCTGCACCTGGCGCAGACCGACCCGGACAGCGTGCGGGAGCTGGCGCGGTTGCTGGTCGAGACCCGCGAACGGGTGCGCGCCTGCGGCCGGTGCGGCGGGCTCACCGAGGAGGATCCCTGCGCCCTCTGCCGCGACCCGCGACGCGACGCCACCCAGGTCTGCGTGGTCGAGCGCCCGGTGGACATCCTGCTGGTCGAGAAGGCCGGCGTGTTTCACGGGCGTTATCACGTGCTGGGCGGGAAGTTGTCGCCGCTCAATGGCGTCGAGCCGGAGGATTTGCGCATCGCCGCGCTGGAACGGCGCCTTTCCGAGGAGGGCATCCAGGAACTCATCCTCGCCCTGCCCACCGACGTCGAAGGCGACGCCACCTGCCACTACCTCGCCCAGCGGCTGGCCCCGCGCGGGCTGCGGGTCACCCGGCTGGCGCACGGCCTGCCGGCCGGCAGCGGATTGGAATACGCGGACGAACTCACCCTGGGCCGCGCCCTCGAAGGGCGCGCGCCGTTGACCTGAAAGCTCATGTCGGAAAACGCCCCTGCCTCTTCCCCGCCCCGGACGGTCGTCTTCGACCTCGGCAAGGTTTTGCTGGACTTCGATTACCGGCTCGCCGTGGGCCGGCTGATGCCGCGGGTCAAGGTCTCCCTGGCCGAGATTCAGCGCCTGCTGACCGAGTCTCCGCTGCTGAGCGACTACGAAACCGGCCGCCTGAGCACCCGGGAATTTTACGAGCGGGTCCGCGAAGCCACCGGCTTCGACGGCGATCTCGCCCTGTTCGAGGCGATTTTCGGCGACATTTTTTCCGAGATCGAGCCGATGACCGCGCTTCTGCCGGGGTTGAAAAAGGCGGGCGTGAAGCTGTGCGCCTTTTCGAACACCAACGACATGGCCATCCGCCACATCCGCCGGCATTACCCGTTTTACGGCCTGTTCGATCACACCGTCCTCTCCTACGAACACGGCGTCATGAAGCCCGACGCCCGGCTCTACGAAATCGTCGAACAAACCACCGGTTGCGCGGGCCCGGAGCTGCTCTACTTCGATGACCGCGAAGAAAACGTGACCGCCGCCCTCGCGCGCGGCTGGCGGGCCGTCCACCACACCGACCCGGCCCGCTCCGTGGCCGCCGTCCGCTCCGCCGGCCTCCCCACCCCGCAGCCGCCGAAGTGACGAGGCGGCAAACCTCCGTAGCGCAGGTTTCCAACCTGCCGTGTCGCCGACTTCCAGTCGGCCCAGCGTTCCTCTTTACGCGGCGGCCGCTTTTGCTCGCCCGCCGGGCCGGCTGGAAGCCGGGCGATTGGCTCGCGCGTGCCCACGCGCTCGGCCCGGCGGGCCGGCGTCCGGGCGGACGAATCCCTTTCGCTCCCCCCGGCGGCTCAAGTCAGCAGACTGGAAGTTCGCGCTGCCGAGGCGCGCGTCTTTGCCGCCGCCGGGGCAGGGGGGCGTCGGGTCGCGTCACGTCTTGCCTTTTCCGCCGGTTCTTGCGTCCGGGCGGGGAAGATGAGACGCTCGGCGCCATGATGAAAGGTTACGTGTTGGCGGCGTTGCTGGCGGGGGGATTGGCGGCTTCGGGACCGGCGCGTTCGGCGCCGTTGTTGCGCGTTTTCATTTCCGCCAAGCAGAGCCCCGCGCGCACGGGGCACAAGGCGCGCCGCATGGTGGACGATTTCTGGGCGGAGATCGTCAAGCGGGGGGCGGCCACCAGCGCCGGGCTGGTCTTTCCCACCACGATCCAGATCCACAACATGGACGTGTTGGTGTTCTACGGCGACAAGGTGTTTCCCGCCCGGGAATCCCAGCGCACGGATTTGCGGGTCTATTTGCAACGCGGCGGCGGGTTGGTGGCGCTGCACAACACGGTGGCGGGGCCGCACGCCGCGGATTTCGCCCCCCGGCTGGGCATGACGTGGGAGACCAACCGCTGTCACTGGGAGGGCGGCGTGGTGCACGTGCGGGATTTGGACCCGAATCATCCCATCACCCGCGGGCTGAAACCGTTCGTCGTGGCGGACGAGCTGGCGGTGGGCATCCGGCTGGCGCCCACCGCCCACGTGCTGGCCCGGGGCGCTTTTCGGGGCGGGCCCGCCGTGCCGATCGCGTGGACCGTGGAAACCGACGGCCAACGCACGGTGGTCATCCTGTTGGGGCACAATTACGCCACGTTCGAGCAGCCGGAATTCCGCATCCTGTTGTGCCGCGCCATGGCGTGGGCGGCCAGGTTTGATCCCAACACGCTCCTCCTGCCCGCGGAACGAAAACGCTTCGGGGAGGCCGTCCCCGTGAAAAAAGCCTCTCCGGTCGGCCCTCCGGCCAAGCCGGCCGCCACGGCGGCCTCCGCGCGTTGAAGCCGGGCGACGTGGCGGCGGAGGCGGACGGAAAACGCCGTCCCCCCTCGCGCGCCCGGGGGGGCGCTCCCTCAATGGGCGTGGTCGGAGGCGGGGGAGACCTGGCGTTGCGGGTCGCCGAAAATGCGCGTCAACCGTTCCCGCAACTGAAGCCGCGCCCGCAAGAGGCGCACTTTGACGTTGGCCTCGGAGATGCCCAGCGTCTCGGCGGTTTCGCGGATGGAGAGTCCTTCCACGTCGCGCAGCAAAAACACCACCCGGTGTTTTTCGTCGAGTTCGTCCAACGCGCTTTCGATGAGGCGGGCCGTCTCCCGGTTGCGGACGAGGTGTTCCGGAGATTCGCGCCAGTCGGCGACGAATTCCGGCCGGGGGGCGTCGGCCTCGGCGTCGGGATGGGTGGCGCCTTCCAGCGAAATGGTGTCCAAGCCCTGCCGTTTGCGGATCACCTTGAGCGCGGCGTAGGTGGCGATGCGCAGGAGCCAGGTGCCGAAGCGGGCGTCGCCCCGAAACCCGTCCAGATGTTCGAGGGCGTCCAGAAAGGTCTGCTGGGTGATGTCTTCGGCGTCGTGCTGATTGCGCAAGATTCGCCACGCGAGGGCGTAAACCCGCCCTTCGTGCCGGCTGACCAGTTCCTCGAAGGCCGCCAGATCGCCCGCCTGCGCCCGTTGGACCAAGGTTTCATCGGTGGGGGCGGCGGCGTTGGGGGATTGGCGGTTCTGGCCCTGCGCGTCCACCCGTTCAGTCTGGAGAAGGGGGGAGACGGCGTCAACGGCGGACTGGGTTCCCGCCGATCACCGGCCGGGCCGACGGCGGGGCGGAAGGGGGAATCCGAGGGCCGAGGGAGTGAGGGGCCGAAGGAAGGCCGAAAGCCGAATCCCGAAATTCGCCGCGTCGAGGCGTTTTCGGGGAGGGATCAGACGTTGAATTTGAACAGCAGCACGTCGCCGTCCTGGACCTCGTAGTCGCGGCCTTCGTGGGCGCAATGTCCCGCCTCACGGGCGTGGGCCATCGAGCCCGCCTCGACCAGGTGCCGCCAGTGCACCCGCTCGGCCTTGATGAAGCCGCGCTCGAAGTCGGTGTGAATCCGGCCCGCCGCCTGGGCGGCGTGGCAGCCCGCCGGGATGGGCCAGGCCCGCACCTCTTTTTCGTTGTAGGTGAAGAAGGTCCGCAGGTTCAGCAGGCGGTAGGTGGCCGTGATCAGTTCGCTCACGCCCGACGCCGCAACGCCCAGCTCGCGCAGGTATTCGGCGGCCTCGGCGGGCGCCAGATCCGCCAGATCGCTTTCGAGCTGGGCGCACACCGTCACCGTGGCGCAGGCGTGATGCGCGCGGGCGTATTCCGCCACCCGCCGGCTGAATTCGTTGCCTCCCGCGGCCAGCGCCGCTTCGTCCACGTTGGCGGCGAACAAGGTGGGTTTGTCGGTCAGCAGGAAAAGCCGCCGCGCCTCGGCGCGCTCCTCGGGGGCCAGTTCGAGCGTGTGCGCGGGGTGGCCCGCGTCCAAGTGCGGCAGGAGCCGCTCCGCCACCGCCAGCCGGCGTTGGGCCTCCGGGTCGCCCCGTTTGGCGTCGCGCTCGACGCGGTCCCGCTGTCGCCGCAGTGATTCCAGGTCCGCCAGCACCAGCTCGGTCATCACCGTCTCGATGTCCCGGATGGGATCAATGTTTCCCGCCACGTGATGGACGTCGGGATTTTCGTAACACCGCACCACCTGCACCACGGCGTCCACGTCGCGGATGTGGCTCAGGAACTGGTTGCCCAGCCCCTCGCCCCGGGAGGCCCCCTCGACCAGGCCGGCGATGTCGAGGAACTCGATGGCGGCGGGAAGGCGTTGGGCCACGCCCACCGCCTCGCCCAGTTGTTCCAGCCGCTCGTCCGGCACCGTCACCACTCCCAGATTGGGTTCGATGGTGCAGAAGGGGTAATTCTCCGCCGGCGCCTGATGGGACCGGGTCAGGGCGTTGAACAGGGTGGATTTGCCCACGTTCGGCAAGCCGACAATTCCCGCTTTGAGCATGCGTTTTTATAGGCCCGCCCCCACCCCCTGCCAAGCCGAACCCGGGATTCCGGAGCGCGGAGGCGGCGCCCGGGACCCGCTCCCGAAGGAGGCGCGGCGGGAAAACCCGGAGAAAGCCGCGGATTTCCCGCCTGCGCCCGCCGGGACAGGCGGCGTCCGGGCGGACGAAATTTTGCTGGTTGCCGGGTGGAGCGGCTCCTAAAGTGGGCGCGTTCACACAAACTAAGCCAAACAGCAAGCTTGTCATGGATCTGACGTTCAATTGTCCCCACTGTCAGCAGGAATTGGTCGTGGACGCCGCCGGGGCGGGGACCAACATCAACTGCCCCACCTGCGAGGCGGAAATCACCATCCCGCAGCCCGACATCACCAACATTCACACCGCGCCTCCCGCCTCCACCGCCGCCGCCGCCAAGGAGGAAAAACACTTCCGGGTGCCCGTGCGGGATTCCCCCTCGGAAATCCTGGTCAAGAAGAAGAAGTCGGAGGAGGAGGAAGGCGCCACCGCGGGATTGAAAATCCGGGTGCGGGTCATCCGCCACAGTGATTGCGTGGAGCTGGGGGTGGATTCCTACGAAAAACACGTGGCGGAGTTTTTGAACAAAGTGGGCGAGGAGAACATCATCAACCTTTCCACCCTCACCTACAACCATCTGGACCTGGCCACGGAGAAGATCCTCGTGGATTACGGCATTCAGATCATCTACCGCACCTGAGGGCCGGTGGGGGAACGCCGGGCGGGGGAACCCGGCCCGCCCCCGAGGAGCGGGGGCGTTCCTTCGCGCGGCCCGGGGGCGTTCCTTGACCCCGGGGCGTCCCGCGGGGATACTCCGCGCCTTATGTCTGAGGCGCGGACCAATGAATTGATGGAGAAGCTGGTGTCGCTGTGCAAACGGCGCGGCTTCATCTACCAGTCTTCCGAAATCTACGGCGGCATCAACGGCTTTTGGGACTACGGCCCGCTGGGCGCGGAGTTGAAACGCAACGTGAAGGACCTCTGGTGGCGGCACATCGTCCATCAGCGGGACGACGTGGTGGGCCTTGAAGCCACCATCATCATGGCGCCGAAGGTCTGGGAGGCCAGCGGACACGTGGACACGTTCACCGACCCGATGATTGACTGCAAGACCTGCAAGGGCCGGTTTCGGGCGGACCAGATTGACGAGATTCCCTGCCCGCAAAAACCCAGCCTGATGGTCTGTGAATGCCACGGCGAGAAGACCGAGCCGCGCGCGTTCAACCTGATGTTCACCACCCACGTGGGTCCCGTGCGGGACGATTCGAGCGTGGCCTACCTGCGTCCGGAGACCGCGCAGGCCATCTTCACGCAGTTCAAGAACGTCCTCGAAACCTCGCGTCAGAAGGTGCCGTTCGGCATCGCGCAGGTGGGCAAGGCCTTTCGCAACGAGGTGACCCCGCGCAACTACACCTTCCGCTCGCGCGAGTTCGAGCAGATGGAGCTGGAGTTTTTCATCAAGCCGGACGAGGTCATCGAGGCCATTCACGGCCATGTCCGCACGCCCGAGGGGCAAGGGCATCCCGGCGAGCCGCAACCGGATTGGGGCTGGGAAATCTGGCACCAGTACTGGGTCGAGGAACGGATGCGCTTCTACGAAGGCATCGGCCTGCCGCGGGCCTCGCTCGAGGAATACTGGCAGACCGCCGACGAGCTGGCCCATTACGCCCGCGCCACGGTGGACATCATGTACCAGTTCCCCTTCGGCACGCAGGAGCTGGAGGGCATCGCCGCCCGGAGCGATTTCGACCTCAGCCAGCACGAACGGTTTTCCGGCAAACCGATGAAGGTGTTCGATGACGCCCTCCGCGCCGCGTGGAAGCAGCTCGACGACGAAAAACGGCAGGCCCTGTGGCGGCGCTATTACGACGCCCGGCTCGGCTACCTGACCCGCAGCGGCGTGGCGGCCGAGCAGGCGGCCGCGCTGGCGAAGGCCGACGCCGACGGCCTGGCCAAGGGGCAGTACGTGCCGCACGTCATCGAGCCCTCCGCCGGGGTGGACCGGCTCATTCTCGCGCTGTTGACCAACGCCTACCACGAGGTCACCGAGACCGACGCCAAGGGCCGCACCGACACCCGGGTGGTGCTGCGCTTCCACCCGCGCGTGGCCCCCATCAAGGTGGGCGTGCTGCCGCTGCTGCGCAACAAGCCGCCGCTGGTGCAAAAGGCGAAGGAAGTCCGCGACCTGCTGCGCCCGCACCTGACGGTCTTTTACGACGACGGCGGCTCCATCGGGCGGCGTTACGCCCGGCAGGACGAAGCCGGCACCCCGTTCTGCGTGACCGTTGACTTCGACACCCTGGGCGAAAACGACCCCGCGCTGAAGGACACCGTCACCCTGCGTGATCGCGACACCGCCGGGCAAACCCGCGTGAAGATTGACGAACTCGTTCCCCTGCTGGTCGAAAAGACCCGGTAGGCGCCCGGCGCGAGCGAATGCCGCGCCAGGTTCCCCTGCGACCGGGCCGCGGGAGGCGTTTTCGCGGGCCCTTCCGCGCGCGGCCGATTCGCGTTCCGGCCTCCCGTGAGCGGAGAAATCTGCTTGCATTGCCGGGGGAACGCCCTAGATTCTCCGCTTGCCTGAGGGCCGTGGGTGCGGTCCTCCCGAAAGGCCGAAACACTGAAAACAACAACATACAATCGAACCCTTAACCCCCGCGACGGGGGGCTTTCCGAAGCCGCCGGTGCGGGATTTTCCTCGAAGGAGTTCCTTCCTCCGGATCTCGGTTCCGGGATCCTTTCTCGTTTATGCTAACCATGGAAGAAGCCCTGCGGCAGAGCGACAAACAGTTCGCCGCCGGGCAGATCGTCAAAGGCACCATCATTGAGGTGCGCCCCCGCGAAGTGCTGGTGGACATCGGCTTCAAAAGCGAAGGCAGCGTGCCGATGCACGAGCTCGAAGACCTGCCCGAAGTCAAGGTCGGCCAGGAGCTGGACGTGCTCATCGAGCGCCTCGAAGACCGCGAAGGCATGGTCGTGCTCTCGCACGAAAAGGCCGAATTCAAGAAGAACTGGGCCCGCATCCTCTCCATCTGCGAAGAGGGCGGCACCATCCAGGGCAAGGTCAAGGCCATCGTCAAGGGCGGCCTCCTGGTCAACATCGGCGTCGAGGCCTTCCTGCCGGCGTCCCAGGTGGACGTGAGTCCGCCCCGCAACCTCCAGAGCTACGTGGGCCAGACCTACGAGTTCAAGGTCGTCAAACTCAACCAGGAACGCCAGAACATCGTCCTCTCCCGCCGCGAACTCATCGAGCAGGAGCGGGCCGAGCGCCGCGCCAAGCTGCTGGCCGAAATGATGCCCGGCGACATCCGCAAGGGCACCGTCAAGAACATCACCGACTTCGGCGCCTTCGTGGACCTCAACGGCTTGGACGGCCTGTTGCACATCACCGACATGAGCTGGGGCCGCATCGGCCACCCGAGCGAGATGGTCAAGGTGGGCCAGGAACTCGACGTCGTGGTGCTGGACGTCAACCGCGAACGCGAGCGGGTCAGCCTCGGCCTCAAGCAGAAGACCGAAAACCCGTGGGAGAAGATCGAGGAGAAATACCCGATCGGCAGCCACGTCAAGGGGCGCGTCGTCAACCTGGTGCCCTACGGCGCCTTCGTGGAACTCGAACCCGGCGTCGAGGGCCTGGTGCACGTCACCGAGCTGTCCTGGACCAAGCGCATCGCCAAGGCGAGCGACGTCCTCAAGCAGGGCGAGGAGATCGAGGCCGTGGTGCTGGGCATCAACCGCGACGAGCAGAAAATCTCCCTCGGCCTGCGCCAGCTCGAGACCAATCCCTGGGAGGAGGCCGTCACCAAGTATCCTCCCGGCACCAAGGTCAAGGGCAAGGTGCGCAACCTCACCAGCTACGGCGCCTTCGTGGAACTCAGCGAAGGGCTCGACGGCATGGTGCACGTGTCCGACCTCTCTTGGACGCGCAAGATCAACCACCCCTCCGAGGTCCTCAAGAAGGGCGACGAAATCGAGGCCGTGGTGCAGGAAGTGGACGTGCCCAACCAGCGCATCTCGCTGAGCGTGAAGCATCTGGTGGACGATCCGTGGGAGCACATCGAGCAGTACTACAAGGTGGGCGACCTGGTCACCGGCAAGGTCACCAAGCTGGCCAGCTTCGGCGCGTTCATCGGGCTGGAGCACGACATTGACGGCCTGGTCCACATCTCGCAGATCAGCGAGGAGCGGGTGGACAAGATCAAGAACGTCCTCAAGGTCGGCCAGGAAGTCACCGCCCGGGTGGTCAAGGTGGACCGGAGCGAGCGCCGGATCGGCCTCTCGATCAAGGCCGCCGAGTACAGCCCCGAGCAGCTCAAGGCCGAGCAGGCCGTCCTCGACGCCCTCAAGCCGGGCGAGGACCTCGTGGCCCTGCAGCACGCCTTCGACGCCGCCGAGGAAAAGGTCAAAACGGGTGAAGACGAGGAATAATCCGTTCCGTCCCCGTTGACGGGTTTCACGGCCGGCCCCGCGAAGGGCCGGCCGTTTTTCATTCCCCCCGCAAAAATCCGGAATCGCCGCCGCGGGCCGGGCGGGTTCTTGACACCGCCGGGCGGGCGGGTTGAAGTCCTTGCGCACGCCCGCGCGGAAAAACGAGCCCGGTTTCGACATCCGGAGACGCCGCGGCCGGACGCGGGCGCGCGGTCCTGGCGGGACATGAAACGCACCACGTGGATCTGGCTGGCCCTGGTGGGGCTGGCGTTCGTGTTCACCGGTCACCATCTGCGGCTGACCGCGCCGGATCCGCATGTCCTGCTGATGGCCCACACCTACACCACCGCCACCGAGCAGGCGGTGCTGGCGGACGCGATTCGCGAGTTCGAGGCCGCCCATCCCGGCATCAAGGTGCGGCAGGTGGTGATGAACAGCGAGGTGTACCAGACGGTGGGCTGGCGGCTGGTGATGCGCGCCCGCCGGCCGCCGGACATCTTCTTCCTGTGGCGGGGTTACAAGACGGCGTTGTCCATCCGGCGCCATCAGGCCCTGGACATGCGCCCGTACCTGGACCCGCGGCGGGTGGCCGAGCTGCTGCCCACGGCGATCCTGCGCGAGGGCGACGCCGTCTATCACCTGCCGCAGTCCATTGATATCAGCAACCTGGTCTGGTACAACCGGCGGCTCTTCGAGGAAAACGGCCTGACGGAGCCGGCGGATTTGGCGGCGTGGCTGGCGGAGTGCCGGAAGCTGCGGGCGGCGAACATCCTGCCGCTCATCCAGGGCAATCGCGACCTCTGGCCGCTGGGCAATCTGGCGGCGGAATTTCTCGGCCAGGCCCTGCCGCTCCCGGAGGTGAACCGCCTCTTCCAGCCGGGCACGCCGGTGCCCCCCGAAGCCGCCGCCGCGCTGGAACCGCTGGCGCAGCTGGCCCGGGAAGGCGCGATGGACCTGCCCGGCCTCATGAACCGCGGGGCGGTGGCCGGGTTCGGCGACATTGACGCCAAGGTCTTCTGGCTGAGCGGGCGGGCGGCGCAGCACATCATCGGTTCCTGGATGCTGGCGGACATTCAGGACGCCGAAAAACGGAACGAGCTGAAGTTTCCGGTCGGCGTGTTCGGCGTGCCCGCCGGGACGGACCAGACCAACGCCATGGCCGCCGTGGTCACCGGCTGGATGGTCCACGCGGACACGCCCAATCCCCGGGCGGCGGTGGATTTGGTGTCGCTGCTGGTGTCGCGCAAGTACCAGGAACGGTTCGCGCCGCTGGGCGGATTGTCGGCGCGGCTGGACGCGGACGAATTCACCCACCACCCGCTGGCCCGGAAGGCGCTGCGGATTCTGCGGCGCACGCCGGTGTGGGTCGCGCCGCCGGACACCGCCTACACGCCCGCCCAGGCCCGCGTGTTTTACGAGGTGGCGGCCCGGCTGGCGGCCGGCCGGATGAACGCCACGGAGGCGGTGGCCTTTTGGAATCGCGAGAAACAGGCCCTCGCGCGAAAGGGGTTATGAGCCGGCGGACGGATCCTTTTCGCGTTTTTCCTCCGCGGGCGTCCTCCGCCTCCGGCGGGTTCGTCCCGGCGCCCCCCCGCGGCGCGCCCCGCCCGCGGAACCCCCACGGGAGAAAGCCATGACGCGACGGGGACAGATTTGGTTTTTCCTGCCGGCGCTGCTGTTGTTCGCGCTGTTCGTGCTGCTGCCCTCGACCGCCACGTTGTGGGAGTCGGTGCACAGTTACCACGACGGCGTTCCCCGGTACGTGGGCGCGCTGTATTACCGCTACGCGGCCACCGATCCGAAATTCCACCAGGCGCTGGCCAACAACCTGATCTATCTCGGCTGGACCCTGTTGTTCGAGGTGACGGTGGGCCTGTTTCTGGCGGTGGCCCTGGAGCGGGAGAACAAGTTGAACCACTTCCTGCGGGTGGTGTTTTTCGCGCCGAACGTGCTCTCGCTGGTGGTGGTGGGGCTGGTGTTCGGCTTTTTGTTCAAGGACGGCGTGGGGGTGTTTCCCGGCCTGTTGCGGGGTTCGCGGGCGTTGCTGACCATTTCGGTGATCTCCGGCTGGACCTACTGCGGCTTTTTCATGGTGATCTTTCTGGCCGGTTTGAGCGGGGTGCCGCGCGAGGTGCTCGAGGCGGCCCGGCTGGACGGGGCCACGGCGTGGCAGACGTTCTGGCACGTGAAGCTGCCGCTGCTGCGGGAGGTGATTTACGTGGCGCTGCTGATTTGTTTCACCGGCGCGTTCAAGGCGTTCGACCTGTTCTGGGTGCTGGCCCCCAATCAGGATGCCACTTCCATCGTCTCGACCCTGCTGGTGCGCGAGGTGATTCACTTCGACAACAAGGGCTACGGCAGCACGCTGGCGGTGCTGCTGACGCTGATGGTGCTGCTGACGGCGGCGGCGATCCTGGGGGCGCGGCGCTTGTGGCGGGGCGCCCGCGGAAAGGAGACAATCCATGCGTAACCCGGAAAAAAAGAGCGCTTTTCGCGCCCCGCGCGGCGGGCAAATCCTCCGCGCGGTCGGCTGGATGGTGGTGGCGGTGGTGGCGTTGTATCCGGTGCTCTGGACGGTGCTGAGCAGTTTCAAGGGAAGCAACGAAGCCATCTTCGGTCACCCCTTCGCCCCGCCGCAACGGATCAACTGGGAAAACTACCAGCGGGCGTTGCGCGAGGGACACATGGGCGATTTCTTCATCAACTCCCTCTGGGTCACCGGCCTGACGGCGTGGCTCACGGTGGTGCTGGGCGCGTGGGGCGGGTTCGCGTTGAGCAAGAAGGATTTTCCCCTGCGGCGGCTCTGGCTGGCGTTGTTCTTCATCGGAATGGTGCTGCCGGTGCAGTCGTTCCTGATCCCGCTGATTGACCTGCTGCAATTCCTCCGCATCCACGACAGTCTGTGGGCGCTGATTCTGCCCTACACCGCCATGAACCTGCCGGTGTCGGTGCTCCTGCTGACCGCCTTCTTTTCGGCCATCCCGGCGGAGATCGAGGAGGCGGCCCGGATGGACGGCGTGTCCACCGGGCGGTTCTATTTCAGCATTCTGCTGCCGGTGGCCCGGCCGGCCATCGGCACGCTGGTGGTCATTTCCTGCCTGAACACCTGGAACGAATTCCTCATGGCCCTGCTGTTGATCGTGAGTCCGGAGATGAAAACCCTGCCCGCCGGCATGATCGCCTTCGAGCAGGCCCACAACACCGATTACCCGGCGCTGCTGGCGGGGTTGTCGTTGATCTCGGTTCCGACCCTGCTGGCCTACGCCCTGTTCCACAAACACATCATGCGCGGCGTCACCGCCGGCGCGGTGAAGTGATCCCCATGAGCAACTTCCTCTCCGGCGTCATCGAAGGGTTTTACGGCCGGCCGTGGTCGCCGGACCAGCGGCGCGAGCTCTTTCACTGGCTGCAACGCGCCGGCCTGAAGGCCTACCTCTACGCGCCGAAGGACGACCTCAAACACCGCGTCCTCTGGCGCGCCCCCTACGACGCCGCCGAGCTGGACGCCCTCAGGAAGCTGGTGCACGACTGCCAGTCGCACGGGCTGGAGTTCATCCACGCCCTCGCGCCGGGCCTGGACATCCGCTTCAGCGAAGCCGCCGAGCTGGACGCCCTGCTGGACAAACTGGAGGCGCTGGCCGAGCTGGGCGTGACCTCGTTCGCGCTGCTGTTCGACGACATCCCCGCCCGGCTCGCGCCGCCCGACGAGGCCCGGTTCGGCACGCCCGCCGCCGCCCAGGCCTGGCTGGCCAATCAGGCGCTCGACCGGCTCAAGGAGGCGATTCCCTTTCCCAAGCTCCTCTTCTGTCCCACCGTTTATTGCGGACGCATGGCCCGGCCCTCGGTGGCGGAGGATCCCTACCTGCGCGAGTTGGGCGAAAAACTCGGCCCGGCGATCAGCGTCTTCTGGACCGGCCCGCACATCGTCTCGGAAACCATCCCCGAGGAGTCGCTCGCGGAAGCGGCCGCCGTCCTGCGCCGGCCGCCGGTGATCTGGGACAACCTGCTGGCCAACGACTACGACCCGCGCCGGCTCTACCTGGGCCCCTACGCGGGCCGTCCGCCCACGTTGCCCGAGCGCGCCGCCGGCGTCCTGCTGAATCCCAACTGCCAGTTCGCGGCGAACTTCGTGGGCGTGCACACCCTGGGCCAGTTTCTGCGCGCCCCGGAAACCAGCCCGGAAACCGCCCGCCAACACGCCCTGAAGGAGTGGTTGAGCCGGTTCGAGCCCGCCACCGGCGAGCCGGTCACCGGCGAGGAGCTCCAGTTGCTGAGCGACCTGCTCCATCTCCCCACCGAATTCGGCCCCGGCGGACGCGCCTTTTTGCGGGACCTCGACACCGTGCGGCGGCAGCCCCTCGAACAATGGGAGGGCGCGGACGGGCGCATCACCGAATGCTGTCACCGCCTGGAGACGCTCTACGAAAAGCTCACCCGCCTGAAGGATCGCGACCTGGCCCACGCCCTCTACGCGCACGCGTGGGAATTGAAGGAGCTGGGCCTGTTCCTGCGCGACTGGCTGGTCTGGCGGCGCGCCCATCCGGAGGCCCGGAAGGGCTTCCGCTCGCCCGATTACCGGCCCGGCATCTTTCGCGGCAGCTTCGGCGCCATCCTCGAACGCCGCTTCCCCGTCCCCGACGCCGATGCCTTTCCCGGCGAACCACCCGCCGGCAAGCGGCCCAAGATTACCCCCCGCCGCCCCCGCAAACGCGCGCCCAAACGCCCCGCGCCGCCGCCCCGTCAGCCGTAGCCGCCGAGGTCACAAGGCGGAAAACCGGTTCCCGCCCCCCCCGAAACCGCGGGGCGTTCCGCGCCCTTGGGAATCCCTTCGTGGCGCGGGCGCGCGGACCCCGTTTCGGTCCCGCTGCCGGAGCAAACGCCGGCCCTTTCGCAAAAATCCGCGCGCCGAAAATTTCCGGGCCGGCGGACCTTCGTGTCCCCGGCCTTTCCGGGGGCGGGTTCTCCCTCTTGTCTCCGGCGGGGGACGTGCTACCCTCCGGCCCCATGAACACCCTGCCCCGGCGCAAGTTCCTGACGCTCGCCACGCGGGGCGCGTTGGCGGGCGCCGCCTGGGGGCGGGTCCCGCTTTCCGCGCGCGCGGAGGGAGGCCCGCCCGCTCCACCGGTCTCCGTGGGGGACGATCCCGTCCCCGTGCGGTTGTCCGTTCCCCTGCCTCGCCGCTGGCGGGCCATTGCCTCCGAAGGACGCCTGTGCTGGCGGGCAACGCCGTCGGGCGACGCCGAAGCCGCGTCCTTTCCCGTCCAATTGTTGCCGGACGACGGCGACCGTCCGCCCCGGCTCGTGGCGCTGCTGCCCCGACAGCTCGCCCGGACGCAATCAGGCCGGTGGGAGGCCGCCCCGCGGCCGGCGCCGGCGGACCTGCAAGCGCGGCGGAATCCGGCCACCGGCCAGTTCGAGCTGACCGACCGCCGCCGCCCCGTGCTCCGCTACAATTACGCGGTGGTGAAACCGTCTCCCGCCCTGCTGCGGGCCGTGGCCCCCGGCAACCGCATCTACGCCGTCGCCCGGAGCGATTACGTGCACCCCCTCCACGGCTTGAACGGCGAAATACTGACCCGCGACTGGTCGCCCGATCACCCGCATCACCGGGGCATTTACTGGGCGTGGCCGGAGGTGGACTGGCACGGCAGGCGCGGTGATTTGCACGCCCTGCAGCACGTCTTCGCCCGCCCCACCGGACGCTGCGTCGTCACCGGCGGGCCGTGGTGCGCGCAGGTGGACGCCGAGAACCTCTGGCATTGGGAGAACGGCCCGCCCATCGTTCGGGAGCGGGCCCTCATCCGGGCGTGGCGCGCCACCCCGGCGGGCCGCCGGGTGGATTTGCGCTTTCAGTTCACCGCGCTCGGGGAGCCGGTCTGGCTGGCCCGGCGAAAGACCCATTTGTACGGCGGCCTCAACCTCCGGTTGAGCCGCGTGCGCGATCAACGCATCGTCAAACACGCCGATCCCCGCGGCAGCCGACCCCGCCGCTCCTGGGGCGAAGTCAGCGGCGTCTTCGCCGCCGCGTCCCGCCCCTCCGGGCTGGTGATCCTCCCGCACGCGGCCAACCCGGATTACCCCGGCGACTGGGTGGACTATCCGGACCTGAACTGGCTTCAGCCCACCTTTCCCGCCGCCCACACCCGCCATCGCCTCACGCCGGAGCGCCCCCTGACGCTGCGCTACCGGTTGTGGATTCATCCCGGCCCGGCGGCCGAACCCGCCGCCTGCGCCGCGCAATGGCAGGCGGCCAACGCCCCGTTCTCACCCCTCGCCTGAGCCGTGCGAAAACAGGATTTTCCTTTCCCTCCCCCGGAAATCCGCGGGGATTGCGCGATGAAAAAAGTCGTCAAACTGCCTTTCGCGGAAGCGACGGACGAAAGGGAAAGACTTCTCGTCGCGGCCCCGGCGGACGACCCGCCGCATCACCGCCCGCCGACCGGTCAGAGCCGGGCGCGGGAAAGCGGCCGGCCCGCCGGAACTTCCGCGGACCCCATTCCCCCGCGGATTGAACACCCCTCACCATCCCTGATAACCCCTTGCTCCTGAATCTGTCATGCCTTCCTCCTCAATCCCGCGAACGAACCGGCGGACGTTCCTCAAAACCACCGCCGCCACCGTCCTGGCCACCCCCGCCCTTGTTCCCGCCTCCGCCCTGGGCGCCGACGGGCGGCCCGCCCCCAGCGAACGCATCCATCTGGCGTTGATCGGCTGCGGCGGCATGGGCACCTCGAACCTCGGCAACTGCGCCCGGTACCCGGACGTGACCGTGGTGGGCGCGTGCGACGTGTGGAAACCGCGCCGTGAAGCCGTGGCCGCCCGGTTCAAGAAAAGCTGCCGGCCCTGCGCCGATTTCCGCGAGCTGCTCCAGCGCGACGACCTCGACGCCGTGATCATCGCCACCCCGCCCCACTGGCACGCCCTCATCGCCATCGAAGCCTGCAAGGCCGGCAAGGATCTCTACCTGCAAAAGCCCATGACCCTGCACCTGGGCGAAAGCTTCGCCGTGCGGAACGCCGTCAACCGCCACCACCGCGTCTGCCAGATCGGCACCCAGATTCACGCCGGCGAAAACTACCGGCGCGTGGTGGAATACGTGCGGTCCGGCAACCTCGGCCCCATCGCCACCGCCCGCACCTTCAACGTGATGAACCAGTATCCCAACGGCGTGGGCCACGCCACCGAGCGGCCCGATCCCGCCTCGCTCGGCCTGGACTGGGACGCGTGGTGCGGCCCCGCGCCGAAGGAGCCGTTCAACCCCATCCTCGTCCAGAACGCCTACAACCACGGTTCGTGGATGACCTACAGCGGCGGCTGGACCCCCGGCATGGCGCCGCACATCATTGACCTGCCGGTCTGGGCGCTGAACCTCGGCTTTCCGCTCCGCACCAGCGCCGCCGGCGGCCGGTTCGTCCTGCGCGACGACGGCGACGCCTACGACCAGCACGAAGTGCTGTGGCAATACCCGGACTTCACCCTCACGTGGATGTCATCCCTGACCAACAGCTACGGCTTCGATTTCGAGGGAGACCCGAAACGAAAACGCCGGTTGGGCATCTATTTCCACGGCGCCAACGGCACCCTCTACGCCGACTACGGCAAATTCACCCTCGTCCCCGAGGGCGACTATCTCGACGGCAAGACCGCGCCGCCGAAATCCATCCCGCCCTCGCCGGGACACGAGCGGGAATGGCTCGACTGCATCAAGTCGCGCCAGGCCCCCTCCTGCAACCCGAACTACCACGTCAAGGTGGACGTGCCGATCCTGCTCAGCCTGCTCTCGCTCAAACTGGGCCGCGCCATCCAGTTCGACCCGGCCAGGGAACAGATCGTCGGCGACCCCGAAGCCGCCAAACTCGCCATCCCCCAATACCGCCCCCCGTGGAAGTTCCCCCTGGAATACCTCGACGCATAAGCACCTGAAGAGGGGGGACGTTCCACCGCATGCCCGCACGCAGCCTGTCGGAAGGGCGCAAAATGCCCTTGATGGGAGGCCGGGTTTCCCCAAGCCGGCATTGGGGTGACGCCCGGAGAGCAGGGCACGCCTTCGATTTTCCACTCTGAAGGGGCGGGATGGGGGCGGCCGCGGAAAATCAGTCGCGGGGAACCGAGGGACGGGGCACCCCCTCCTCCGTAGCGCAGGCTGGCAGCCTGCCGTATCGCGGCATGGCACGCTGCACGCCATCCGGTTTTCTCCCCGCCCAATTTCACCACGAAGAGCACGAAAAACACGAAGCGAAGAGAGCCTCGCCGGGTCAGGCGCCCCGGCCTACAGGAGCATGACTCGTTCCCCGGGCGTTGCCTGGAGCTGACGGGTGTCGCGCCTTCGGCGCGGGGAATTTCGGGATTCGGATTTCGGATTTCGGATTTCCTTCGGGCCTTCGGTTCCCTCGAATTTTGGACCTTCGCGCCGGATGCCGGATCGTTTTCGTTGGGGGGATTATTCCCGGAAACGCAGGGAGTAAATATCCGCGTCCTTCATGACGAAGCGCAGGCGGATGGGGCGTCCGGCCAGCGGGCTGAGATCGGAACCCTTTTTCCACTTCACGACCCGTTCGATCGCGTCCCCGATGATTTCCGTGGCGTCGGCCAGGGCGTGACCGGGCAGCGGGTGTCCCCGGACATCCTGGATTTCAACCCGCACGCCGCCGGCGGCGCTGGTGGAGACGTTGAGCGTCAATTCCCGCCCGGTGAAGGTGAAGGGCCGGGTGAGGCATTCGCCGCCCCGATAGGGCGCGTGAAGCGACACGAACCCGTCGGTGCGGAGGGTGTATCGTCGCAGATGACAGGTGGGTTGCGCGTAGTGGGCCTGTTTGTAGAGCGACATTTCTCCCGGTCCGGTCGGCACCACCCCCAGCGCCGTGAGTCCCGCCCGCGACGCCCAGTTGCCCGGATCCAGTCCCGGCCGGATGAAGGCCTCCATGAAGGTGCGGGTGTAGTTCGTGCCGCCGCGGCTGGTCATGAAGACCGTCTCCGCGCAATCGCCGGTGTAATGCGGATCCACCCCCAGCGCGCGGGCCCGCGCCGGCGTGAGCACCCGGCGGCCCGGAAAAAACCGCATCGGCAGGGCCACGTAAATATGCGGCGCGCGGAAATAAGGATGTGTCTGGCTGGTGTAAAGATGCTCGCGCGGCGTGTCGCCGAAATTCATTTCGGCCGGGTCGGACCAGTGGCGGAAATCCGGCGAGGTGGCCCGGCTCACCGTGCGAAAACCGGCAAACCGGCCCCGGGTCCAGGTGCGCAGATAGAGCGCGTAACAGTGTTCGGAGGGCGACCAGAAGGCCACGTTCTGGGAATCAAACGCTCCTTGCGTGAGCAGCGGCTTCCGGCTCCATTTGCGCCAGCGCAGACCGTCGGCGGAAACGAAGCCAAACAGGCCGCTTTCCGCCGTCCCCGCCACCGCCTTGTAGCGCTCCCCGGGCGGCACGCCGGGGCGGGTGTCGAGGAAGGGGGCGAAGTTGTGCGAGAAAGGCGGTTGTCCCGCCAGCACCACGTTGTTGTCCCGCGTGCCGCACACCTCGAACAAGCCCAGGTTCGGCTTGTGCCAGACCCGCCCGTCGCGGCTTTCCGCGTAGCAGGTCACCTCCGCTTTCGAGCCGTCCCGGCCCGCGCGCGGCAGACCGCGATAGTACATCTGGAAAGAATCGCCGTGGCGCAGCACCGTGACATAGCCGCAAAACGCCCCTTCCCACGGACGATCGAACCGCAACGCCACGCCGGCCGGGGTGGGTTCGTGCAATTTCAACGCGACCCCGTCGAGACGCTCGATGAGGTGGTCATCCACGAACAATTCCCGGCGCGAGCCCAGATGCAGCGGCGCGGAGGCGGCCTGGAGTCCCAGGGCGCTCCCTGCGACCAGCAAGACGAGTGATGTTTTCATGATGTTCGTGTCCGCCACCCTAATCCGTCCGCGCTTCGCCCCGCCAGCGCAAAGCGGTGGTGAGCCGTCGGCCCCGCGAGGGGGGGGCGGTCGGCGGCGAAATGAGCCGGCGCGAAAACGGTTTCCGCCCCGGGGCTGGCGGTTGATCTGCCGCTTTCGCGGACCCCGGGGATTTCGCCCGCGAAGGGCTTGCCTTCTTCCCGAAATGCTGCCAGAAAACCCACCGGAATGCGGCGGAGCGGACGGGGGTTTTCCGCCGCCGCGCCGCCCGCGTTCCGCGCGGTCGCGCCCGTAGCTCAGTTGGATAGAGCATCTGCCTTCTAAGCAGGCGGTCGCTGGTTCGAGTCCAGCCGGGCGTGCCAGTTTTCGAGCCTGTCTGAAAAAGCGGAACCTCCCCGTCGCGGGGGGCGTCCGCCGGGCAGGCAAATCCCCTTTCACGCGGAAAAGGCAAAACCAACCGCGACCGGCGTGAGAACCCGCATTACGCGTTTCCGCGGGCGCGTTGTTCCGGCAGCCAGCGGTCCAACAGGTCGCGGCAGTTCAGCACCTTTTCCGCCAAATCGGCGGGGATGTAGAAATATTGATTGGAGGCCTCGAAGCCCAGCCGCGCGTCGTTGCTTTGCAGGGTGTGAAGACGCCGGGCCAGTTTGATTTCGGCCCGCAGCAGCCGCTCCAGAATGGCCTCCTGCCGCCGGGCCGCGGACGCCTCCTTCGCGGCGGCGAGGGCGCGGCGGGCCAGGACGAAGCGCGCCTGTTGGGCCACGCTGCGAAAATGGATGGCCGCCGCTTCCGCCACCCGCAGCTCGCCGGCCCAGGCGGCGGCATGAGCCGGCGGGAGGTCGGGCGGCAGGGGGGGGCGGCGCAGGGCGGCCAGCGCCCGTTCGAACCCGGCGGCCACTTTTTCGAGCTGGCCGATGAATATCTCCGGCGGGTAGATGGCGCGCCAGCCGTCGAGGTCGTCGTAGGGAAATCCCACCATCGTGGCGGCGTAACCGGTGGGCTCGCCCCAGAGCGGGTTGGCGGGGCCGGTTTGCAGCGGGGCGCGATACACCAGCCCCCCGGCAAACGGAAACTCGCGGAACGCGGCGCTGAAGGCGCGCCACGCCGTCACCATGCGGGGCGCGAGCCGCGGGCCGAAACGCCGTTCGGCCACGCGCCGCAGGGCCTCTCCGGGAGTGAGCGCGGAATCGCTTCCGATTTCCGCCACCACCTCCAGATTGGGCGACGGATAACCGCCGAGCGTCCAGCCGAGCATGATTCCGTCCACCCGGGCGGCGCGGAGATTCGCCGCGTGTTGGGCGACGTTTTCCAGGGCGGGGATGTAAGGAACGGCGGACAGCTCCCAGGTGTTGCCCGCCTGGATTTTGGCGAGTGTTCGGAGCCCCCGTTCGCGCGCCCAGCGCCAGTGGCGGCGCGCCCGCGGACCGGGCCCGATGGCGGAGAGACAGTATTCGCCGATGGCGCTCTTGACGCCGCCCCGTTCGATGGGCAGGCCCCATTCGCTCACGCTCATCAGGCTCACTCCGCGCGGCAGGGCGCGAATGATCGCTTCCGCCCAGTCGTCCCGCCATCCCCAGTCCCAGACGATCAAGGCGGGCGCGTCCGCCGGCGCTCCGCCCGCGGCGGCCCGCCTTTTTTCGCCGCCCCGGCGGATGCCTTTCGCGATCAGGCGGTTGACCTCCGCGAGGACTTCCGCCGGCGGCCGGCGGCCGCAGCGCGGGCAGCCCGAGCCCCGGTGGTGGGACCAGCAGTTGGTGAGGTTTTCCGAGGCGGTGATGGTGAAGAAACCGGCCAGCCCCGGCGCGGCGCGGCAAATGGCGGCCACCGAGTCGGTCAGATAGTTTTGCACCTCCGGATGGCTGGTGCACAGGGCGGCGTGATCGCCCTCGACGACGCCCCGCAATTCCGGCCGCGAGTGAAAAAAGGACCGCGGCATGGCGCGCGGTTCGTTGAGGTAAAGATAAAGCCCCATTCCGTGCCGGCGCGCCCGCTCCACCAGGCGCCGCAGGTTGGCCTGGCGCTCTTTATATCGGGCGCTCAATTCCGGCTGCCACGGGAAGGGGGCCAGTTTATACAGCACCGCCGGCAGCCATACGCTCTCCACTCCGGCCGCCGCCAGCCGCGCCAGATATCCCCCGGGATAGGGGTCCGCCTCCGCGTCCAGCAGCGGATCGCCGTAAAGCGCGAAATAGGAATAGCAAAAACGCGGGCGGAAACGGGAGGCGCGCGGCGCGGGCGCCGGCTCCGGAGGCGGCGCGGACAGTTGGGACACGAACTCGAAGAGCCGGCGGGAATCCGGTCCGGCGGGAAAATACTCGCGAAGCAGGCGGGCGATCTCCCGGGCGCGTTGCCGGGCGGCGGGGCCGGGCGGGGCGTATTTCAGCGGCGCGCAGGCGGGTTTGAGTTTCCCGAGTTTGTGCCAGAGGAAATCATCCTCGCGCAGGGTGTAGGCCAGTTGTTCCGGCGTCCATCCCAGGAGCTTCAGCAACTGTTCGTAGGGCAGCAGGTGCCAGTTGCGCCTGATGACGGTGAGGCACGAGCGGCGCTGCTGGTCACGCGGGATTCGCGGCGGGGCGGGCAGCCCCAGGTCCCGGCCGATTTGCCGCAGCGCCTCCGGCTCCGCGCCGACGGCCGCCGCCATGCGCTCGAGGGGGACGAGCGTCCAGTTGCGCCAGACGAAGGCGTGCAGGCGGTCCGGGAAGTGCGGGGCGGGCACCGGCGGCGGCGCCGGGCCCCGGGGCAGGTCCGCCGCGGTCATGGCGGGCGGGGAGGCTTCGTCCGCTCCGTGCAACGGCGGGCACAGCCACACCGCGGTTCCCGCCTGGGCGGCGCTTTGGATGAAATCTCTGCGGTTCATGCCGGGCGTCTTGTGAACAACGCGGCCACCCTGGCACGGGCGGCGGGAAAATCGAAGCGCGAAAGCGCATTGACAGGGACGCGGCAAAGGCGGTTTCTCAAGCGCGATGGCCGAGCGGCTGCCCCTCATCCTGCACGAAGACGACGACCTGCTGGTGGTCCACAAACCGCCGGGCTGGAACACGCACGCGCCGGATCCCCACGCCGGCGAGGGAATTTATGACTGGCTGCGGCATCGCGAGCCCCGCTGGGCCGGTCTGGCCCTGGTGCACCGGCTGGACAAGGCGACCTCGGGGGTGCTGCTCTTCGGCAAGAGCCGCCGCGCCAACCGCTCCCTGACGGAACAATTCACGCGGCGCCGGATCCGGAAACGCTACCGTCTGCTCACCGCCGCCGAGGGGCCGCGGGAGGCGTGCCGGGTGCGGCTGCCGCTGGTTCGGGAGGGGGCGCGCTACCGGCCCGCGCCGCCGGGCGCGGCGCCGGCGGCGGAAACCCGTTTTCTGCCCGGCGGACGGGAGGGCCGGTGGCGGGTGGTCTTCGCCGAACCCCGCACGGGGCGCACCCACCAAATCCGGGCGCATGCCGCCGCGGCGGGGTTTCCCGTGCTGGGCGACACGTTGTACGGAGGCGCGCCGTTCGCGCGGGTGTGCTTGCACGCCGAGCGGCTCGAACTGTACCACCCGGCCACGGGCGAGCGGATGGCGTTTCACGTCCCCGCGGATTTCCGGCGCCCGCCCGGCGAGGCCTTGCGCGCGGCCTTTCTCGATCCGGACCGGACCGACGCCTTCCGGCTCGCCCACGGCGCGGCGGATGGCTTCCCCGGCTGGTTCGTGGAGCGGCTGGGCGACTGGTTGCTGGCCCAGTCGGAAGCGGAACCGACCCCGGAACAGATCGCGCAACTGGCCGCGTGGCGGGAGGAGTGGGGCCTGCGCGGCGCGTGCCACAAGCACCGGGACCGCCGCCCGCGGGAGCAGCGTCCGGAAACCGCCGCGCCCCGGCCGCTGCTCGGCGACGCGCCGGAAGGGCCGTTTGCCGCGCGGGAAAACGGCCTCACGTGGGAGCTGGCCTTTGCCCGGGGCTGCTCCTGCGGCCTGTTTCTCGATCAACGGGACAACCGCCGACGGCTTTTGACGCGCCACGTCGCCGCCGGGTTTCCGCCTTTTCCGCCGGGCGACTGGCGGGCGCTGAACCTGTTTGCCTACACCTGCGGCTTTTCCCTGGCCGCCGCGCGGGGCGGGGCGCGGGTGACCAGCGTGGATCTGTCCCGGCGCTATCTCGACTGGGGCCGCCGGAATTTCGCGCGCAACGGATTGCCGGCGGACGCGCATGAGTTTCTCGTCGGCGACGCCTTCGAGTGGTTGCGCCGGCTCGGTCGCCGGGAACGCCGGTTCGCGGTGGTGGTCCTCGATCCGCCCACCTTCTCCACCAGCAAACGCGGCGGCCGGTTTCGCGCGGAAAAGGATTACGGAAAACTGGTGGCCGCCGCCGCGCGGGTGCTGGCTCCCGGCGGTTTTTTGCTGGCCTCGACCAATGCCGGCGCGCTCCGCCCGGCGGCCTTCGTGGCGCTCGTGGAGACGGCGCTGGCCACCGCCGGCCGCCGCGTGACGGCCCGCCACTACGCGCCCCAGCCTCCGGATTTCCCCGTCACCCGCGGGCAGCCGGCCCACCTCAAAACCCTCTGGCTGGCGGTCGAGTGACAGGTTTCCGACGCGAAATTCGAGCGGAGCGGCGGAAGTCCGAATTCCGAAAAGGAGCGCCGTTCCTGTCGTGGCACGCGGCGCGATGGACGGTTTCCCCCCCGCGATTTCACCACGAAGGACACGAAGAGGAGAGAGTCAAGACCGAGGGACCGAGGGAGCGAGGGCCGGGGAAAATCCGAAATCCGAATCTCGAAATCCGAAAAAGAAGCGCGCTTCTCTTTCGGATTTCGGGATTCGGATTTTCCTCGGCCCTTCGGACTTCGAATTTCCGCGTTGGGCCACCACCCCTCCCTCTCCTTTCACGGCATGGGCTGAATCGTTTTTGCTGAGGATATTATTAA
>CAZRPT010000099.1:0-7532 GCA_964601985.1 uncultured Verrucomicrobiota bacterium
TACCAGGCCAGCGGCCGCAACTCGAAAATCCTCCTCAAGCCGCTCTCGTGAGTCCCTCCACGAAAACGGAGCGAAAACGGGGAGCGCACGCGCCTTCGCATGCGGGGTTCGGCGCCCCGCCGAACCCCAAAGAGCGGCCGATTCGGCAGCGGCGTGGGAAATCAGGAAGCGATGCTGCTGGGAGAGAAACCAACGCCTCATTTCCCGGCGTGAGGACCGCGGAATTCGGACGTGGGGACCGATTGGCGGGGGCGCCAATCGGGGCCCGCGGGGGCGCGTGCGGTCCCCGTTTTTCTTCGGCATGAGTTCGGAACCTCAAGTTCCCCGCGTGATTCGGACGCGGGCGCGCCGGCTGGATTGTCCGCCCGGCCGCTGCCTGCTGATCGTCTCGGTGGCGGAGCAGCGGCTCACCGTGTGGCGGGCGCGCGCGGGGGGATGGTCGCACCGCTGCCTCGGGAGCTGCCGGATTTCCACCTCCCGCTTCGGCGTGGGCGCGCGGCGGGACTCCTTTCGCACCCCGCTGGGATTGCATCGGATCGCCCGGAAGCTCGGTGGCGGCTGGCCTCCCGGCACGGTGTGGCGGGGTCGGAAACCGGTCGGCTGCACCTGGCAGGGCCAGCCCGACGCGCCCATCGCCCACCGCATCTGGTGGCTCGAAGGGCTCGAACCGGGACGCAACCGGGGCGGCGACGTGGATTCCTTCGCCCGGTTCATCTATGTGCACGGCGTGGGCGACGAAACCACCTTGGGCCGGCCTGCCTCCCGGGGCTGCATCCACTTGGCGGCCAGGGATTTGCTGATTCTGCACGAGATTCTGCCGGTGGGCACGCTGGTCTGGATCGGCGCGGGGCCGCTGGTGCGGCCGGAGGAAACCGGGCCGTTCGTCCCGCCCGGACCGCCCCGTCCGTTCGGACGCGGAGTTTTGTAAACCCTTGCCCCCGAAGCCCCGCGGGCGGGTGATGGATTTTTTTGGAAAAATTTCCTTGCCACCACAACCTGTGGTGGTAGCATCTGAGCCCTACCCCAACTTGTTGGGTGTGAAGTGTCGGCTGGCTTGAGGACAAACGCCCTTTTTTCGGGTCGGCCGCGCTTTTTTTGACGTTTTTTTGAGCCATTGCAACCAACAACGGAATATCGAGACACTGCGCCATGATCGAACCCTCCAGCCCGGCTACTGATGTCACCCCGTCGCCCACCCCCGCGCGCGCCACGCGCCCCCGCGTTTCGCGCAAACGCCGGAGCGCCGCCTCCTCAGCCGCCCGCCGCAAGGGGTTGAAAATACCGCGGGTGTTCAGCCGGGCGGGAGTGAACCCGTTTGACGAGGTGGAGTGGGAGCTGCGCACCGCCGAGATCACCGGCGACAACGGCGAGGTGATGTTCCGTCAGGAAAACGTCGAGGTGCCCCGGTCATGGAGCGATCTGGCCACCAAGATCGCCGTTTCGAAGTATTTTTACGGCGACCTCACGAAGGGAACCGACCCGCACCACGGCGGACGCGAAACCTCGATCCGCCAGCTCATTCACCGCGTGGCCCGCACGATCACCGACTGGGGCAGGGCGGACGGTTACTTCGCCGACGAAAAAAGCGCCGAGACGTTCTACCAGGAATTGACGTGGCTGTGTTTGCACCAGTACGGCGCGTTCAATTCGCCGGTGTGGTTCAACGTGGGCCTGTATCAGGAATACGGCATCGGCGAGGGCCGGGGCAAGGGCGGCTGGCACTGGGACGAAACCGCCGGCCAGGCCGTCCGCGCCGCCACGCAGTACGAGTATCCCCAGTCCAGCGCCTGTTTCATCCAGAGCGTGAAGGACACCATGGAGGACATCATGCGGCTGGCCTCCTCCGAGGCGATGCTCTTCAAGTACGGCTCGGGCACCGGCACCGATCTTTCGCCGCTGCGTTCGACCCGCGAGAAGCTCTCCGGCGGCGGGCGGCCCTCCGGTCCGCTCTCCTTCCTCCGGGTCTATGACCAGGTGGCCAACGTCATCAAAAGCGGCGGCAAAACCCGGCGCGCCGCCAAGATGAACATCCTCAAGGACCGGCATCCGGACATCGAGGAATTCATCGAGGCCAAGACCCTCGAGGAAAAGAAGGCATGGGCGCTCATCGAGCAGGGCTACGACGGCTCCTACAACGGCGACGCCTACGGCTCGGTGATGTACCAGAACGAAAACCTCAGTGTCCGGGTGAGCGACGAGTTCATGGAGGCCGCCATCGAGGGCAGGGAGTGGTGGACCCGCACCGTCACCGACGGCCGGCCCTGCGAGAAGAAAAACGCCCGCGAGCTGCTCGAAAAGATCGCGCAGGGCACCTGGGTGTGCGGCGACCCGGGCATGCAGTTCGACACCACCATCCACAAGTGGCACACCTGCAAGGGCACCGCCCGTCAGAACGCCACCAATCCCTGCTCGGAATACCTCTTTCTGGACGACACGGCCTGCAACCTGGCCTCGCTCAACCTCCTGCGTTTCAAGCGCGAGGACGGCGGTTTCGACGTCGAGCGGTTCAAGGCCGCCGTGCGCATCTTCATCACCGCCCAGGAAATCATCGTGGATCGGGCCAGCTACCCGATCAAGGAGATCGCGGAAAACAGCCACGTCTTCCGCACCCTGGGGCTGGGGTACGCCAACCTCGGCGCGCTCATCATGAGCTACGGACTGGGCTACGACTCCGAGGAAGGCCGCGCCCTGGCCGGCGGCATCACCGCCCTGATGACCGGCTGCGCTTACGAGCACAGCGCCGAGCTGGCCCGTCAGCTCGGGCCCTTCCCCGGCTACCACGACGCCCGTTGTCCCACCGTGCCTCAACCGCTCGAGCCGTCCAACGAGCAATCCATGCTCGAGGTGATCCAGCTCCATCGCGACGCCGTCGAGCAGATCACCGACGAGGAGCGGTTCGCGGGATTGAAAACCGAGGCCCGCAAGGCCTGGGACGCCGCGCTGCGCAAGGGCCGGCGACACGGCTTCCGCAACGCCCAGGTCACCGTGCTGGCTCCCACCGGCACCATCGGCTTCTTCATGGACTGCGACACCACCGGCATCGAGCCGGACATCGCCCTGGTCAAATACAAGTATCTGGCCGGCGGCGGCATGCTCAAAATCGTCAACCGCATCGTCGAGCCCGCCCTCCACAGCCTCGGCTATGCGGAGGAGGAAATTCGCGCCATCATCGCCCACATTGACCGCTACGACACCATCGAGGACGTCACCGACGAGGAGACCGGCGAGACCATTCGCAGCGGCTTGAAACCCGAGCATTTGGCCGTGTTCGACTGCGCCTTTCGCCCGGCCCGCGGCCGGCGCAGCCTGCATTATCTGGCCCACATCCGGATGATGGCCGCCGCCCAGCCCTTCCTCAGCGGCGCCATTTCCAAGACGGTCAACATGCCCAACGACGCCACCGTCGAGGACATCATGAACACCTACCTCGAGGGGTGGAAACTCGGGCTCAAGGCCATCGCCATCTACCGCGACGGTTCGAAGCGCTCCGCCCCCCTGGCCACGAAGAAAACCCGGGCCGCGGAAAACAGCTCGCTCGAAGAACAGCTCGAAGCCCTCAAGGCCGAGGTCGCCTCCCTGCGCGAGCAGGCCGGCAAACCGTTGCGCCGCCGCCTGCCCACCACCCGCATGGCGGTGAACCACAAATTCCACATCGCCGGCCACGAGGGCTACCTCACCGTGGGCCTCTTCGCCGACGGCCAGCCCGGGGAGCTTTTCATCACCATGGCCAAGGAAGGCTCCACCATCGGCGGCGCGATGGACACCGTGGCCACCCTGACCAGCCTGGCCCTGCAATACGGCGTGCCGTTGGAGGCCCTTGTGCGCAAGTTCTCCCACCAGCACTACGAGCCGTCGGGATTCACCAAAAACCCGATGATCCCGCGCGCCTCCTCGATCACCGACTACATCTTCCGCTGGCTGGGCCACCAGTTCATTCCCGGCTATTCCGAGGCGCACCGGCCGGAAAACGCCCAGCTCGACCTGCCCCTGCCCGGTTTGATCGAGGAATTGCAGAAACACATCAACCGGCCTTCGCCGGAACTGCCGTTGAGCGACGAAACCACCATCATGCTCAAGCCGGAGGAAACCGAATCCGCCGCCCGCCCGGGCAACGGCAACGGCAAATCCCCGGCCTCCGGCCCGGCGGACGCCCCGCCCCTGCAGGGTTTCGTCAACCAACTGGACGCCCCGGTGTGCAGCAATTGCGGCCATGTCATGGTCCGCAACGGCGCCTGCTACAAGTGCCTCAATTGCGGCGAAAGCAACGGCTGCAGCTGATCGTCGGCGCGGCGCTCCCGCCAACGCGGAGCGCCGCGGCCCCCTTTTTCACGAAGCTTCGAATTTCGGTTTTTCCGTTCCGCGGAGGAGGGGACCGCGGGGGGAGCCTGTTGGCGGCTACGGGGTGGAATCCGGTTTCAGCACGATCTTGCCGGCGAGCCGGCCGGAGCCCCGGATGGTGGCGTCTTCCTGAAGCCGGTGGGCCTGGGCGGTCTGGGAGAGCGGCAGGACGCGGTCAATGCGCGGTTTCAGGCGACCGTCCGTCAGCCAGCGGTTGATGTCCTTCGCGGCGGCGCGCTGGCGTTCGGGATGCTCCATGAACATCACGAAACCGTGCGCCGACGCGCCCTTCACGTAGAACGGTCCGACGGGGAAGGGGGGGCAGGCGTCGCGGCCGGCCATGAGGATGAGGCGTCCCCGGGCGGCGAGGGCGTTCACCGCGAGTTCGAGGTTGGGCTCGCGGGTGGTTTCCCACCAGACGTTCACTCCGGCGGGCGCCAGTTGGTGGAGCGCCTCGGCCACGTCCTGCTCGCGGTAGTTGAGGGCCTGCTCCGCGCCCAGCGCTTCGCAGGCCGCCACCTTTTCCGCCGAACCGGCGGTGGCGATCACCCGCGCGCCCAGGGCCCGGGCCATCTGGATGACCGTCGAGCCCACGCCGCCGCTGCCGCCGTTGACGAAGACCGTCTCGCCGGGCCGGACCCGCGCCCGCTGCACCAAGCCGAGATGGGCGGTGATGCCCACCAACGCGACGGCCGCCGCCGCCTCGTCGGAAACCCCTTCCGGCGTGGGATAAAGCCAGCATTCGTCGGCCACCACGTATTCGGCAAAGGTGCCCTGGCGGCCCAGCAGGCCCTGGTTGCTGCCCCAGACCCGGTCGCCGGGCCGGAAACGGGTGACCTCCGGTCCGACGGCCTCGACCGTGCCCGCCACGTCGCATCCCACGATGAACGGCAGCGGCAGATCCATCGGCACCAGCCCGCCGCGGATGTAGGTGTCCACCGGATTGAGCGCCACCGCGCCGGTTCGGATGAGCACCTGATGACCGGCGGGCTCGGGCCGGGGCCGTTCGCCGTAGATGATTTCGTCCGGAGGTCCGACGCGTTCGATGTAGGCGGCTTTCACGGGGTGGGGGAGGGGATCAGGGTTTGCCGATGCAGAACAGGCGGTGATTGGTGCGGATGAAAAGCTGCCGGTGCGCCACGGCGATGGTCGAGCGGGTGCGATCGTCGCCCGGCTCGCCCATCGGGATGACCTCGATGATCCTGCCGTCGGCGGGATCCACGATGACCGCGTCGCCGGCGAAGTTCAGCAGGAAGATGCGCCCGTCCGCGCCGGTGGGCGAGGCCTCGTATTTGGCCCGGCCCGGGGTTTTGATGACCCATTTCACCCGGCCCGTCGCGGGGTCCACGCGGGCGAGGGTTTTGCGCACGTCGCTGAGCACGAAGAAGTCGCCCTGGTAGAACAACGGCGTGGGCACGTCGGTGGTGATGTCGCGTTCGTTGGCGGTGTCCCACGCCACGGCGCTGTCGGGCAGGACGCCGTTCTGGTCCTGTTTGAGGGCGAAGATGGGGCCGCGCTTGGGCGCGCAGGCGAGCACCACGCCGCCGCCCGCCACCGGCGAGGGCACCAGCCGCCAGTGGGTGATGCGCCTGGGATTCCACGTGCCCCAGCGCCAGAGTTCCCGGCCGGTGGTCGGATCGTGCCCGGTGATGCAGTCGCCGCCCACGATCAGGATTTCCTTCCGCCCGCCCACCGTGGTGAGGGGGATGGGGGTGGAATAGGCCTCGCGCGATTCGGCGACCGCCTTCGAGGGACGGTTGTGCTGCCACAACGTCCGCCCGGTGGCGGGGTCCAGCGCCAGCAGGTAGGAGGGAATCGGCGCGCCGGCCCGGCCCCGGCCATGCACCGGCACGTCGCGTTGCAGCACCTGCACGTACAGCCGCCCGTCGTGGAGCAGGGGGCTGGCGCCGTAGGTCCAGTTGTAGGCGAACTCGCCCACCTCCCTGCCCAGCTCGCGTTCCCACAATTTTTTCCCCGTGAAATCGAAGGCGATTGTCAGACCGGTGCCGTAGAGGAAGATCACCCGCTGATCGTCGGCCACCGGCGAGGGCGAGGCGAAGTTGCTGAGCCGGTCGCGGTTGATGCCGTGGCCCGGCACGTTCCGCCACAACTCCCGCCCGGTGCGCCGGTCAAAGGCCATCGCCAGCAGGGTCTCCCGCGTTGCATCCACCGAGGAGACGAACACGTGGTCGCCGTGGATGACCGGCGTGGCCGCGCTCGGTCCCGGCAGAGGCGCCGACCAGACGACGTTCTTCGTCTTCGACCACGTTTCCGGCAGGCCGGTCTCGTCGGTGGAGCCGTTGAAGAACGGCCCGCGCCACTGGCTCCAGTCCGACGCGGCGGCGGTCAGCAGTCCGGCGACCAGCAAAAACAAAGCGCGACCGGCGAACCGGCCCCGGCGGGAAGATGATTTCAAAGTGCTCATTGGATCAACGGTGCCCGTTTGATTCCCGAAGAACTCCTCCGCGGCAAGCCTTTTCTGTCGTTGAGAGCCGGTCTGAAAATGCCGGGGCGGGGGAACCCGGCCTGCAAGGGCGGGCGCGTGTCGCCTCCCTGCAGGCCGGCTGCCCTCGGCCGGCGGGAGAGAGTGCCGCGCACCTCGCACGCACTGAGGGGTGCTCCCTTCGCTCCTTCGGTCGCCCGGATTTCTCCCGCTCCGTTCCGCCCTTCAAGGCGGGGAAGCGGTTCGAGGCGGCAGGATGGAAGCCGGCGCCATGGAGGGCCGGCTCCACCTCCCTGCGACGGCGGCACGGAAGGACGCGCGTTTTTGGGGAGTTCAAAAAAAACGGCGCAAGCAAAACGCCCTCCGGGAGGGGAGGGCGTTGTCGGCCGGGGTTGGCGACCATGAATCAGGCGTGCCAGCCCGGGCGATAGGGGCGTTTCACCCAGTCGTTCAGCTCGGCGATATTGGTCACCCGCATCGCGAGGCCGTCCCACTCGACGGGGCGTCCGGGACCGACGTGCTGGGCCAGGTTCGCCAGCAGGGTGAATTCGGTGAGCCGGGCGCCGTAGTCGAAACTGGCGGCGGTCTGCGTGCTGCCCTGGCGGCAGGCCTCCAGAAAATCGGTCATGATGTTTTGGGGCCGGGGCAGGGTCTTGGGCGGGGCCGGGGTGGCCTTCATCTTCGCCCACGGCACGATGTGCATCCGCCCGCCGTAACAGCCGGTGTAGATGATGCCTTTCTCGCCCACGTA
>CAZRPT010000100.1:0-13061 GCA_964601985.1 uncultured Verrucomicrobiota bacterium
GGACGTCATCCCGCTCGACGCCACCCTCGTCCGCGGCTCTCACGGCGCCCCGCCCGCCGCCTCCGACGACTGGCCCCTCCTCCTTACCGACACCCCGGACGCCCTCCCCGCCGCCCGCCTCCCCGCCACCGAAGTGTTCGAAGTCCTGCGCCGAACGGTGGCGGGATAAACGGGCCGCCGCTTGAGCTTGCCCGGCCGGAGGAAGGCTCTTCCTCCAAAGGAAAAGGGCGGAATCAAACTTGAAACGGCATCAGGTCCCGGAGCGTATGGGGAAAGACAGCGGGAAACTCTATTCGGCCTTGCGTATATACACTTCCCCCGTCCGGGATTCGCCGCCGGTGGATTTGGCGACGACCCGCAGAAGTGTCCGTCCTTTCGGGCCGTCGGCCACCGCCGCGGTGCGGTTGATGTTCCATGCGTTGGGTCGGTCGAGTTTCGTGATCAGCCGAGGCGTTTCGGTCTCGGCCATGACGACGACCACCTTCTTGAACTCGATGCCGGCGGCCGGTTCGACTTCCGCTTCGTATTGGCCGACATCGGTGATGTGCTTGGTGAGGTTCACGGCGACTGTCGTCCCTTGGTCGGTCAACGGAATTTCGCCCGCCTTGCGCCGCGGGTTTTTTCCGGCGCTTTCCCCCGCATCCCGGGGCGTTTTGAGCAAGTCCTTCATTTCGTGGGCGGCGAAGCTCTTGATTCGCGGCGTGTCCACGGACTTCGCGACGCGCAAGCGAATCCCTTCGAGTTCGATCGGTTCCGGGAGATCGATCTGCTTGTATCCCACCGAGATGCCCTGATGCAGCGGTTGCCGGGTGACGGACGCCTTTCCCGGCGACTGTGCCGGATAATAAGGATTGGAGACCGATTCGATGGAGGAGTCAGGTTTTTCGTTTCCGCCATGAGCGAGCGGGACGGCATCGGCTTGCGCCGGCAGACTGGCGGCGAGGAACAGGCAAACAAGGCATCCCAACGCCGATTTTCGAGTCGAGGATCGCCACATGTTTTCCCGAAGCATGGTGATTCGATTTTCTGGAGATTATGAATGCTGCCGCCGGGATTGTTGGGCCGTTTGTTGTCGAGCGGACAAAAGCCCTCCGGCGCGCCGGAATGGCGGGGGGGGTGAGGAAAGTGGCGATTCTGAATATGTTGCAAGGCTACGGTGCAGCACCCGCGGGTGGAGGGAAAAGTGACCGATCGGTTTGTCCGGTCGGACGAACTGTCCGAAAGGCGGCTTTGGATAGGGGGAGGGACGGCACATTGGTTTGCGCCGTCCCGCCCCCCCGAACCGGACGTGCGCCCCCCTTCCCTTTGGGGGGCACGTCGCGGTGGTGGCGCGGCAAGCGCGGGGGGGGCGGTTTTCCGTGGGAAGGGGCGGGGAGCGGGGATAAGCTGGGGGCGCATGGTGGACCGACATGATACCAAAGTGAACTCCGCCGCTCCGCTGCTTCCGGGCCGGGTGAAAGCGGCGATGCTCCGGGGTCTCGGGGGGCTGGTGGGGGCCGCGTTGCTCGTGGGGGGCGGGAGCGGTTGCGCGGCCCGGACGGGCGGCGTCTCCGCCGGTTCGGCGCGGGGGACGGCGGTGAAGGAGGCGGCGCCCGCCCCCGTCCCGCCGGGCGCCTTTCCGGGGGAGCGCCCGGATCGGCCCCTGCACCGGTACGAGTTCCGCCGCCCGGAGATGGGGGTGCCGTTCCGCATCGTGCTCTATGCCTGGAATCCCGCCCTCGCCAAGGTGGCCGCCGACGAGGCCTTTCGCCGTGTCGAGGCCCTCAACGCGCTGCTCAGCGATTACGAGTTCGACAGCGAGCTGACCCGCCTTTCGCAAACGGCGGGCAGCGGTCGCTGGGTGGCGGTGAGCCCGGAATTGTGGCGGGTGCTCGCGTATGCCCAATCCCTGGCCCGGGAAACCCGCGGCGCGTACGACATCACGGTGGGACCGGCCATCACCCTGTGGCGCAAGGCCCGGCGGGTGCACGAGCTGCCTCCGCCGGAGGTGCTGGCGGAGGCCCGGGCGGCGATCGGCTGGGAGAAGCTGCGCCTGGATCCCGCCGGTCATCGGGCGCTGCTGACGGCGCCCCGCATGAAACTGGATCTCGGCAGCGTGGCCAAGGGGTTCGCCCTGGACGAGGCGTTGAAGGCGCTGGAAGCGCGCGGCATTCACCGGGCGCTGCTGGCGGGCGGCGGGGATCTGCGGGCGTCCGGACCGCCGCCGGATCAGACCGGGTGGCGCATCGAGCTGGCCCCCCTGGACGCGCCCGACGCGCCGCCGCCGGCCTTTCTCCGGCTGGCGCACGGCGCGCTGGCCACTTCGGGCGATTTGTTCCAGCACGTCGAGATCAACGGCGTGCGTTATTCGCACATCGTGGACCCGCGCACCGCCCTGGGGCTGACCGATCACAGCCTGGTGACCGTCCTCGCGCCGACCGGGATGGAGGCCGACAGTCTGGCCACGGCGGTGAGCGTGCTGGGGCCGGAGGCGGGATTGAAATTGATCGCCCGCCGGCCCGGCGTGGAAGCGCAAATCACCCGCCGGCCCGGCGCGAAGCTGGAGATCCACCGCAGTCCCGGGTTTGCCGCCCGGCTGGAACCCGCCGCGCCGCCGCCCGCCGGAAAACCGTCCGGGAAGAAGTGAACCGCTCTGCCGCCGCCGGCCCCGGCGGGGAGGCGTTTCGCCGGGCCTATCCCAGCAGAATCGCTCCGCCAATCAGGCCGGCGGCCGCCAGATAGTAAAACATGGGCAGGGCGGTGATGCGGATCAGGCGGCCCTCGCGTCCGGCCAGCCCCACCACCGCCGAGGCGGCCACCACGTTGTGGATGCAGATCATGTTGCCCGCCGCGCCGCCCACCGCCTGCTGGGCCACGACCCACGCGGCGTCGAGGCCCAGCCGTTGGGCCACGTCCCACTGAAACAGGGAGAAGGTCATGTTGCTGATCGTGTTGCTGCCGGCCACGAACGCGCCGAGCGCCCCGATGGCCGGCGCCACCAGCGCCCAGGCCCGCCCCACGCCTTCGGCCACCGCCCGCGCCAGCGCGATCGGCATCGAGGGGAGCGCGGCGGCCTCCGCCGCCCCCACGTGGTTGACGCCGCTGTGGATGAAGATCTGGACCATGGGCACGGCGAACATCAGCGCCACCCCGGCCCGCAGCACCGTCCGGCTCGTGATCCGAAACGCCGCCGCCATTTCCCGGCGGGGCACCCGGAACAAAAACCACCCGAACGCCACCGCCACGAGAAACGCGGCAAACGGCGAATACAGCGGCTGCATCTTTTCCGCGATGCCGGTCCCGAACAGGTTCGGGAAGGCAAGCGTCCGGGCGGGGGCGGTCAGCCAGCTTTTCCCCGGCAGCGCCTCCAGCCGGGTCAGCACCAGCAGTCCCGCCACCAGCGCGTAGCATGACCACGAACGCAGCAGCCCCCAGCGCGCCGGGCCGTCGTCCGGGGGGACTTCCAGCGCGCCCCACCATGCGGCGGGCTGCTCCGCCCGCGGGGCGAAATCCCAGACCTCGCGCGGGCAAAACCAGCCCCGGCGCGCGGCGGTGGCGACCAGGGCCAGCCCCGTCAAGCCGCCCCCGAGGGAGGGAAATTCCGGCCCCAGAAACCAGCCCAGCAGGAAGTAGGGCGTCGTGAACGCCAGCCCGCCGAAGAGCGCGAACCGCCACGCGCCCAGCCCCTCGCGCCACGAGCGGCGCGCGCCGAAGAAGCGCGTCAGCGTCACGCACAAGATGAGCGGGATGAACGTGCCGATCACCGCGTGCAGCAGGGCCACCCGCGCCGCGATCAACCGCAGGCAGGACTCCATTTCGAGCCCGTGCGCCGCCAGCCAGGCCTGAACCTGCGGCTGCCCGGCGAGGCCGCCGTTCACCCCCACCAGGATGGGGGTCCCGATGGCGCCGAACGACACCGGCGTGCTTTGAATGATCAATCCGCAGCAGGCCGCCGCCAGCGGGGGAAAGCCCAGCGCCAGCAGCAGCGGGGCGGCGATCGCCGCCGGCGTGCCGAACCCCGACGCGCCCTCGATGAACGCCCCGAACAGCCACGCCACCACGATGGCCTGCACCCGGCGGTCGGGGCTCAAGTCGGTCAGGCCCCGGCGGATGGTGGTCAGCGCGCCCCCCGCCCGCAGGGTTTCCAGCAACAGGATCGCGCCGAAGATGATCAGCAAAATCCGGAAAGCCAGGATCAGCCCCTTCACCGCCGCCGCCCCCACGTAGCCGACCGGCACCTGCCACACCCCCAGGGCCACCCCCGCCATGACCGCCAGCCCCACCGGCATGGCGCGGGCCGCCGGCCATCGCCGCCCCACCAGCAGCACGGCGATGACGAGGATCGGCAGCAGGGCGACAAAAGCGGCGAGCAGGGCGTTCATGGTCGGCCTCACTCTGTCGGCTCCCGCGCTCCCGTCAAGCCGTTTGCCCGGCCGACGGCCTCCGGTCATGCCGGCAACGAAAAGCCTTCGGCGCGGGCCGCGGCTTTTTTCCCCGCCCGTCTCATTGCGGAACCGCATCCCCGATCCGAAAAAAAGGGGGCCGCGTCCGCTGATTGAACGGCGCGAAGGGGACATTGCGATTGCCTCGGGCGGGAGGCGCGGCCTAGCGTGAGGGGCGCGGGGCGGCCCGCCGGCATCCGGTCGCCGCCGTTCCCGCGCCACGCCAACCGATGGACTGGAACATACAATCGCGGGCGCACGCCTGCTCGGAATGCGGCGCGCGCTTCGCCGACCGCGAAACGCTGCACACGCTGCTGTTCAGGGACGCCGAGGGTTTTTCGCGCGTGGACGTGTGCGTGAAGTGCTGGGAGGGCCAGTTCGCCGAGGGGGTGAACCACCGGCGCGGGTTCATCTCCCACTGGCAGACGGTGCACGTGATCCCCCCCAGGGAGCCCGAGCCCATTCAACGCGCCTCGGCGGAAACGCTGCTGCGCCAGCTCCTGGAGCGCAACCTGCCCGAGTTCACCGGCGCCTGTTTCGTGCTGGCGGTGATGCTCGAACGCAAACGGGTGCTCAAGCCCAAGGGGCGCTCGACGGAGGACGGCCGGCGCGTCCTGCATTACGAGCACGCCAAGTCCGGCGATCTCTTTCACATCGTGGATCCCGACTTGCAGCTCGATCAGCTCGAAACCGTGCAACGCCAGGTGGCCCATTTGCTCGAACACGGCCTGCCCGCCGCCGGGACGACGGATTCCGGGGAGGAAACGCCGCAAGGCGCGCCCGCCGCCGGGACGGACGCTTCGGCGGCCGCCCCGGAAGCCGCTTCCGCCGGGACGGCTGCTTCCCCGGACGCGAACGCCTCCGCCCCGCCGCCCGCCGAAACGGAGCCCCCCGCGCCCCCTTCGGAAACCGCGGACGACGACGACGACGCGGCGGAAGGCGCGCCGGGGGCGGAGCCTCCCGCCCCCGCGCCGGATGAGGAACCCTCCTCCCCGACCTCATGACGCCGGACCGGGCAGCGCTGGAAGAGACATTGGGAGTCCGCTTCCGGGATCCCGGGCTGCTGCGGCTCGCGTTGACGCATCCCTCCGCCGTGCCGGGTCCGGGTCCGGCGGGCCGGCACAACCAGCGGCTCGAATTCCTCGGCGACGCCGTCCTGCAACTCATCCTGACCACGGAGTTGTTCCGGCGCTTTCCCGCCAGCAACGAAGGCGCGCTGACCCAGGCCCGCGCCGCGCTCGTCAACGGCCCGGCCCTGGCCCGGCATGCCCGGCGGCTCCAGCTCGGACGCCATCTCGTCATGAGCCCCGGCGAGGAACGGGGCGGCGGCCGGGACCGCGCCTCCAATCTGGCGGACGCCTTCGAGGCGGTGCTGGGGGCGGTTTATCTGGACCAGGGACTGGAAGCGGCCACCCGGCTGGTGCGGGAATGCTTTCGCGCCGCGCTCGATGAAATCGCCGTCGGCGCGGCGACCTGGAGCAACCCCAAAGGCGAATTGCAGGAGCGCCTTCAGACCGACGGCCAAGCGCCGCCCACCTACGAGCTGGACGAAGTGTCGGGACCCGATCACGCGCGGCACTTCGTTTGCTCGGTCTATCATCGGGGCGAATGCCTGGGCCGGGGCGAGGGCGGCAGCAAAAAGGAGGCGGAAGCCGCCGCCGCGCTCGAGGCGCTCCAGCGACTGCGCGCCCCGGAAGCGCCTGCTTCCCCGGCGCGAAAAAATCCGGCATCCCCGAAAAAAGCGCCGTTTCGGAAAAAACGCGCCGCCGCCGCCCCTCCCCGCCGGAAGTCACAGTCGCGGTAGGGCGGGCGCCCCTTTCCGCGCGCGGCACGAGCGCGCCAGCGTCCTCCCTCGCGCCGTTTGTCGAAAACGATCCGGCGCGAAACGCAGAACCGCGAAACGCCGGATCGGAGAACCCGAACCGGGACAACGCGCGCGCGCGTCGCTTCCCTGCAAGCCGGCTGAAGGGGTGGGCGCCCGGCGGCATGCCATGCCGCGAAACGGCAGGTCCCCGAAAGGAAGGGGGCACCGCCTCGCCCCTCCCCGGCGGCTGCGTGGGGAGCGTGGTTTTTCCGGATTTCGGGATTCGGATTTTCCCCAAGCCACTGCGTCCGGCCCTAACCCGCCTTGGGCAGGGCGTAGGGAGCGCGGTAGCGATAGGAGAGCAACTCGTTGGCCTTCGGCTCGTCGAAGCGCTGCGTCTTCGCGTCGAACCACAGTTTCCGGTTGCCCACCCGGTGCGCGATGTTGGCCATGTGCACCATGCAGACGGCGGGATGCAACGTGCGGACGTCCGCGTTGGGCCGTTTCCGCGTCTTCACGCACTCGAGGAAGTCGGCGTAATGCTCGTCGTCGCAGGGGCGGCCGTACTCCTGCGCCACCACTTCCCACGGATAGATCGTGGCCTGCCAGCCGCCGCCGTGCCGGCCCACCACCATCATCTGCTCCGCGCCGTAAATCTCGATGCGGGTCGAGTTGTGCAGCCAGAAGGGGAACTTGTCATTCTTCCGGATGGTGGTGGTGGTCTTGGTCATGTACTTCGGGTAGTTCGAGTGCTCGAAGGTCAGCACCAGGCCGTCGAACTCGAAGCTGGTCACCAGCAGGTCCGGCATCTCGGAATCGTCGTCCGGATGGGCCAGTTTGCCGCCGGCCGCCGAGACCGAGCGCGGCAGGCCCGGATCGCCCAGCAGCATCAGGGCCAGGTCCAACTGGTGAATGCCGTCCCCGCCCAGCTCGCCGCTGGAGAAGTCCCAAAACCGCAGCCAGCCGTGGCCGAAGGGAATGCTCTGGTAAAACGGCCGCTTCGGCGCGGGCCCCAGCCAGGCGTCCCAATCGAACCCCGCCGGCGGCGTGCCGGGGTTGCCGAGGTGGTACGGCTTGCCGTTCTTGAGGTTGTACACCTTCACCAGGTGAATCGGACCGAGCTTGCCGCTCCGCAGGTATTCGAGCGCCCTGTGGTTGTAGGCCCCGCTGCGGTTCTGGGTGCCCACCTGAATGATCCGGCCCGTCCGCTCCGCCGCCTGCATCATCACCTGGCTTTCGTGGATGTCGAGGCTGTGCGGTTTTTCCACATAGACGTCCTTGCCCGCCAGCGCCCCGGCCACGGTGGGCAGGGCGTGCCAGTGATCCGGCGTGGCCACGATGATCGCGTCCACCGAGGGGTCCTCCAACACCCGCTCCCAATGCGTGGTGCGGCGGATGGCGGAAGCCTTCGTGTCCGGCGCGAAGCGTTCGAGGAAGCGGACCGTTTTCCCGCAGCGATCGGGGGCCACGTCGCACAACCACGCCAGGCGCGCCCCGGCCGCCACGATGCCGCGGGCGTCGTAATCGCCCCGGCCGCCGCAGCCGATGAGGGCCACCTGCGGTTTTTCGTTGGCGCCCAGCACCTGCCGTCCGCCCACGCCCGAAAGCGCGGCGACCCCGGCGGAGGCCTTGAGCGAATGCTTCAAAAACTGACGTCGCGGCATGGATTTCATGCCCCGGAGCGTAGGTCTCCCGCCGCCGCTCGTCAGGAAAAAACGCGGGCCGGCAAAACAGGCCGGCATTGACAGCGGGGGGCGACTCCGGTTAAACGGGACGCACCATCACTACGGCCCGGGGTGGCGGATTCACCGGAGAATCACGCGGTCGCCGGGCGGGCAACCAGCAGAAATTGACATGGCCGAGACATTCAAAGTTTCCAGCGTGGACATCCTCGTGTTCGTCGTGTTCGTGATCTCCGTGGTCACGATCGGGATGGTCAAAAGCAAAAACGAAAAGGGCAGCGAGGATTACTTCCTGGCCGGACGCGGCCTCAAGTGGTGGCTGATCGGCTTCTCCCTGATCGCCGCGAACATCTCGACGGAGCAGTTCGTGGGCATGAGCGGCAACGCGGCGAGCCACGTGGGCCTGGCCATCGCCAGCTACGAATGGATGGCGGCCGTCACGCTGGTGGTGGTGGCCTTCGGGTTCCTGCCCTACTTCCTCCGGGCGGGCATCTTCACCATGCCGGAGTTTCTCGAATACCGCTACAACGGCGCGGCCCGCACCATCATGGCGGTGGCGACGATTTTCATGTACCTGGTGTTGCTGGGATCGGTCACCTATTCCGGCGCCCTCACTTTGAGCACCCTGGCCGGCAAGGCCGGGTACACGCTCACCCTGTTCAAGGGCTCCTTCATCATCGGCGTCATTGCCATGGCCTACGTCACGGCGGGCGGCCTGAAGGCGTGCGCCTGGGCGGACCTGATCCAGGGCAGCGCCCTCATCGTGGGCGGCGCGATCATCATGTGGTTCGCCTTCCAGAAACTGGGCGCGGCCAGCGAGGCGGCGATGGTGGTGAGCGCCAAGACCGGCGTGGTGGAGGTCAAGCAACTGGCCGCCGGCACGGGCGCGATCGAGCGGTTTTGGGAGCTGAACCGGGGCCGCATGAACATGTTCCTGCCGGCCTCGGACAACGTCCTCCCTTGGACGGCGCTGCTGCTGGGACTCTGGATTCCGAACTTCTACTACTGGGGCCTGAACCAGTACATCACCCAGCGGACCCTGGGCTCGGCTTCACTGGCCGAGGGGCAGAAAGGCATCGTGTTTTCCGCCTTCATGAAACTGCTCATCCCCTTCGTCATCGTCATCCCCGGCATCATCGCCTTCAACCTCTACTCGAAGGACATGCGCCTCGAAGCCGCCCCGGATGAGGCGAAGGTGCTGGCGAAATACCTCAAGGCGAACCCGCAAACCCAGTTCGTGCAAAAGGCGGAAGCGCCTCCGGCGGAAACCATCAAAAACTGGGAGGCGGGCCGGTACCTCATCGCCATCTACCCGGACGCCAAGACCGTCCGGGCGGCCAAGGTGCAAAACCCGTTCGTGCTGCCCATCACCCGGACGGAGTTCGAGGCCTCAACCCCCGCCCCCCTGACGGTGTTCGTCTCCGAAGACCACGCGTGGTCGCACGTCAATCCCGGCCTGGCCCGGGAAATCGCGGCCTTCAATGACACCGTGAAACAAAAGGCGGGCGAGAATCCGGTCAGCACCGAAAAAATCATCGCCTACAAATACGACACGGCCCTGGGCCAGCTGCTGGGCAACGTGCTCCCGCAGGGGGTGGGCTTGGTGGGCTTCGTGCTGGCGGCCCTGCTGGGCGCGGTGGTGAGCTCGCTGGCCGCCATGCTCAACGCGGCGTCCACCATCTTCTCGATGGACGTCTTCAAGAAATACATCTCGCCGAACGCGTCGCAAAAAACCCTGGTGCAGGTGGGACGCCTCTCCGTGGTGGCGTTTTCCGTGGTGGCCGTGGTCCTGGCGCCGCAACTGGGCAACCCCAAAATCAGCAACAGCATCTTCACCATCATCCAGGAAAGCCAGGGCTTCATCTCGCCGGGCATCCTGGCGGTGTTCGCCTTCGGCCTGCTGGTGCGAAAGGGCCCGGCCATTTGCGGCGTGGCGGGGCTGCTGACCAACATCGTGGCCTACGGCGCGCTCAAGTTTGTCGCGCCGCAAATCCAGTTCCTCAACCGCATGGCCATCTGCTTCGGGCTTTGCCTGGCGGTGATGGCGCTCATCACGGCGGCGCGGCCGCTGGCGCAACCGGTCGAATTCAAGGCCCAGACCACCATCGCGCTGGAAGGCAGCAAGGGCGCGAAGCTGGCCGGGCTGGCGGTGATCGCCGTCACCCTGCTGTTCTACGTCATCTTCAGCCCGCTGGGCGTGGCGCGTTGATCCGGAGAGCCGGGGAGCATACGCGCCGCGTGTGAGTGCTCTCTCTGTGTCCCCAACCTCGTCCGTATCCCCATTTCAATGACGCTGGGCAAAGCTGGACGCCAACATCTCTTCTTGATGAAGTGAGGCAATTCTCAACCCTTTCCGATCAGGATTCAGCGTTGACTTTCTGGATCGATTTCCGATAGCTTCCTCTTATGTTGCGGGGATTCTGCAAGTTTCTTCCGTATGCCACCACGCCCAAAGAGGCTTGTTTTTCGACAAGTTCCGGGAAGCGCGTCTCATTCACGGGTCTCGAACTCCGCATCTAAAATGAATATTGAATCCATTCGCATCAAGAACTTCAAAGTTCTGCAAAACGTCGAATTAAAAAATCTTCCGGCGTTCAGTGTGTTTGTTGGACGCAATGGCACGGGAAAGACGAGTCTTTTCCGGGTCTTCGCCTTCCTGAAATCATGCCTGCAAGACAACGTCCGGGTCGCATTGAATCGCGAAGGTGGAAGGCTCGGATTCAAGGAGGTGGTCAGCCGAGGACACGCAGCGGAGAATATTGAAATCGAAATTCAATTTCGACTCGAAATCCTTGGACGCAACCGCTTGGTTACCTACCTTTTGAGAATCGGCTTGGACGGTGCCAAGCCCGTCATTCAGCGCGAAGTGCTTCGCTATAAAAGAGGACGATATGGCGCCCCTTTCCATTACTTGGATTTCTCGAAAGGCAAGGGGCGCGTTGTCACTAACGAAGAGGATTTCGATGAAGAAAGGCGGCCTCTGAATCGAGAGGAACGCCAACTCGACTCTCCAGACATCCTGGCCATCAAAGGACTCGGCATCTTTGGGGAGCAATTCAAAGCTGCCAGCGCTTTCCGAAAACTCATTGAAAACTGGCACGTTTCGGATTTCCACATCACCGAGGCTCGCGGCAAAAAGGAGGATCAAGACGCTACTCAACTATCCAGCACCGGCGACAACCTTCCTGCCGTGGCTCGTTACCTTTTGGAAAACGAGCCGGAAATCTGGAATCGCATCAAAAAAAAGATGCAGGAAAGGGTGCCGGGAGTCTCGGAGATTGAAGTCCGCCCCACTGAAGATGGCGGATTGCTCATGCGCTATCGTGACGGGGCATTCGAAGAACCGTTTATCGACAGGAACGTCTCGGATGGAACCATTAAGATGTTCGCCTATCTAGTGCTGCTCGAGGATCCCAAGCCCTTCCCGATCCTTTGTGTCGAGGAACCGGAAAACCAACTCTATCCGGAATTGATGACCGTTTTAGCCGAGGAATTTCTCTCCTATGCCGAACGAGGCGGACAAGTGTTTGTCTCTACACATTCGCCGGATTTTCTCGATGCCGTGCCGATTGACAGCATTTATTGGCTCGAAAAAACGGAAGGGAAGACATCCATTTTCCACGCCAGTGAATTCGCTATCCTCAAGCAACTTGCCCGTGAAGGTGAACCACCAGGCGCTCTTTGGAATCAAGGACTGTTCGACACTTCGAAACTTCGGAATTATGAGCGGACGCGTTATTATCATGACTGAAGAAAAGTCGATGACCGCGTTCCTGCGCCAAGTCTTGCCTGCGGCTTTTCCGAAAAGAAGCGAGAAGACTGATTGGTTGTTGATTGACCACCGAGGAAAAACCGCATTGGAGACAGCCCTCCCGAAGAAAATCCGAGGGTGGCGGGAACCTGATATTCGTTTTCTCATTGTGCGGGATAACGACGGAGCGAATTGCCGGGACACCAAGTCCAAACTTACTGCGCTGGTGCCAAATTCTCCTCGTCGCCTGTTCCGTGTTCGCATCGTATGTCAGGAACTGGAATCTTGGATTCTTGGCGACCCGGAGGCGATCGTGGCTGCCTATCCATCCGCTGGACGACACCCGTCCTTCAAAGCATGGACCCGACGCGATCCCGACAAACTGACGAATGCCTCGGAATTAGTCGCCCAACTGACCAAGACAAGGGCCAAGGTGACGCGCGCCGAAGCGATTGCCAAGCAGATCGACCCGCGCCGCAATCGATCCCACAGTTTCCAAGTGTTTCTGGACGGTCTTCAACGGTTGTTTTCACCGTCGAGATGACCATTCTCGACAAACCACTGGAACAGGCTTTCGCGAATATCAGCAATACGAACCCTTCCGCGAAGGCACAAATAAGCTGTACCGCCAAGCTTTCTTAAAGTCTGTCGTCACGAGATTTTGAGCCAAAGAGCGAGGCAGCGGATTTGCACCGCCGCCAAGAACGAAGAGGAATTTTTCAGGTAGCGGGTGGCAATGCCCCGCCACTGCTTCAGGAGCAAAAAGGTGTTTTCCACCAAGTGGCGCAGGCTATAGAGGTAACGATCATACGCTCGTGGATGCTTCCGGTGCTTGCGCGGCGGGATGACCACCTCCATTCCCAACCGCCGGGCAAAGGCCACGATCGCGTCTGAATCATAGCCCCGGTCCGCGATCAAACACTGGGCCGGAAGGTCCTGAATCAGCCTTGGAGCTTCCTGACAATCAGCGCGGGTAGCCGTTGTAACAACCACCTGGACCGGCATACCATGCGCATCCACGGCCAGATGAAGCTTGGTGTTGAGCCCCCTTTTGTGCGTCCCAGATCTTGGTTCCCGCCTTTCGCGCCCGCCGCATGAGGATGAGCCTTGATGTGGGAGGCATCAATCATCAGCCATTCGTAGTCAGGATCTTGGATGAGTAATTCCAGCAGTTTCTCCCACCTTCCCTGATCCCGCCAGCGGCAGAAACGGCGGTGAGTGTTCTTCCAATCTCCGTAATCGGGAGGCAGGTCGCGCCACGGCGCGCCGGTGCGTAGGATCCAAAATACGGCGTTGATGAAACGACGGTTATCGCGGGCAATTCCACCCCATGTTCCCTTTCTTCCGGGTAGATGAGGCTCGAGAATTTTCCCGGCGCGGTCGCTGATATCGTGCCGTCGGTG